>JAJXUW010000031.1 GCA_021782545.1 Deltaproteobacteria bacterium | reverse complement strand
GGCAAAACAAATTGAAAAAGAGCTGAAAAACCAGAAGCACTGAACTGAAAGCAACAAGGCGAACTCAAAAAAACGACCGGCTTATTGAAGTGGGCTCGAATCGAGTCGATTTTCAACGGCCTGCTAGGGTGAGAAATGATCAGGAACAACTTGCAAACGATTTGATCTGTGCTACATAATAAAAACACTGTTTGAACAGAGTGTCTGGTGTGACCAACGGCAGGAGGTTTCCATGGACAGAAAAGAGAAGGACGGAGCAGGACAGGGTGGGTTTTCGGTGGCCCGCCTGTTAGAGGAGCGCGGGGTTTCAAGGCGTGAATTTCTGGGGTTTTGTTCTGCCGTGACGGCAGCCATGGCGCTACCGGCTACCATGGTCCCCAAGGTGGTGTATGCCTTGGACAGGGTACAACGGCCGACCCTGGTCTGGCTTGAGTTTCAGGACTGCGCCGGCGACACCGAGGCGCTGCTGCGGGCTGCCAACCCCACGGTCGGCGAATTGGTGCTGGACATCCTTTCGATCGATTACCATGAAACCATCATGGCGGCCGCCGGCCATCAGGCGGAGGCCGCCCTTGAAAAGACGATCACTGATTACAAGGGCAAGTACCTCTGCGTGGTCGAAGGTTCGATTCCGCTGAAGGATGGCGGGGTTTACGGCTGCGTGGGCGGCAAATCCCATCTGGATCGTGCTCGTCAGGTGTGCGGTAGTGCCGCCGCCACCATTGCGGTAGGTACCTGTGCCTCCTACGGCGGGATCGCCGCCGCCGTTCCCAACCCCACCGGTGCAGTAGGGGTTTCTAAAGCGGTATCGGGTGCCACGGTGGTCAATCTGCCCGGTTGCCCCTGTAACGCCGACAACCTGACAGCCATAGTGGTGTACTTCCTCACCTTTGGCAAGCTGCCGGCCTTGGACAGCCATGGGCGGCCATTGTTCGCCTACGGCAAGCGTATTCATGACAACTGCGAACGCCGCCCCCATTTTGATGCCGGTCAGTATGTGGAACACTGGGGCGACGATGCCCATCGCAACGGCCATTGCCTGTACAAGATGGGCTGCAAGGGGCCGGCCACCTTCCACAACTGTCCGACCCAGCGGTTCAACGAAAAGGTCAGCTGGCCGGTTGCGTCTGGCCATGGTTGCGTCGGTTGTTCCGAACCGCAGTTCTGGGATACCTCTCCCCTGTACCGTCGACTCCCGAATGTGCCGGGCTTCGGTATTGAAAAGAGCGCAGATATGATCGGTCTGGGCTTTGCCGCCGGCGTTGCCGGTGCCTTTGCCATCCACGGCGCCATGAACGCCCTGCGCAAGGATACGGACAAGACTGACGAACATCCGAAAGGGGAGGAATAGTCCATGGCCAGGATAGTGGTTGATCCGATCACTAGGATCGAAGGGCACCTACGGATAGAGGCTGAGGTAGAGGGTGGCAAAGTAAAGGACGCCTGGAGCTCCAGTACCATGTACCGCGGCATTGAGAAGATTCTGAAAGGGCGCGACCCGCGTGACGCCTGGTACTGGACCCAGCGGTTCTGCGGGGTCTGCACCACCGTGCACTCCATCGCCTCAATCCGGGCGGTGGAAAATGCCCTCAAGATCAAGGCACCGCCCAATGCGGAACTGATTCGTAACATCATCATCGGTATCCAGAATGTCCAGGACCACGTGATTCACTTCTATCATCTGCACGCCTTGGACTGGGTGGATATCACCTCGGCCCTTACGGCTGACCCGGCCAAGACCGCCTCATTGGCGGCATCGCTCTCAAACTGGCCCAATAACTCCGCCACCCATTTCAAGGAAGTGCAGGACAGGCTCAAGGCCTTTGTCGGCACCGGGCGCCTGGGGCCCTTTGCCAACGCCTACTGGGGGCATCCAGCCTACAAACTGCCGCCGGAGGCCAACCTGATGGCCACTGCCCACTACCTGGAGGCGCTGGAATGGCAGAAGGAGGTCATCAAGATTCACGCCATTCTGGGGAGTAAAAACCCTCACCCCCAAACCTTCCTAGTGGGGGGGATGGCCATCCCGATCGATCCCGATTCACAGAATGCCCTGAACGCCGATAAGCTGGTGACGATCAAACGCCTGCTGCTGAAGGCCCAGGAGTTTGTCGAACAGGTCTACATCCCCGATCTGCTGGCGGTCGCCGGGTTTTATAAGGAGTGGGCCTCAATCGGTGGCGGGGTGGGCAATTACCTCTCCTACGGAGAGTTTCCCGACCCGCTTTCTGGGAACCTCTGGATGCCGGCCGGTGCGATTATGAACAAAGATCTGGCCAAGGTCCTGCCGCTGGACCAGCAGAAGATCACCGAGTATGTGGACCATTCCTGGTATGAGTATGCCGGCGGGGCAGGGAAGGGATTGCACCCTTGGGACGGGGAGACGGAGGCCGACTATACCGGTCCCAAACCGCCGTACGAGCAGCTGGAGGTGGAGAAGAAATACTCCTGGGTGAAGGCGCCCCGTTATCATGAAGCCCCTATGGAGGTAGGTCCGCTGGCACGGGTGCTGGTGGCCTATGCCAGCGGTCAGAAGGAAGCAAAGGCCGCGGTGGATATGGTGCTCGGCAAACTGGGGGTAGGGCCGGCGGCCCTGTTCTCAACGTTAGGACGTACCGGCGCCCGCGGCATCGATTGCCTGCTGATCGCCCGGCAGACCCCGATCTGGCTGGATGCCCTGATCGACAATATTGCCAAAGGGGACTACCGGATGCACAACAACGAGAAGTGGGATCCGGCCAGCTGGCCGGCCGAGGCAGCCGGTTACGGTTGGCATGAGGCCCCACGTGGCGCCTTGGGACACTGGATCAAGATCAAGGATCAGAAGATCCTGAATTATCAGGCGGTGGTGCCATCCACCTGGAACGCCTCACCCCGCGATGCCAAGGGACAGCGGGGACCGTACGAGGCGGCTCTGGTAGGCACACCTCTGGCCAAGCCGGATCAGCCGCTGGAAATTTTGCGTACCGTGCATTCGTTTGATCCGTGCCTGGCCTGTGCGGTGCATGTTGCTGATGCCACCGGCAGTGAACTGGTTCGGGTTACGGTCTCCTGACGAAAGGGGGCAGCCATGCAGGAAGAGCATCATTGCAAATTTAAGCAGTATATCTGGGAACTGCCGGTCCGCTGGTGCCATTGGGTTAATGTACTGTCCATCGTGGTGCTGGCCATCACCGGTATCCTGATCGGTAATCCTGTTTTCATCGGCAGCTCACCCGAGGCCTACCTGATGGGCTGGGTCCGTTTTATCCATTTTGTGTTCGCCTACGCCTTTGCCGTCAGTGTGATCACCCGTATGATATGGGCGCTCAAGGGCAACTGTTTTGCCGGCTGGCGGGAGTATTTCCCGTTTTTCAGTGCTCCTGGCCGTGAAGAGATGAAGAAGGTCTTTGACTACTATACGTTCCGTAGCAAGCAGGCCCCCGAGACGGTGGGCCACAATCCTATGGCGGCCACCGCCTACTTTGTACTGTTTCTGGTGTACTGGTTCATGATCCTGACCGGCTTTGCCATGTATGCGGAACATGCGCCCAGAGGGGCAATGCACTCACTGTTAAAGCTGGTCTACGTTCTGATGACTACCCAGCAGCTGCATCTGTATCACCACCTGGCCATGTGGCTGATCTTCGGTTTTGTGATCAACCACATCTACAGTGCCTGGCTGATGGATATCAAAGAGAAGGGGGGCGAGATATCCAGTATGTTCAGCGGCTACAAGTTTACCACCGGCGAATATGCGGTCTGCAAAAGCAGATTCTGGGATTTTTTCCCCTGGAAACCGAAGAGGTAGCAGCAGACGACATCCGTTTATCACAAAGCGGGGTGGGCCAACCACCCCGCTTCTTTTACGAGGATACAGCATGGCCGAGACGACGTTGGTGTTGGGATTGGGTAATACGGTTATGGCCGATGACGGGGTGGGACCGCGGGTAATCGGTGTGCTTGAACAACGAGGGGGGCTGCCGGAAGGGGTTGCGCTGCTGGATGGTGGTACCTTGGGGCTGGACCTGCTGCCAAGGTTGGAGGGGGTGGGGCGGCTGATCATCGTCGATGCGGTTGAGGCCGGCCTGCCGCCAGGCAGTCTGGTCCGCCTGACTGGTGATGAGGTGCCGTTGGCCCTTGAAACCAAGGTGTCGCCTCATCAGATGGGGCTTAAGGACTTGCTGGCGGTTGCGCGGCTAGTGGGGCAGTTGCCGCCCGAGATCATTCTGCTCGGTATCCAGCCGGCGTGCATCGAGATGGATACCGAGCTTTCCGCGGAGGTGTCAGCTCGTCTGCCGGACTTGGTTGCAACGGTACGTCAGGAACTTGGATTGTGAGAGGTTTAGCGGGTTGGAGCGCCATGCCGTATCCAGATGGGGCTTGACAGCAACCTGATGATGCTATACTGAAAAACCTCGAACAATGTTATAGACCGGACGTGGTGAACAGGGAGGCACTTGATGAGTCTAGTAAAACTGTACGATACGACCCTGCGCGATGGCACGCAGGCCGAGGATATCTCGTTTCTTGTCGAAGATAAAATCAGAATTGCGCATAAGCTTGATGAGTTGGGGGTGCACTATATCGAGGGTGGCTGGCCCGGCAGCAATCCCAAAGATGTCGCCTTCTTCAAGGATATCAAACAAGAAAAACTGCAACAGGCCAAGATCGCTGCCTTCGGCTCAACGCGGCGTGCCAAGACGACCCCCGATCAGGATCATAACATCAAAACCTTGATCGCCGCTGAACCTGATGTGATCACCATTTTTGGCAAGACATGGGACTTCCATGTGCGTGAGGCGCTGCGGATATCTCTTGAGGAGAATCTCGAGCTGATCAACGATTCCCTGGTGTTCCTCAAGCAGAACGTGGCCGAGGTGTTTTACGATGCCGAGCACTTCTTTGACGGCTACAAGGCCAACCCGGAATACGCTCTTAAGACCTTGTTGGCCGCTCAGGACGCCAAGGTCGACTGTATTGTCCTGTGTGATACCAACGGTGGCACCATGCCATACGAGGTAGCAGAGATTATCACCACGATCCAGAAGAAGATTACCATCCCGCTGGGGATTCATACCCACAATGACAGCGAGTGCGCCGTGGCCAATTCGCTTATGGCGGTGGAACGCGGCATTGTTCAGGTGCAGGGCACCATCAACGGCTTCGGCGAACGGTGTGGCAATGCCAATCTCTGCTCGATTATCCCGGCCATACAACTGAAACTGCATCACCAGTGCATTACCGACCAGCAACTCAAAACACTGCGGGAGGTCTCTAACTTCATTTACGAGCTGGCCAATATTTCACCTGAGAAACATCAGGCGTACGTTGGAAAATCGGCCTTCGCCCATAAGGGGGGGGTGCATGTCAGCGCAATCCAGCGGCATCCTGAAACCTACGAGCATATCCGCCCCGAGTTGGTAGGCAACAGTACCCGCGTACTGGTGTCCGACCTTTCCGGCAAATCAAATATCCTGGCCAAGGCCGAGGAGTTCCAAATCAATCTTGACAGTAAAGACCCGGTCACCCAGGACATTCTTGAGGAAATCAAGGATATGGAAAACCGCGGCTTCCAGTTTGAGGGGGCCGAGGCATCATTTGAACTGATGATGAAAAAGGCGATCGGCACCCATCGTAACTATTTCCAGGTCATGGGGTTCAGAGTGCTCGACGAAAAGCGCACTGATGAACGTAAACCTACCACCGAGGCGACGGTCAAGATCAAGGTTGGTGGCAAGATAGAGCATACTGCCGCCGAAGGTCAGGGCCCGGTGAATGCCTTGGACAACGCCCTGCGGAAGGCGCTGGAGAAGTTCTACCCTAAACTTAAAGAGGTTAAACTCCACGATTACAAGGTGCGGGTACTCCCGGCAGGCCAAGGTACCGCCTCTTCAATACGGGTGTTGATTGAAACAGGTGATAAGGCTTCCCGCTGGGGTACGGTCGGGGTTTCAGACAATATTATAGAGGCGTCTTATCAGGCGCTGATTGATGCCATTGACTACAAACTGCATAAGTCAGAGGACGTCGTGCAGGTATAGCCATGATCTGGCAGCGGTTGGCCCTGTTGGTGGTTGCTGCTGTCATGGTGGTGCTGCTGGTCATACGAGGCCGGCATAACGGTGAACAAGCCGTTGTGTCGGCTTTTTCTGTCTCCCCGCAGCCGATAGCCTGGCTTCAGGTGCGGGGTGCGGTGAACCATGGTGGCACCTATCCGCTCTTCGACAAAAATATGACGGATAGCGTCATTATAATGTCGGAACCGCGATGTGGACTCCGCCCACTGCAACTGCCAGATACTTATCGGCTTGGCGGTCAACGTGGCATTTCAGTCGTGATCCATTGCCCACCGTCTGGAGGGGCCGGTTATACTGACATTGCTTCGATTCCCCCGGCACAGTGCCTGGTGTTGGGGATACCGTTTTCCCTCTCCCATGCCTCACCGGACGAATTGGAGCTGGTGCCCGGTATCGGGCCGGTTTTGGCAGCACGTATTGTTATGCTTCGTCAAAAAAATGGCGATTTCCGGCAAATCGAAGATCTGTTGCAGGTAAAAGGCATCGCAAATAAGAAACTTGAAAGACTGATGGAATATCTAATACCCTGATAATTAAAAACTATTTTGTGCTGGTATGGTTTTTTGAATCCGGCCCCTTGAATTGGCACAGTAGATGTATATTCACATCCCACCTGTTTAGTCCTGATTTGTAAAAATTACATCATACTGTTGAAGGAGGGTCTGTCATGAAATGTCCACGCTGCCAGGGCCGTATGTTCGCTGAAAAATTCTATGACTTTGTACGTTCCTTTGATGCCTGGAGATGCACCTGCTGCGGCGAGGTTGTCGATTCGACCATTTTGGCTAATCGTGCCCGTTGTTCCAATACCTTTTTGGGCTAGTCTAACAGGTTTATAACCAAATGTTTTAACGACAGGGGGATTCGCATGGCGAGTCCCCCTGTTTTTATTGACAGCTTGCCGCTGAAACCGTACATTTTTACCGTTTGTATCTACTCCTGAGCAAAGAGGTGTCCATGACGCGTACAGGCCGTACTAACCAGCAACTACGTCCGGTTACCTTGACCCGACATTTTATCAAACATCCCGAAGGATCGGTATTGGTCGAGTTTGGTGATACACGCGTGATCTGCTCAGCCTCGGTGGAAGAAACGGTGCCGCCGTTTCTGCGCGGTAAAGGCACCGGCTGGGTCACCGCCGAGTACGCCATGCTGCCCCGCGCCACCCATACACGCTCACCCCGTGAGGCTGCCAAGGGCAAACAATCCGGCCGCACGCTCGAAATTCAGCGTCTGATTGGACGATCATTGCGTGCAGTGACTGATATGGCGCTTTTGGGTGAACGGACCATTTATCTCGATTGCGATGTGATACAGGCTGACGGTGGAACCCGCACCGCATCCATCACCGGCGCCTACGTGGCTCTTACGGATGCGATCAATACCCTCCTGCAGCGAGGGGTACTGTCCGCCTCGCCCCTTAAGGAAGCAGTGGCGGCGGTCAGCGTCGGGATTGTGGGCGGCGAGCCGCTGCTTGATCTTGATTATCTGGAAGATTCCGGGGCCGAGGTGGACATGAATTTCGTCATGACCTCTTCAGGCCGTTTTGTCGAGGTGCAGGGCACCGCCGAGGCTGAGCCGTTTACCATCGAACAGATGGATTCCATGCGTCAGCTGGCTATGGCCGGTATCCAACAGTTGTTTAATCTGCAGCACAAGGCCCTGGCTCGATGAAACAACTCGTGGTGGCCACCCGTAACCATGGTAAGCTGACGGAAATCCAGGCGGTTCTTGATGGCTTGGTGGATGAACTGCTCTGCATTACCGACCTGCCAGATCTACCGGAGACCGTAGAAGATGGTGCCACCTTTGTCGACAATGCCCTTAAAAAAGCCCGCGAAGCCAGCCAAGCCTGTGGTTTGCCGGTGCTTGCCGATGATTCAGGTCTGGTCGTGGATGGCCTTGATGGCCGTCCCGGCGTGCTTTCAGCCCGTTTTGCGGGACCAGGGGCCGATGATGCCGCGAACAATCAGAAGCTTTTGGAGGAACTGGCGTTTCTACCGTCGGCCAGCCGCAAGGCCGCCTTTGTCTGTGTGATGGCCTTCGTCCATCCCGATGGCACCGAGCAGGTGTTTCAGGGGGTGGTTACAGGGCATATTCTCAACGGGCTGCGGGGAGACGGGGGATTTGGCTACGATCCCCTGTTCCTGGTTGACGGTTTTCGGCAGACGATGGCCGAACTGTCGTTGGAAGAAAAAAACCGTATCAGCCATCGTGGCCAGGCCCTAGGCGCCTTTCGCAGCTATTTGCAGAGACGGGAACGCTGATGGCAACCTACCTGTTGCGTCGCATCCTTCTTCTGATTCCGCTCATGCTCGGGATCACCCTGATCACCTTCACCGTTATCCACCTGGCACCTGGTGAGCCTGTAGAGATGCAGATAGCGATGAACCCCAAAGTAGGGAAGGATGCCCGCGAACGGCTGCAGAAATTTTACGGCCTGGATAAGCCGCTGCATGTCCAGTATATCACCTGGGTAACGCATCTCGCGCATCTGGATTTTGGTCGTTCCTTCTCCAGCGATAACCGGCCGGTAGTGGACAAGATCACGGAACGGTTGCCGATAACCCTTTCATTGAACATCATTGCGCTGCTGATCGAGTTTGGCCTCGCCATACCGATCGGTGTTTTGGCGGCGGTGTACCGCGATACCCTGGTGGATAAAGGGATTACGGTTTTCGTTTTTCTGGGATTTGCCGTGCCCACCTTCTGGCTTGCCTTGCTTTTGATGTATTTTTTCGGGGTGAAGCTAAACTGGCTCCCTATTTCGGGACTGCACACCCTCGGGTATGAACACTACAGCTGGCTCGGTCGTCTGTGGGATCTGGCAAGGCACCTGTTCATGCCGATCCTGGTGGCCTCCTTCGGCTCTCTGGCCGGCGTTTCGCGCTATATGCGTTCTGCCATGCTGCAGGTGATCGAGCAGGATTATATCACCACCGCCCGTGCCAAAGGACTTCCCGAGCGGGTGGTGATCTGGCGGCATGCCCTGCGCAATGCACTGCTGCCGCTCATTACCCTGGCCGGTTTTTCCATTCCGGGGCTGATTGGCGGTAGTGTCATCTTTGAGACGATCTTTTCGATCCCCGGCATGGGACAACTGTTCTACCAGGGGGTCATGTCCCGTGACTACCCGGTGGTGATGGGCATACTGGTGATCGGCGCCTTTCTCACCCTGCTGGGCAACCTGTTGTCCGATATCAGTTATGCCCTGGCTGATCCCCGTATCCGTCAGGGGTGACGGAGGTGCCGATGTTGAGAACCTCCTTTTTTTATGCCGTATTCTGGCCGCGCCTGCGGCGTAACCGGCTGGCCATGCTTGGCGGTGTTGCCGTGGTGACGCTGTTTATGCTCTCACTTTTGGCCCCGTGGCTTTCACCGTACCAGCCAGCCACCATCAATGCCTGGAATGTGCTGCAGCCCCCATCTTGGCACCATTGGTTCGGTACGGATGAGCTGGGGCGTGATGTGCTGACACGGGTGCTTTGGGGCGCCCGGATATCACTTAAAGTAGGTTTTGTGGCGGTAGGAATTGCGGCCGTGCTGGGAACCGCGGTCGGGCTGGTTGCCGGTTACTACGGCGGCTGGTTGGACAACCTGCTGATGCGGCTGGTGGATATCATGCTCTGCTTCCCGGCTTTTTTCCTGATCCTTGCGGTGATCGCCTTTTTGCAGCCCTCCATCTGGATTATCATGGCGATAATCGGGCTTACCGGCTGGATGGGGGTGGCCCGGCTGGTGCGGGCCGAAGTGCTGGCCATCCGCGAGATGGAGTATATTCAGGCGGCCCGTTGCATCGGCTGTTCCGATCTGCGGATCATGGTGCGCCATGTCCTGCCCAATGCGTTGTCGCCGGTGCTGGTCGCAGCCACCCTCGGGGTAGCGGGGGCTATCCTGACCGAATCGGCCCTGTCGTTTCTGGGGATCGGGGTGCAGCCCCCCACGGCCAGTTGGGGTAATATCCTGAGCTCGGGCAAGGATTATATCGAATTTGCCTGGTGGCTCTCCCTGTTTCCCGGCCTGGCTATCCTGATTACCGTGTTATCCTATAACCTGTTGGGAGAGGGGATTCGCGATGCCCTCGACCCGCGCAGTCTCCGTTAAAGGTTGGTCCTGCTATGCCCGAACAACAACTGCCACCGATTGACTACGAATATGATGAGTTCGATTGTGAAACCCTGGAAGACGAGGTGCGGGTGGATAGGCTCTGTCGCCAGCTGCTGCAACAGTTTTATGACTATTTACTGAATTCCGGCCTAACGGATCAACGTGCTTCTGAACTTGCCTATGCGATGGATTATTATGTACGTGATTATCAGGTGGACTTTTTACAGCAGAATATCCTGCGTCCCCAGCCAGAGCAGATCCGCTATTTTGCCGGCAACTGGTACATCACCCACAGCCTTGAGCCCACCTTGGAGGTGCTGGATTGCCATTTGGAGGGGCTGCGCGCTTGGTATACGTTTTTGCATACACGGCATCTGATCGCTGCCGATGAACTGGCCGAGCTGCTGCAGGAGACAACACAACGGGTCTTTTATCGCGACCGGATTGAGCGTTTCCTGGCCCTGGCTGGCGATGGCTATGAGGCGTGGGATCGCGCCTGCCAACGGGAGGAGACGGTATGAACCGGGACACGAAACAACCGCTGCGTGATTTTGACCAGGCCGCAGCACGCTGGGATCAGGAACCACGCCGGGTTCAGCTGGCCCATGCGGTTGCTGATGGCATTATCAAAGAAGCCCGCCCTTGTACCGCTACGCGGATGTTGGATTTTGGTTGTGGTACCGGTCTCGTGACGCTTGCCCTGGCACCTCTCGTGGGTGAGATCGTGGCGGCCGACAGTTCTCAAGGAATGCTGGAACAGTTGACCGATAAGTGCGTAACTGGTGGTATTACTATGGTTAAGCCGTTGTTATTGCCCCCTGACGGATCAGGGGCGCTGCCTGATGGGGAACGGTTTGATCTGGTGGTAAGCAGCATGACCATGCACCATATCGCGGATGTGGGCGGGTTGGTAAAACGGTTCCATGACTCGCTGCTGTCTGGCGGCCAACTCTGCATTGCCGATCTTGACAGGGAGGATGGCAGCTTTCATGATGATCCTACCGGGGTTCAACACAACGGATTCAGCCGTGCCGAGATGGAATCCTTCTTGAGCAGTGCGGGGTTTGTCGATATCCGCACCGTGCGGGTGTGGGAGGTGCGGAAATCACGCCCTGAGGGTGACCAGATCTATCCGGTACATCTGACCATCGGACGCTGTACAGATTGATAACAAGGTGATGCAACAGCGCAGCTAACTATCTCATGATTGATGTTCAGGTCGCCTGAACCTCAGGAGGATTGCATGTCGAGTGTCGCACTACCGGAAACAGTCAGGAAACTGCTGGCCTCGCAGCCGATTGAGCTGCCGATCTTCCATCCGGTTGCGCTTAAGCTGCAACGGATGCTGTCGGATTACGATTTTACCGTTGATGAAGTGGCTCAGGTGGCCAACGAGGATCAGTCCCTGGCCAGTCAGATGCTGAAGATGTCCAACTCGCCGATGTACATGGGACGGACCAAGGTCGCTACCATAAAGGAGGCGGTGATTCGTCTCGGCGCCCAGCAGGTGATCAACATCGCCATCGCCGCCTCGCAGGCTGCGGCCCACAGCTCTACAAATCCGGCGCTTGACCGTTACATGAAGGAGATGTGGCTGCATAGCCACGGCAGTGCTCTGGGCGCCCGCTGGTTGGCGCAGAATTGCGGTATGCGTGGTATTGCCGATGAGATCTATCTTGCTGCCCTGTTGCACGATGTCGGCAAGCTGTATCTGCTCAAGGCCATTGAGCGACTAGTGCAGGCTGGCGTTATCAATTCGTTGTTCGATGATGAACTGGTGCTTGAGATATTCGAGGCGATGCACGTTGAACAGGGGTATCGTCTGATGCAGCACTGGAATTTCCCCGCCATGTATTGCGACGTGGTGCGTGACCACCACCTTGAAGCGTGGGACCCTTCCAACAAGATGCTTGCTATTGTGCGTTTTGTAAACCTGGCCTGCCACCGTTTCGGCGTGGGGTTGAAGCATGAACCAGAGCTGGTCTTGCCGTTGACGCTTGAGGCGGAGGTTCTGGATATCGGGGAGATGCAGATAGCGGAGCTGGAGGCGCTGCTCGAAGAGTCGCGTGAAGCCGTTTTTTAGGCGCAGGGCATTCCGCATAAAACCAGGAAGCGCCCCGTCCGGCAGGTCCAGGCGGGGCGCTTCCTGCTAGTTATAGGTCATGCGTCGCAGCAGCGCGTAAACAGTTTCCACCTGTTGGGGGGCGCCGATGGCGGCAGCCACCTCTTCAGGCGAGACCATTCCGGGTTGCGTTGCAAGGAACTCCCGTACCCTGCCATGCAGCGCAAGGATGGCGCCGGCCGCCTTCTTGCCCGCTTCGACGCCGGGCTGATGGTAGGCGTTGACGTTGATGAGTGAGGCGTAGAGTCCCACGGTGCGTTCAAACAGGGCGATCAGGATGCCGACAGTGCGTGCGTTCAGGCGTTCCACGGTGATGGTCAGGGAGGGGCGTCCCTGTTCCGCCAGGGCCTGGCGGGTGCCGTAGAGAAAGCCGAACAGGAAATCACCGCTGGTTACCCCCGGTTCCACCTCCAGTCGTTCTCCCGCCCGATCCTGTAGTACCTCGACGAAGGTCACAAAAAAGTTCGCCACCCCCTCGCGGAGCTGCTGCACGTAGGCGTGCTGGTCCGTCGACCCCTTGTTGCCGTAGACCGTGAGCCCCTGATGTACCTGTCTACCGGTGCGATCAAACTGCTTGCCCAGGGATTCCATGATCAGTTGCTGCAGGTAGCGGGAGAAGAGCAGCAGGCGGTCTTTGTACGGCAGGATGACCAGATCCTTGACGCCGTGTCCGTCGGTGGCGTGGTGCCACATAAGCGCCATCAGGGCCGCCGGATTGCTGCGGGTTTCGGTGCCGCGGGTCACCTGGTCGCACAGCCGCGCACCATCCAGAAGTCCCGCGATATCCAGTCCCTGCAGGGCTGCCGGCACCAGCCCCACCGACGAGGTAACCGAGGTCCGGCCGCCCACCCAGTCCCACATCGGGAAACGGTCAAGCCAGCCTTCCGCAACGGCCAGCCGGTCCAGTTCGCTCCCCTCGCCGGTGACGGCCACGGCCTGACGGCTGAAGTCGAGCCCGGCCCGCTGCCAGGCCGCCCTGGCCTCCAGCATGCCGTTGCGGGTCTCTTTGGTGGTGCCGCTTTTGGAGATCACCAGAACCAAGCAGTCACGCAGGTCGCCGATCTGGCTAAAAACCCTGTCCATGCCATCAGGATCGGTATTGTCCAGAAAGAACGGCGTCATCTTGTCGGTGGCGCTGCCCAGGGCATCGGCCACGAACTGCGGCCCCAGTGCGGAGCCGCCGATGCCGATCACCAGGAGTTTCGCGAACGGCCTGCCGGTGGGGGAGGGGATGCCGCCGGTATGGATGGTGGCGGCAAAGTGGGTGATACGGGTAATCGTCTGCGTTATCTGCTGGTTAATTTCCGCTGATGGTGCCCGTCCGGCGTCACGCAGCCAGTAGTGCCCCACCATCCGGTTTTCATCGTGATTGGCGATGGTGCCGGCCTCCAATTCCCGCATCTCGGTGAAGGCCTGTTGCATGGCCGGTTCCATCTGGTGCAGAAAGGCCTCGTCACACCCCATCCGGCTGATATCCAGCCAGAGTCCCAGGGAAGGGGCGTGGCAGAGAAGCTGCTGATAACGGTTCCAACTGGAGAGGGTATCCATGGGCCGGGCTCCTGTTTTGTTGTTCCGTTTGCTATACCATATCCGGCGTGGATTGCCACGTTCCAGCGTTGCCAATCGTCGCTCGTCGCGCTATGGTGTCAATAATCTGCTGTGAGACGTTATGACGTCATCGAGGGGGTACCATGAAAAAACTGCTGACCTGGGGTGGCACCACTTTGCTGACCACCGCCCTCCTGGACCCGCTGATCTATGCCATGCTGGAAAAACCGATCCCCTGGCTACGGGATGTCGCCATGGCCATCGGAGGGATCGCCTGCCTCTATGCCCTGGTAAAGTTTCGCCACAGTCTGTAGCCTGCCGCTCATACGACAAAGGCGGGGAATCGCTCCCCGCCTTTGTCGTGTCCAGCTGTCGGTCAGATCCTACTTTCTTACGTTATAAAAGACATCCTTGCCCTTGAACAGGGCCGTGGTGTCCAGTTCATCCTCAATCCGCAGCAGTTGGTTGTATTTGGCCACCCGGTCGGTGCGGCACAGGGAGCCGGTCTTGATCTGGCCGGCGTTCACCGCCACCGCCAGATCGGCCAAGGTGGTATCCTCGGTCTCGCCGGAACGGTGGGAGATAACCGTGGTGTAGCCAGCCCGTTTGGCCATTTCGATCGCCTCCAGGGTCTCGGTGAGGGTACCGATCTGGTTCAGCTTGATCAGGATCGAATTGGCAATCCCTTTTTGTATCCCTTCCTTGAGGATGGCCGGGTTGGTCACGAACAGGTCGTCCCCCACGATCTGGATCCGCTTGCCCAGGCGGTCAGTCAACAGTTTCCAACCGTCCCAGTCGTTCTCCGCCATGCCGTCCTCAATGGAGATGATCGGGTACTTGTTGACCAGATTCTCGTAAAAATCCACCATCTGGGCCGGGGTCTTCTCCTTCTGTGCCTCGTTTTCCAGAGTATAGAGGTTCTTTTCCTCGTCGTACAGTTCTGAAGAGGCCACGTCCAGGGCCAGCAGCACGTCCTCCCCCGGCTTGTAGCCGGCCTTTGCGATCGCCTCCATGATCACTTCCAGGGCCTCTTCGTTGGATGTGAGGTTAGGGGCGAAACCGCCCTCGTCGCCGACGGCGGTGTTGTACCCCTTGGCCTTCAGTACCCCTTTCAGGGCATGGAACACCTCGGCCCCCATCCGCAGCGCCTCGGCAAAGCAGGTGGCACCAGCCGGCATGATCATGAACTCCTGGATATCCACATTGTTATCGGCATGGGCACCGCCGTTTAAGATGTTCATCATCGGCAGCGGCAGTTCCCGGGCGTTGGCACCGCCGATGTAGCGGTAGAGGGGTTGGCCTTCCTCTTCGGCGGCCGCCTTGGCAACGGCCAGGGAGACGCCCAGAATGGCGTTGGCACCCAGGGTGCTCTTGAATTCCGTCCCGTCCAGTTCCAGCATCCGCTGGTCAATCCCCACCTGATCACTGGCCTCCATCCCGATCAGCTCGTCGGCAATCCGGTTGTTGACATTCTCAACCGCCTTCAGCACCCCTTTGCCCAGATAGCGCCCCTTGTCTCCGTCGCGCAACTCCAGGGCCTCCCGTTCGCCGGTGGAGGCACCGGAAGGGACGGCAGCCCGGCCAAAGGCGCCGGACTCAAGGAACACCTCACACTCCAGGGTTGGGTTGCCGCGGGAATCAAGGATCTCCCGGGCATAGATGTCGACGATTTCACTCATGGTCTCTCTCCTTCAGGAAAATGGATCCGACCGCAGCGTGGCGGGCGCAATGGAATGGCAGTGCCCTCTTGTATAGCAACTGGAGCGCCAAAAGGGAAGCCTTCAATACGAAAGTACCCTTCTGGATGCCCTAAGGGGGCAGCGACTATCCATCCTTGTCAGGATTTTTTACAGCCACAGTATCTGATTCTGCGTTTGCATGTAATTTGCTGATATTGTTTTAGTATTTTATTGGTATTGGGTTTGCATTGGCTCGTTCGAAACGAAAGCTTTCGCATGTTGCATTGGAGGAGTCACTGCCAGGGCTTAACAAGGAGGTACGATCATGAAATGCACCATCAAACAGACCGTTGTGGCCGCAGCACTTGGAGTGATCTGTTGGAGTGCCCCTGCGGGGGCCGTCATCATCATGCCAGACCCATCGACCCCGATCCCCGGTGTTGATAGCTCACTCTATGGGACCTTGGGCAGTACCTACGACGATTTTGTCGCCTTTTCCGCGCATCTGAACACCCTGTTGGGCTATCCGGGGTTCGACGTCACCACCGGCACGGGGCTGTTGGCGGTTAAGGTCTACACCGGTGCCACCGGTGCCTCGAATGCCGCGTACGGCTTTGTTGATCCCTTGCACGCTCCCGGCGGTGGCATAACCTCATTCAGTGGCGTCTGGGGTAGCGGCAATACCATCACGGTGAAGCAGGTGATTGATTTTCTGCATAGTTATGCTGGCCCCCAGGTGAACATCCCGGTGTTTATGTTTGACATGAACCAGATTAACAACGCGAATCACAACTACGGTGCTATCGACATATTGGGCAATGTGCGTGTCGTCGATGCGGCCGGGGCCGAACAGGCGCACTGGTCCTTTGATATGATCAATAACTCGGTTTTTGATCCAACGGCCTGGGTAACGGCACCTGGTACGCTGGTCATTCCCAAAATAGACGGGACCAGCTACACGGTTGACAATAACATCGGCAGCGGACAGCTGGATTATGTGGCCTATGCGCCAACCATGGACCTGACCCAATGGTACAACGGCAATTATTTCTTCCAGGCTGATTTCCGTCTGAACGGTCTGAGCGATGGTTTTGAAGAACTGTACCTGACGGGCATGTACGCCCCGAACAATCCGGTGCCTGAACCGTCAACCATGCTGCTGTTGGGGGCTGGACTGTTTGGGCTGGCATTCTACAACCGCCGTCGTTGTAAGTTGTAAGAGGTGACAGATGACCTGTCGGGTTTCTTAACAACCTGATACGGCAAAAAAGTCGCCTGTTTTTAAAATAACAATAATTACAATATGTTGGTGGCTTGGCACGCTGTCTGCTTAATCAGTTGCAAAACCATTTGAGTGCACAACTAGGTTGGTGTCTTGCAGTCACGGCAGTCGGATGGTGTTGGAACACTCTTTACGATGGGAGGACAGATCCATGAAGAAGCTTCTCGCGGCGGCAACCCTTATCCTGGCCATGACGGCCACACAATCGTTCGGCTTTACCCTCGGGGGGTATCAGGGACCTGTGGAGTTGAAATTCGCAGGGGTAACCTCGTCACAGGATACCACGTACCTGCCTCAAGGCGAAACATGGGGGATCATCAGCTTAAACGCGGCAACCGACGGTTTTAACAATCTGTGGAGCGCGACTGCCGGTGACTATGTCTACGGGATGATCTACGGTCTCTATGATGTAGCGGCATATTCTAACCTGACCAATGGGTTCACTATCGAGCAGGCAGGCGGGGCCTTTGCCCTGTACGCCACTTCAACACCTATTAATTTTGCAACGTTGAGCCCATCGGGACGCACCGCCATCGACCAGTTTAGCGGAGTAACCAACGGCACCCTGCTGTTTGCCGGCAATTTTTCACCTGGTATCCTGCCGTCATCGAAAAATGACCCCACCGTCGTGCAGGATGTGACGTCTATCCAATCCCCTGCCAACGGCAAAGGGGCAGGCTATGGCGACATCGACCCTACCAAGGGGGGGACTGCCGCAGACACCTTTGACTCCAACACCGTCTTTGACCCGGCAAACATCCTGGCAAGTACGCATGACCTGTTCTTCCAGTTTACGGTTGGTCTTTACAATGGAACGCAGGGTTGGAGCCAGGATATCAATGACCCGGCCTCCGGGGCCGCCGTTCCCGAACCGGGTACCATCGTCCTGCTGGGGCTGGGGATGTTCGGTCTGGCCATTTACGGCAAGCGCCGGATAGACCAAAAAGCGGCATGAGTAGCTAACATGAGAGAGTCTTGGGTGCTGTTGTAAAAAGGGCGCTGGTAACTAACGGCGCCCTTTCTGTATCCTGCGAGTTATGGGGTTTTTCAATGGGGTTTTTCAATGCCTGGTGGTTACCCCGCTATGTTCACCAGCCGGGTTTGGTGGTTCTTGAAGCTGTGGATGAGCATGTCAGGGGCAGCGGGTAAAGGCCTGCCGTCGAGCAGGTCGTGGATCATCGATAGTGCCAGGGCTGCCACGGTAAAACTGCCGACGGCCACCTGAGACGCCGGGCAGGGTCTGCCGTTTTCCATAATGGTAAGTGCTTTGGATATCTGTTCCACCACCAGCGGGTCCAGCTCTGCTGCAATCCGTTCTATCACCTTGGCAAAGACCGTGACGTAGCCAGCCTTGCCGGCGGCCTGGGCGTTTTGGACATCCGCTGCCAGCAGATCGGCAAGAGAGATGCCTGAGGCAGGGGGGAAATACAGGACACCCGCCCCAAAACCGATGGAAAGGGCGGTGAAAAGCTCTTTGCATAGTTTTTTAGAACTTTCGTGCAGATTAAGGATCGCATCCAGATCAAGGAAATCTACCGTATCAAAGATGATGTCAGCTTTTTTTACAATAGCCTCGGTGTTATCTGCGGTGAAGTACAGGTTGAGCGCCTCAACCTGTGCGTCAGGGTTTATCCGTAGGATCTTGTCTTTTAGGCCATCCACTTTGGGTTTACCAATATCAGCATAGTCGTAAAACTGGCGATTCAGGTTGTGGGCATCAACCAGATCACCATCAACCAGCACAAAGTGCTCGAATCCCATCCGTGCGGCGCATACAGCCACACTGCTGCCGATGCCGCAGCCGGCGATCAGCATCGTCTGGGTGCGCATCTTTTGCTGGGTTGCCGGTGAGATATAGCCGCTGTTGCGAGCGATAAACAGGTCGTAATCGATTTGTGGGGGCATGGTGTCTCACTCCTTTTCTGTTTTGCGGCAATGGCCGCTCATCCCTGCGGTGTCGGGGTGGGGGTAGTAAAATAGAGGTACAGGTCTTTCTGTTTCTGCTCCATCTGCTCCTCTGCCTGTTCGATCCCCAGAACAAACGATTTAACCTTCCCGTAGTAATCGATGTAGTTCTCATCAAGTGGTTCAAATTCAAGGGAAATGCATTTGAGGTAACGGTACAGGGTGTCCTCCATGCTGGAGAGCCAAAAATGAATGCCGATCTTTTTACTGAACTGATACATCTCCCGTAAGAGCGAAAGCAGCACAACCGGATACTTGCGCCGTATGTCATTGGTGCCGTAAGACCCTATGCCATACAGACCGTCATCGCGCCGCCTCCTGAAACATGGATTGATGCACAGTCTTGAGATTTCAGCCATCTCATCGACAGGTATCCCGTGGCTGATGATCTTTTCGTACAGGGGGGGGTAAAACTTCCCGGTGGGAAAACCTTTGTCGTCGGAATAACGTACCAGGCGAACCGTGCCGATGGCATGCTCTTCCCCGTTTGCGTTGGTGTTCATGACCAGGAAATGCCATGACCTGTCCTCGTCGTACTCGTCAACCTCTATCTGCTGGTCGGCGCTCACGGCCTGTTTGTCGATGAAATTCTTTTCTTCACAGTACACGTGGTAGCGGAGCTTCAGCGCTTCAACGTAACCTTCACGATCCGTTGGCTCAACGTATTTGGCAACGATATTGCTGTAGGTATCAATCATGGCGCGGCTCCTTTGGGATGACTGCGGGTGTTAATTTTTCTGACAAATCATCACTGGTCCACAACGTGGGCGCATGACCGGTGTGGGCCAATAGCTCGATGCAGTTCACCGTATTTCCCCGCATGATATACAGCGGTTTTCCGACGGTTATGCGTAACTGGCGCCTCCTTGATAGCAGCGGCCACCACTCGGTTTTGAAGCTTTTGATGCCGGCAAGGACTATCGGCAACAGTATTAAATCACTCCTCCTTGCAAGAAAGGTGACGAATCCCATGTCGTTTCCGAGTGTACCGTTATGCGATACCTGACCTTCCGGAAAGACGCAGATTGTGTCACCGTCGCGTACTTTTTCAATGATTGCCTTGAGCGATCGCAGGCTGTCCTCATCCTTGCCGATGCCGATCGGCAGACAGCCGTGCCAGTGCATGACCATGCGTTTCAAGGGATTGCTGAAGAATCTTTTTTTTGCCGGAAGCCAGATAGGGTACAGCTTCTTGCCCAGTGTGCCGGCGATTGCCGCCGAAAGGTAGAGGGGATCGTAGGCGTTGATATGGTTAGCAATGATGACCGTGCTGGCTGGACGTTCCTGGCGAAGGGCAAGCAGCTGGTGTAGGTGTTCTGTACCGGACATCTCCGGCCGGAGCAGGAAGTTGAACAGCCCCTTGGCCAGAAGCGCCTCGACGTATTGTACCTGCGCGACCGTCGTGTCTTTCACCAGCTTCTCCCTCTGTTCAAACAAGCGGCTTGCCACGAGGGAGTTAATACAAATATGGTACCAAACCTTACAAAAAATCAATATATCAGGCAGTTGCGAAGCGAAGGCAATATGCTAAGGTTTGATGGTACCATTCATACAGAGGAGGACGCCGGCATGGAATCAACCGAAGCCCGGATACTTGCCATTATCGGGAGGTATTGCGCATCATCGCAACCGTTGCACCCTGCTATGGAACTTGATGAGCTTGATATCGCCTCCATCAATATCATGGACATCATTATCTCGGTTGAAGAGGAGTTTGGCATTACCGTCCAGGATGAAGACCTGATGTCATTGACCACCATTCAAAGTGTTATCGACTACGTTGAGCGCAGCCGTCTCACGTAATCACCGGCACGGGGCGTGATGATGCTCTATGTGGCAGTGCGCATACTGTTGTATGACAAGTCACGTTCATTGATAACGCTGGTCGGTGTTGTTTTTGCGGTGAGCCTGATCTTCAATCAGTTGGGCATATTCATGGGGCTCATGGAAACCTCATCGGTTATCATCGATCACACCGCTGGCGACATCTGGATTACCTCTAAAAACAGCAAAAATTTCGATTTCGCCCAGCCGTTTCCCGAATACGTGCATGAGCTTGTCCTGTCGGAGCCTGGCGTGGAGTGGGCAGAGAAGCTGATCGTTGCCTGGGGCATTATCAAGCAGAAAGAGGGGGGGACCGAACAGGTCGAGCTGGTGGGGTTCAATGTCGATAGTGGAGTCGGCGGCCCGTGGGACATGCAGCAGGGGAGTGTCAGCCAGCTCAAAAACGGCAATTTTGCCATTATCGACGAGTCTTCCATGGCGCGGCTCGGTGCTATCGGTATTGGTGAATATCGCGATGTCCTTTCCCGCAGGGTGCAGATCGTCGGCATCTGCCGGGGCGTCAAATCCTTTACCACTGCCCCGATCATGTACACCTCCTTTGCCCTGGCCCAGGGGCTTATCAATTATTTCCCGTCTGAAAGCACCGTTTTTATTGTGGCCAAAGTCCGCCCCGGCGTATCCGCCGCCACGGTGGCGAAGCGGCTTGCGAAGCGCCTGACCGGCAATGACGTCTACACAAAGCGCGAGTTCAGCACAAAAACACGCCGTTATTGGGCGATTGAAACCGGTGTCGGTTTCTCCTTTCTGCTGACCATCGTGATCAGTTTTCTGGTAGGCATCCTGATTGTGGGACAGACCATCTACAACTCGACCATGGAGCATATCAAAGAGTTTGGTACGCTCAAGGCCATGGGGGCCGATAATCGCACTATCTACCGAATAATCCTGTCCCAGGCGCTGATCAACGCACTGTTAGGCTATTTGATAAGCCTGATCATCACTATGCTGACGGTTGGTCTGTACGATGCATTGGGCATGATACTGGTGGTGAGATGGTGGATAAATTTAGTGGTGCTGACACTCACCTTGGGGATGTGCATCATCGCAACCGTGATCTCGATCAGGCGGATACAACGGATTGATCCGGCAATCCTGTTTAGGGGCTGAACGTGACCAACGCGATTACGACACAGGGGTTGTCCAAGGTCTATCACGAAGGGACCGTGGAGGTTGTTGCGGTACAACCTTGTAGCGTAGCGTTGCCTCCTGGCGAGGTGGTGGGGCTTATGGGGCCCTCTGGCAGCGGTAAGACGACGTTGCTGTCCATCCTGGGCTGTATCCTCCGTCCAACCTCCGGCCGACTGGTACTTTTTGAAACCGAGGTGAGCGGGCTCGACGAACGGTATCTGCCGGCCATTCGCAGACAATACATCTCGTTTATCTTTCAGGCCTTTAATCTGTTTCCTGCCCTGACGGCGTATGAGAAC
>JAJXUW010000030.1 GCA_021782545.1 Deltaproteobacteria bacterium | reverse complement strand
AGGAGTTCCTCTACGTGCTGGAGGGGGAGATCGATCTGCACTACGACAGCGACATCTACCGGATCAAGAGCGGCGACAGCGTCTACTACGACTCAAGCCAGCCCCACGGCCTGGTCTCGGTGGGGGACCGCAAGGCCCGGATCGTGGCGGTGCTGTACTCGAAATAACCGCTGGCACGGTATTCCTCCTGGCACCAACGGGCGCCCCGCACAGGGCGCCCGTTTCACCAATCAGGCCAGCCGGATCACCTCATTGACACATTTGGTAATCCCCGCCGCCACCTCACTGATCCGGGTTCCCAACATATAGGCCGGGGTGGTGACGATCCGGTTGGCCGTATCCAGCACAACCTCCGTCACGCCGCAGGTGCGGTGCCGAGCGCCAGTCTTTTCGATCTCGGCGGCGGTGGCGGCATCGTTGCCGATGGTCAGCGTCGGGCCAGCCGTCTTCCCCAGGACAAGGGCGAGCAGGGTTGGGGCGATGCAGATGGCGCCGATCGGTTTTTTGGCGGCATGCATCTCCCGCACCAGCCGGGCTACCTCGGGGTTGACGCTGGCGGCGGCACCCTTTTGGCCGAAATCGCACAAATTAAGCGCTGCGCCGAAGCCACCCGGAAAGATCAGGGCATCCAGTTCGTCCGCCGTCACCGCTTTGCTATCCTTGATGTTGCCCCGGGCGATACGGGCCGACTCCACCAGCACCTTACGACTGGCGCCGGTGGACTCCATGGTGCAATGGTTCACCTCGGCAAGCTCGCTATCGGGGGCCATGCAGACCGCCTCGGCACCGGCCTGATCAATGGCCAGCAGGGTCAGCACCGCCTCGTGGATCTCGCTCCCGTCCCGCACGCCGCATCCGGACAACACCACACCGATCTTTTTCATGGCCTGGCTCCTTTGTAGGTTGCAACGACCTTATGTCGTGTAATCTAGCTAATATCAACGCCTAGTCTGCCACAGGACGCATG
The DNA here is from genome assembly GCA_021782545.1 of Deltaproteobacteria bacterium. Classification (GTDB taxonomy): domain Bacteria; phylum Desulfobacterota; class Desulfuromonadia; order Geobacterales; family Pseudopelobacteraceae; genus Trichlorobacter. The sequence goes on along the minus strand of JAJXUW010000030.1, from coordinate 21,371 downwards.
AAAAGCAAGCGTCGACTCACACTGAGCTGATTGCAGGAGTGATGAGGCTATGGTAGCATAGATCTCGTCTGGCTGTCCGTGCACAAGGAGACCCGCAATCATGCCATACCCCCATCTCGTCACCCTTGCCGCGCTTGTACTACTGGCGGCGGCCCCTGCCTGGGCTGTTGACGGAGGTTCCGGCTGCCTGGGTTGCCACGGAGACCGGCAACGGATGCAGGAGCTTGGCTACCCGCACTTCACCGTCACGCAGGAGGAGGTGGCAGCCCAGACCGGGATGCCGGCCTCCTGTGAGGAGTGCCACCTGGGCAACCCCCGGGCGACCACCACGGCAGCGGCCCACAAAGGGCTGGCCCGGTTGCAGGTGGTGCGCAAGAAGGGGCTCACCGCCGATCACACCACCCCACGCCCCTACCCCCTGGCCTACGGCACCAACCCGACGAACCGGCTCTATGTCGCCGTACAGCGTGACGGCCAGGTGACCAGGGATGCCTCGGTGGCGGCCCTCCAGTGGCAGGACAAAAACGACCAGCTGACCCAGAACTATCCTGAGATGGAGCAGACCTGCGGTCGTTGCCACCCCCGGGAGCTGGCCCAGTTCCGCACCAGCGCCATGGGGACCAACGCCAAGCAAAGCCAATACGCCGGCTGGATCTCTCCGCGGGGCCCCCACAACTGCGGCCCCTGGTTCGCCGGCAATCTGGAGCGGTTGCAGGCCAACACCGGCCTGCCGATCCCACCGGCCAGCGCCGCGGTGAACCAACGGGCCTGCAACACCTGCCATGTGGGCTGCCTGGATTGCCACTTCAACCCCCAGCCCAAGCAGCCCAAAAATCCGGCGATCGGCGCCCACACCTTCTCGAAAACGCCGCCTGCCCTGTCGTGCTACGGCAACGGCCGAGCCTCCATCTGTCATGCAGGCCCCGAGGACCGGCGCCGGGGTGCCGGCTATTTCGGCGGCTCATTCGCGTTCCCGGAAGGGGGGCAGCCCGACGTACACCTACAAGCCAAGGTGGGCTGTCTGGACTGCCATGAGAGCACCAGGACCAACCCCAGGCTGGGCCACGGCACCGTGCTGCGCCAGGCCGAGGGTTCCTGCATCCGCTGCCACCGTCGGGAGGTGGAGGGGCACAACGCCTCGCTGCACAAACGGCTTACCTGCGAGGCCTGCCACATCCAGCAGGTAGGCGGTTATCAAGGCACCTACTGGGGGCCGGGCCGCCTGGCTGGGATAGCAACGCCTTTTTTCAAGTACATGGCCTACTACGGCATCATGCCCGAGCCGATCCTGATCCGGGACCAACGGGGCCGCTGGATCCCGGTGAAGCCGTTCCCGATGGCAGCCATGAACCAGGAGGGTGCCCCTTTTACGCCGGGCCTGCACTGGCGTTTTCCGGCCAGCCTGCCGGCCGGCGAGCGCACCGATGACGCCTGGGCCTATACCGGCCTCTACGGGGGGATGCCGGACAACAACAAGGCCCTCACCTGGATTCAGCTGGACAAGCTGTCCCACAAGCTGGGGCCCGCCCGCAGTTGCGACTCCTGCCACGGTGACCTGCTGCACGGCAGCCAAATCCAGAAGGTGACCTGGGAGTACAGCGACGCCGGCGCCGACCCGTTCAAGGGAGGCCATACCGTGATGGCAACCCGCACCAGCCTGAAGATCAAGAATATCCGGGCCACCGAGCAGATCATCCTCGAACCGGGCGCCCAGCTCTCCAGCTTTGCCCCTTGGGCCTATCTGGACGTCTGGGAGATTGCCGGCGACTTCTCGATCCCGGTGCCCCGAGACACCAAAGCCTACGCCACCATAAAGGCTGATCCGGCCCGGGCACGGGCCGCAAAGATCATCCACTGACCAGGAGCGACCATCAGACGATGCCGCACGCTGAACTGAACATACCCGAGATCCTACCGCTCTACCAGTTAAAGGACATGGTGGCCTTCCCCTACATGGTCTTTCCGGTCTATCAGGATGAAACGGGTGCACGCCCCTTCAAAGAGGCACAGGAGGGCTATGACGGCTTTATCGCCGTCACCCTGCACCGTCCCGACCAAGACGAAGGGGACCTGCGCGCACGGCTTCATGACATCGGCACCGTCTGCCGGGTGATCCAGATCAAAAAATTGAACGGCGGACGCCATCGGATTACGCTGGAGGGGGTCAATCGGATCCGGCTGGGAGAGCTGGAGCAAAATGCCCCCTTCCCCCTGGTGCAGCTGGAGGTCGTGCGGGAATTCGCCGAGAAGGGGCTGGTCTCGGAGGCGCTGGTGCAGTCCATGATCGGCCTGCTGAAGATATCCCTTTCCTACGGCAAGCCCCTGCCGGACGACGTAATGAAGATGATCGACTACATCGACAACCCAGCCCGCCTCTCCGACCTGGTGGCGCTGTACATCAACCTGCCACTGCCCGACCTGCAGGAGCTGCTGGAAACGGTGGACCCGCTGGAACGCCTGAAGAAGGTCTATATCCACCTGACCGACGAGGTACAGAAGCTGCAGGTGAACTCTGAGCTGAAGACCGAGGTCAACCGCCGGGTGGGCAAAAACCAGAAGGAATACCTGCTGCGGGAGCAGATGAAGCAGATTCAGGAAGAATTGGGGGAGGAAGACCCCCGGTCGTCCGACATCAACGAGCTGCGCAGCAAGGTCGAGGAGGCCGGCCTGCCGGATGAGGTCAAAAAGATCGCCGACAAGGAGCTGAAACGGCTGGAGCGGATCAACACGTCATCGCCGGAGTACACTGTCTCCCGCACCTATCTGGACTACCTGGCCGGCATGCCCTGGTCGGCATCCACCCAGGATCTGCTGGACATCGTCAAGGCGGAAAGCGTGCTGGATGAAGACCACTACAACCTGAAAAAGGTCAAGGAGCGGATTCTGGAGTTTCTGGCGGTGCGTTCCTTAAAAGAATCGATGAAGGGGCCGGTGCTCTGTTTCGTCGGCCCCCCGGGGGTGGGCAAGACCTCCCTGGGACGCTCCATCGCCCGGGCCATGGGCCGCAAGTTTGTGCGGGTCTCGCTGGGAGGGGTACGGGATGAGGCCGAGATCCGCGGCCACCGCCGCACCTACATCGGCGCCCTGCCGGGGCGGATCATCAAAGAGATCTATCGCTGCGGCGCCAACAACCCGGTCTTCATGCTGGACGAGATCGACAAGCTCGGCCAGGACTTCCGCGGCGACCCCTCATCCGCCCTGTTGGAGGTGTTGGACCCGGAGCAGAACTTCTCCTTCCAGGATCACTACCTGGATGTGCCGTTCGACCTCTCGCGGGTGATGTTCATTACCACCGCCAACCAGCTGGACCCGATCCCCAGCCCCCTAAAGGACCGGATGGAGGTAATCCGCCTGGCCGGCTACTCCACCGAGGAGAAGCTGCATATCGCCCGCAGCTTCATCATCCCCCGCGAGCTGGAGGAGAACGGCCTGGCCAAGACGCCGCCCGCCTTCACGGAAGAAGCCCTGACCCGCCTCATCAGCGACTACACCCGCGAGGCCGGGGTGCGCAACCTGCAACGCACCATCGCCCAGGTGCTGCGGAAGATAGCCAAGGAGATCACCCAGGGCAGGCTGCTGCGCAAGGAGATCACCCCCGAGGTGGTCAGCGAACTGCTGGGCCCCAAGAAGTTCCACAACGAGGTGGCGGCAGAGCTGGACCGGGTGGGGGTGGTGACCGGCCTGGCCTGGACCGAGACCGGCGGCGACATCCTGTTTGTGGAGGCCACCACCATGCCGGGCAAGCCGGAGCTGATCCTGACCGGTTCGTTGGGTGAGGTGATGAAAGAGTCGGCCCGGGCGGCACTCTCCTACGTCCAGGCCCACGCCAGCCAGTTCGGCATCCCCCACGGCTCCTTCGAAGGCCGCCAGATCCATATCCACGTCCCCTCGGGAGCCATCCCCAAAGACGGCCCCTCAGCCGGGGTGACGATCGTCGCGGCCCTGGTCTCGCTTTTAACCGGCAAACCTGCCCGCCGCAACGTGGCCATGACCGGCGAGATCACCCTCACCGGCCGGGTACTGGCCATCGGCGGCCTGAAGGAAAAGGTCCTGGCGGCACACCGGGCTGGGGTCAAGACCATCCTGGCCCCCGACCGCAACAGGGACGACCTTGACGACCTGCCGGATAACGTCCGGCAAGACCTTATCTTCCAGTTTATCAACGAGGCGGCCGAGGCCGTGGCGGCGGTGCTGTAAACGATGAGACTCTCCCGTATCGATCAGAGCGCCCTGCAATTTTTTGCCGACCTGCAGGGTTTTTTCGCCGTAAGCTGGAAGGCCGTGGTACAGATATTCAGACGCCCCTGGTATTACCGCGACTTCGCCATCCAGTTCGACAAGTTGGGCTTCGGTTCCATCGTAATCTGCTTTCTGACCGGCCTGTTCACCGGCATGGTGATGGCGCTGCAGTTTCTGATCCAGCTAAAACCGTTTGCCGCCACCAGCTACATCGGTGGCATGGTGGCGGTTACCATGATCAAGGAACTGGGGCCGGTACTCTCCTCCCTGATGGTGGCCGGCCGGGTCGGCTCGGCCATCACCGCCGAACTGGGCACCATGATCGTGACGGAGCAGGTGGACGCCATGCGGGTGGAGGGGACCGACATCATCCAGCGGCTGGTCACCCCACGCCTGAAGGCGATGCTGCTGGCCATGCCGCTCCTGGCGATCATGACCGATGCAGTCTCGTTGCTGGGCGGCTACATCATCGCCGCCGGCTACGGCATCAGCCCCACCATGTACCTGTCGTCCTTCACCCAGTTCCTGTTTCCGATCGACTATTTCGAGGGGCTGATCAAACCGTTCGTGTTCGGGGGGCTGATCACCATGATCGCCTGCCACACCGGGCTCAACACCGGCGGCGGGGCCGAGGGGGTCGGCGCGGCGGCCAAACGGGCGGTGGTGCTCTCGTCGGTTACCGTGCTGATGGTGGATTTCTTCCTGGCCAAACTGATCGTGGTGTTCCGCTGAGATGCCGCAAAATGACCAGTGCATACGAATGGAAAAGGTAGGTTACCAGGTGGGCGGCCGCACCATCCTGACCGATTTCGATCTGCTGCTGGAACGGGGCGTGAACCGAACCATCCTGGGGGTGAGCGGCTCCGGCAAGACCACCATCCTAAAGCTGATCCTGGGGCTGATCCATCCCCAGAGCGGCCGCATCTTCATAAACGGCCTGGAGATCACCGACCAGCCGGAAGCGGTGTACCGTGAGCAGCGCAAACGGATTGCCGTAGTCTTCCAGGGGGGGGCGCTGTTCGACTCGATGACCGTGGGTGAGAACGTGGGCTACCGCCTGTTTGAGGAGGGACGTCTGCCGGAGGCCGAAATCGAGGCCATCGTGCGGGAAAAACTGCGCTTTGTCGGGGTGGAAGCCTCCCTTGACCTCTACCCGGCCGAGCTGTCCGGCGGCATGAAAAAACGGGTGGCCATCGCGCGGGCCCTGGCTGCGGATCCGGACTACATCTTCTTTGACGAGCCGACCACCGGCCTGGACCCGATCGGGGTCTACAATATCGTCTCACTGATGCGGCGGCTGCAGGATGCCGGCAAGACGACCCTGATGGTGACCCATGATCTGGCAACCGCCTTTGCCACCTCGCAGCGCTTCTCACTGTTACATGAGAGCCGATTGGCCTTCGAGGGGAGCGAAGCAGACCTCAAAGCCTGCGACCTGGCCAATGTGCGCGAGTTTTTGCAGCCAACAGATGCATCACTTTTCGTATGAGACGGTGACCTTATGGAACGAAGCAACCAGATCGGCTGGGCCCAGGTACGGGCCGGCGTCTTCATCCTGATAGCGCTCCTCCTCTTGGCCGGGGCGATCCTGCTGATGGGCCAGAAGACCAAGCTGTTCACCCCCACCAGCACCATCACCATCACCATGGACAACGTGGCAGGCCTTAAAACCGGCGCACCGGTCTGGCTGGCCGGGGTGGATGTCGGGGTGGTTCAGGATATACGCTTTCAGGACCCACACCGGAGCAACCAGGTACAGATCACCGCAGAGGTGGATCGCGAAGCCACAAAGAAGGTGGGGCCGGACTCGCGGATCACCATCAAGACGCGGGGACTTATGGGTGAGAAGTATGTGGACATCGTGCCGTCGCAGCACTACTTCGACCGGCCGGAAAATAATTTTAAGGGCCAGCCGGTGCACACCCTGGACGATGTCGCCGAAAAGGCAGGCCTGACCTTCGACCGCCTGAACGGTATTGTGGACGACATCCGGCAGGGCAAGGGGACCCTGGGAAAACTGGCCACCGATCCCACCCTTTACACCAACACGGTGCAGCTCTCGGCAGAGCTGCGTGAACTGACCGCCACCATCAACCGCGGTCAGGGCAGCTTGGGCCGTTTCGCCCGCAGCAGCGAGCCCTATGACAAGCTGATGAGCATCCTGACCAGGGCTGACAAGACCCTGCAGGACATCCAGACCTCGGAAGGCACCCTCAACCGCTTGATCTACGACAAGACCCTCTACACCAAGCTGACCATGCTGGCCGACAAGAGCATCAAGGCGGCAGACGACGTGCACGAACTGAACCGCAAGCTAAGCTCCAAGGACTCCACCCTCGGCATGTTGGTAAACGACAAGGGCCTCTACGACAAGACCTTCTCACTGATCACCAAGGCCGACACCTCCATGCGGGATCTGGAGACGCTTACCGCAAGGATCAAGTCAGGCGAAGGGACGGCCGGCAAACTGATCAATGAGCGGGAGCTGTACGACAAACTCAATCGGACCGTTGAATCGCTGGATGCCCTGGTGGTGGACATCAAGAAGAATCCCGGTCGATACGTCAAGTTTTCGCTGTTCTAGGAGAGGTTCCCCATCATGAAACACCTGGTATCCGTATATTTACTGATCGTACTGCTGGCGATGGCACTGCCGCTGCAGGCCGCCGGACTTGACGACAAGGTAATCGAGCACAGCTATCCAAACGGCCTGAAACTGCTGATGGTGGAACGCCATACCTCCCCCACGGTGGCGGCCTGGATACGCTTCAAGGTCGGCAGTGTCAATGAACGCAGCGACGAACGGGGCGTGGCCCATATGCTTGAGCATATGCTGTTCAAGGGGACCAAGACCCTGGGCACCACCGACTATGCTGCGGAAAAGCCGCTGCTGGACAAGATAGAGACCACGGCCCAACGGATGATGGCGGAACAGGCCAAGGGGGCCAAGGCCGATGCGGCGACGGTACAACGCCTGGAGCAGAAACTGGCCGAACAGGAGAAACAGGCCGAAAAATATGTGGTAAAGGATGAGTTTTTCGATCTGTATGCCCGTAACGGCGGCGTTGGCTACAACGCCTTCACCGCCAAGGACGGCACCACCTACCTGATCTCGCTGCCGTCCAACAAGTTGGAGCTATGGGCCGCCATCGAATCAGACCGGATGCGCGATCCGGTGCTGCGGGAATTCTACACCGAGCGGGCGGTGGTGATGGAGGAACGCCGGCGTTCCTACGATGCCGAGCCCTCCGCAAAACTGTGGGAGACCTTCCTGGCCGCCTGCTATCAGGCCCATCCCTACGGCCAACCCACCATCGGCTGGATGTCGGATATCCGCTTCCTCTCCCGCACCAAGGCGGAACGGTTCCTGCACCGCTTCTACGCCCCCAACAACGCCATCATCGCCGTGGTGGGCGACATCCAGCCGCAGCAGGTGATCGCACTGGTCGGGCGGTACTTCGGCAACATCCCCCCCGGAACGCCGGTACCGCCGGTGACGGTGCAGGAAGAACCGCAACGGGGAGAACGGCGGATAGAGGTGATCGGTGACGCCGAACCGGAGGTGCTGATCGGCTTCCACAAGACCGCACTGGGGGCCAAGGACGATGAGGTATTCGATGTCATCAGCGCCATTCTCGGCCAGGGACGCACTGCGCGCCTATACCGCTCACTGGTGATCCAAAAGCAACTGGCCACCGATGTCTCAACCTTTACTGCCCCAGGCAACCTCTATCCCAACCTGTTTCTGCTGGCAGCAACCCCCCGGGCACCGCATACCGCAGCCGAGGTGGAACAGGCGTTACTGGCCGAGGTAGAGCGACTGAAAAAAGAGCCGGTCACCCCCCACGAGCTGCAGCAGGTCCTCAACACGCTGGAGTACGAAGAGGTACGGCAGATGGGAACCAACAGCGGTCTGGCCCGCAACCTGACCGAGTATGAGGCGACGGCCGGTTCATGGCGCTTTTTGACCAGTTACCGGGCCAAGGTTAAAAAGGTCACCCCGGCCGACATTCAGCGGGTGGCCACCGCGTGGTTCACCCGCACCAACAGGACGGTGGGCATCCTGACCAAAAACGGCAACGGGAGGGCGCACCAATGAGAAGCTGGCTCCTTGCGCTGTGGCTACTGCTGTGCGCTTCCCTGACCAACGTCGCTGCCGCCGGATTGGCCAATCCGCGCAGCATGACCTTTCCGCCCCTTGCCTACACCATACCCCGGTCCGAGCGGGTGCTGCTTGCCAACGGTACGCCGGTCTACCTGCTGCAGGACCATGAACTACCGATTGTCACCGTAGCCGCCATGATCCATACCGGTTCAGTCTATGACCCGGCGAAGAAAAGCGGATTGGCCGCCATGACCGGCTCTGTTATGCGGGACGGCGGCACCGTCTCCCTTACCCCGCACCAGTTGGACGCAGAGCTGGAATTCATGGCCTCCTCGGTGGAGAGTTCCTTTGGCACCGACAGCGGGACGGTCACCATGACCACCCTCACCAGAAACCTGCCCCGCACCCTGGAGCTGTTCAATGAGGTCTTGTTCCGGCCCCGTTTTGACGCACAACGCCTGGAAGTGGCCCGACGCCAGGCGCTGGAAGCGATCCGCCGCCAGAACGATGATCCCAAGGCACTGGCTGACCGGGAACTGGTGCGGGCGATCTACCGGGGCCATCCCCTGGGCCAGGTGCCCACCGCAACCACCATCGAGGCGATCACCCGCAGCGACTTGATCGCCTTCCACCAACGCTTTGTCCGTCCGGACAACCTGATCATCACCGTTTCGGGCGACTTTGACCGCAACCGGATGCTCAGCCAGCTTAACCGCACCATCGGCAGCGTGCATCCGTCCACACCGCTGCGGCTGCCGGCGGTTGCCCAGGTGCGGACGACGGACAAGGCGGAGATACTGTACGCCGACAAGGATATCAACCAGACGGTGATCCGGCTGGGGCACCTGGGAATAACCAAGGACAACCCCGACCTGTACGCGGTGCGGGTACTCGACTTTATCCTGGGGGGCAGCTTCACCTCACGGCTGATGATGGAAATACGGACCAATCTGGGGCTTGCCTATAACGTGGGCAGCGACTTCGAGATAGGCCGCCGCTTCACCGGTACCTTTACCGCCGAGACCGAGACCAGGGCCGACTCCACCACCAGGGTGATCGGCCTTATGACCGGCATCATCGCGCGGATACGGACCGAACCGGTCAGCGAGCAAGAACTTACGCTGGCAAAGGACGCGATCATCAACTCCTTCCTGTTCGGCTTCACCACCCCGGCCAGTATCGTTATGCAGCAGGCCCGGCTGGAGTTCTATGGCTACGCGCCCGACTATCTGGATCGCTATCGGGAGCGGATTGCCGCGGTCACCCGTGCGGACGTGCTGCGCGTTGCCCGCAACTACCTGCATCCGGAGGCCTTCAAGCTCGTGGTGGTAGGCGATGCCAAACGCTTCGACCGGCCTCTCACCAGCATCGGCACGGTACACGAACTGGCAGTGCCATGAGGGCGTTTAAGTTTTCCCAGCATCTGTCCGATGTAATTAACAATGGAGGAGCCTGTTATGAGGATTGATGCCACGACACAACCCACGGTCTTCGGCGTGAAGCCGGTGATGCGGCCCACTGAGACGGAAAAGAGCCGCTACACCCGCTCCACCCAAGGGGCTGCAAGTCCCTTCCATGTGCAGCTGTCCGACTTGATGGCAAAGGTTGACGAGGTGCAGCCGTCAGGCGGCGACGTGCGCTGGGACAAGGTCAACCAGATCAAGGATCAGCTGGCGCAGGGGAGCTACAATATCAGCGGCCAGGATGTGGCCTCCAAGATGCTGCAACTGCTCAAGGAATAAGATCGGCCTGCGGCCGCTGTAACAACCGAAGACAGTAAACAGGAGAAGGCCCTGCCGGGTTTGTATGGCAGGGCCTTCTCCTGTTTCATCTGAAAGGGATACGGAGTCGAGTCAGCGCGAAAAATGCTGTTCCAGCGCCGCCGTTAGATCGGCAAGGGTGGCATGCCGCGGTTCAACGGTGACGTGAAGGCCCAGCTCATGACAGGTTTTGGTTGTGATCGGACCGATGGAGGCCACCACTACCCCCTCAAGCAATTCGGCAAGACGTTCGGCGCCACCAACCAACGCTGCCAGGTTGCGCACCGTCGACGATGCACTGAAGGTGATCACGTCCAGCTGCCGTTCGGTAAGGGCGGTCAGTGCCGTTTCCGTCAGATGTTCCGGCAGCCGGCTGCAGTAGGTGACCGGCGCGCTGACCGTAGCTCCCCTGCGGGCCAACTCGGTCATGATAACCTCCCGGGCCCCCTCGGCCCGCGGAAACAGCACCCGTTTACCGGCAACGCCCACACGTCCGAAGGCGGCAACCACCCCCTCGGCGGTGAACTGCTCGGGGACCAGGTCCGGCACAATCCCCTGGGCCTGTACCAGCTCCGCCGTCTTCGGCCCCACCACACAGACCTTGCAACGGCCCAGGCTGCGGCTGTCTCTGCCCTGCTCCCGCAGCCGTTCAAAGAAGAAGCGCACCCCGTTGGCCGAGGTGAGGATCAGCCAGTCATAGGCAGCAAGGTCAGCAATGGCCGCATCAAGTTCGTCCCACGAATCAGGCGGCACCAGTGCAATCGTCGGACATTCAACCACCGCTGCGCCCCGCTGTTCCAACAGATGAGAAAACTCACCGGCCTGGTCGGCGGCACGGGTGACCATGATCCGTTTGCCGAACAGCGGCCGCCTGTCGAACCAGGCCAACTGCCCTCGCAGGCCCACCACCTCGCCCACAATGATCAGGGCCGGTGGTTTGAAGCCGGCCGCTTCAGCACGGTCGGCGATATCGGCCAGGGTACCGGTCAGCACCTGCTGCTGCGGGGTGGTGGCCCACCGGACCAGGGCCACCGACGTCTGCGGCGCACGTCCGTGGGCCACCAGCTGCGCCATGTTGCTGCGCAGTCTGGTCATCCCCATGTAAAAGACGATGGTGCCGCTGCCGGTGGAAAGCCGGGGCCAATCGATGGCCGACGTCTCTTTCTGCGCATCCTCATGGCCGGTGACAAAGGCCACCGACGGGGTATACCTGCGATGGGTAAGCGGTATGCCGGCACAGGCCGCAGCGCCGGCGGCGGCGGTGATACCGGGCACCACCTCAAAGGGTATGCCGGCTGCAGCCAACGCCTGGCACTCTTCGCCACCCCGGCCGAATATGAAGGGATCGCCGCCTTTAAGCCGCACCACCACCTTGCCGGCACGGGCCTTCTCGATCAGCAGCCGGTTGATATCGTCCTGTTCCTGGTTATGCCGGCCACCGACCTTGCCGGCGTAGAGCAGTTCGGCTCCGGCGGGGGCATAGTGCACTAATGCCTGATTGGCCAGATAGTCGTAGATCACCACCTGGGCGCGCTGCAGGCATTCCATCCCCCGAACGGTGACGAGCCCGGGATCACCCGGGCCCGCACCGACCAGATAGACTATGCCGCTCTCCTGTCTAGGCCCCGAGTTCACGCTGGTAGACTTCCTCCAGGATTTGCCTGCCGCCCGAGGCCAGCAGCCGGTCGGCCAGCTCGGTACCCAGCTTCACGGCATCCCCGACGGCACCGCTGATGGTGTCACGCACGGTCTGCCGGCCATCCACCGAGGCGATAAACCCTACCACGCTCAACGTCCCGCCGCTTACCGTACCATGGGCCGCAATCGGCACCTGACACCCGCCTTCGCACCGTTTGAGCAGGGCCCGCTCGGCGGCCACGGCCGCATCGGTATCGGCGTGATTTAGAAACGACAACGCCTCGATGGTGGCATGATCGTCCAGACGGCACTCCAGCCCCAGCGCCCCCTGGCCGATGGCCGGTATCGAAAAATCGGTGGGCAACAGTTCGCTGATGACGTCGGTAAATCCCAACCGTTTCAGGCCGGCAGCGGCCAGGATCACCGCATCCAGATTATCTTCCTTCAGCTTGCGAATGCGGGTTTCCACATTGCCGCGGATAATGACCATCTCAAGGTCGGGGCGGACCTTTAAGAGCTGTGCCTGCCGCCGCAGGGCGCTGGTACCGATCCGGGCCCCCGGACGCAGTTGCGTGAAGGTGATGCCGTCGGCAATAAAGGCATCACGGGGGTCTTCACGCTCAGTAGTCACCACCAGCCCCAAACCAGGTGGAAACTCGGTCGGCACATCCTTCATGCTGTGTACCGCCAGATCGATCTCACCCTGCAGCATGGCCTCCTCGATCTCCTTCACGAACAGCCCCTTGCCACCGACCTGCGCCAGAGGCACATCCAGAATCTTGTCGCCGATGGTCTTGATCTTGACCAGCTCGACCTCGATACCGGGATAACGCTGTTCCAGTTGTGCCTTGGTCCAGTTGGCCTGCCAGAGGGCCAGCTGGCTGGCCCGCGTCCCTATGCGAAGGCGTTTCGGTGCCATGTCATGCTCCTTGTTGAGAAGTTATTCTTCCAGTTCCAGCGAGTCATCGCGGTCGGTGCTGCCCAGCTCCAGATCAAAGAGGGCACGCAGGGCATCGAGGTACAGATCGGTGCGATTGCCCTGACCCGTCTTTTTAAGGGCCATGGTCGGCTGATGTAGAATCTTGTTGATCAAGGCGGTGGTCAAAAGCTCCAGCCGTTTCTCGGCATCTGGCGGGGCCTCTTTCCAGCCGGCCAGGGTACGGGCAACCTCAGCCTGACGCAGTTCGTCGAGATGGGTCCGCAGGGCGACGATGGTGGGGGTAACCTCCAGGGTGGCGATCCACTTGTTGAACTGGATGATCTCCTCGGCGACGATCGCCTCGGCCTTCTCGGCCTCCTGCTTGCGGCCTTCCAGGTTGACGGCCACCACCTGCTGCAGATCGTCCATATCGTAGAGGTAGACCGCATCCAGGTCGTTCACGGCGGGGTCGATATCCCGCGGCACGGCGATATCGATCATAAACATCGGCTTCATCCGCCGCCGCTGGATCACCGCCTTTAAATCCTTGGGGGTGACGATGAAGTGGGGGGCGCCGGTGGAGGTCAGGATAATATCGGCCTTGTGGAGGTGGTCAAACAGTTCCTCAAAGGGGATCGCCTGCCCGGCGAACTCATCGGCCAGGCGCTGGGCCTTCTCGAAGGTCCGGTTGGTGACCAGCACCCCTTTAGCGCCGTTGGTGAGGAAGTGCCGCGCCGCCAGCTCGCACATCTCGCCGGCGCCGATCAGCAGCACGGTCTTGTCCGAGAGGCTGTCGAAGATCTTGCGGGCCAGCTCCACCGCGGCGAAGGAGACGGAGACCGCGGAGGAGGCGATCCTGGTCTCGGTACGGACCCGCTTGGCCACGGAGAAGGCCTTGTGCAGGAAACGGTTTAAGATGATGCCGGAGGTGCCGTATTCGGCGGCATAGCCGTAGGAGGTCTTGATCTGCCCCAAGATCTGGGGCTCGCCCACCACCATCGAATCCAGCGACGAGGCCACCCGGAAGACGTGGCGGATGGCCGCCTCACCGTGGTAGCTGTAGAGATGCGGTTCGATGAGATCAAAGGGTAGGTGGTGCCAGTCGGCCAGAAAGCGCCGGATACGACCGATACCGCCGGCGATGTCACGGGTCGTGGCATAGATCTCGACCCGGTTGCAGGTGGAGACGATCACTCCTTCGACAATTCCCTCCAGGGCCAAGAGCGCCTTGAGGGGCTGTTCGATACTGTTGGGGGAAAAGGCCACCTTCTCGCGGATATCCACCGAGGCGGTTTTGTGGGACAGGCCGACAACGATAATATTCATCGTGCGTCGCCCCCTAGTTGTAACTGTGCAGACCGGGCATCCACAGGTTGACCCCGATGAAGGTGAACAGCATGATCAGAAAACCGGCCACGGTGAGCCAGGCTGCCCGCCGTCCGCGCCAGCCGGTGGTGAGCCGTCCGTGCAGAAGGGCCGCATAGACGAACCAGGTGATCAGCGACCAGGTCTCTTTAGGGTCCCAGCTCCAGTAGCTGCCCCAGGCCTGGGCGGCCCAGATGGCGCCCGTGATGATCCCAAGCGTCAGCATCGGAAACCCGAAGGAGAGACAGCGGTAGCCGATCTCATCCAGGGTGTCCAGAGAGGGCAGCTTCTGAAACAGTGTCCCCAGTTGCTTCTTTTTCAGAAAGTGGGACTGGATCAGATACATCCCGGCCACGCCGCCGGCAATGGTAAAGAAGGCATAGGCGCCAAAGGCCAGCACGGTATGGGAATAGATCCAGACCGACTGCAGCGCAGGGTTAAGCGGATACAATCCGCTCGAAAACCGGCTCGACCCGATCATGACCAGCAACGCCAGCGGTATCACGAAGGAACCCAGGGTAGTGACCCTGAAACGGAACTCGAAATAGAGATAGGCCGCCACGATAGACAGGGCGAAGAAGGAGAGCGATTCGTGCATGTTGGTGATCGGCAGGTGCCCTGCAGCGATATAGCGGTGGATGGTGGAGAGGCAGTGCGCCAGGAAACCGGCGATCAGCACCTTGCGGGCGATTGCGGCCAGACAGGGGGCCTTGGGCAGCAGACAGCCCAGATACAGCAGCGTGGCGACGCCATACAGCGCAAGTGTCAGATAAAAGGAGATCTGGATCATCATCTTAAGGGACCTCAGGAACCGGGTTCAGGATTGGGTGTCCGGTGGTATCGCAGAGGCGGTCAGCCGCTGCCGTATCAACGCCTCGGCCCCAGCCCGGTCACCCTGCCGCAGCAGGTGAACCAGACCGCCTGCCAGCAGTTCTTTAATGAAGAGAGTATTGTACGTGTGACCCTGTCCCAGCGTCAACAGCTTTTCGCGCTGTTGGGAGATCAGCTCCAGCGCTTCGGCATAGGCGCCATCCAGCCGGGTGGCCAGCTCATCCCGCACGGCAGCGGCAAAGGCCGGCGACCCGCCACCGCTGCTTACCGCCACCTGCAGATCACCCCGCCGCAACAAGGCCGGAAAGGTGCAGGTACCCTCCGAAGGTGCGTCTACCACGTTGACCAACGTGCCGGCTTCGCGGGCATCCCGCCCCACCTGCCGGTTCACGGCACGTCGGTCGGTAGCCGCCACCACCAGAAACGCCCCAGTCAGATCACCCGGCTGATAGATTCGAGACAGCCAGACAAAATCCCCCTGTGCCGCTGCCTCTGCAAGCTCAGGCACAAGCTGCGGCGCAATCACCGTAAGCCGCATGCCGGCCTCCAGCAAAAGTGCCGCCTTGCGGGCGGCCACGGTGCCGCCACCGACCAAAACGGCATGCTCACCGGACACGCTCATAGCAAGGCTTAACGTCGTCATGGAAGGCCTCCTGCCGAAAGTTTCCGCTTGCAAAAATTACTGACCGCAGTATCATCCGCGAAACCTGACTACATTTGTCCGAAGGAGGCATGTTATGGCCAGTGAAAAAGTGATGACCTTTACCGATGCGAACTTCGACCGCGAGGTCCTGCAGTCCGATATCCCTGTGCTGGTGGATTTCTGGGCTACCTGGTGCGCCCCCTGCAAGGCGATTGCCCCTCTGATTGACGCCATTGCCGATGAATACAGCGGCAAGGTCAAAGTTGGCAAGGTGAATGTCGACGACAACCCGGCCACCCCTGGCAAATACGGCGTACGCGGCATCCCCACCCTGATCCTGTTCAAAGGTGGCGCGGTGCTCGACCAGGTGGTCGGTGCGGTGCCCAAATCCCAGCTTGATGCCCTGATCGCCAAGGCGCTCTAACCGGTATGCGTCCGTCACGATATCTGCTGAAACGGGCTGCAGCGTTCTGCGCTGCAGCCCTTCTCGTTATGGCCACCAGCGCCTTTGCCATCCCCCAGCGTGGTCAGTATGCGCCTGCATTCAAAACCTTCGCTATTTCAGGGCAACCGCTGTCCACCGAAGGGCTGAAAGGGTCGGTGACCATCCTCGACTTCTGGGCCACCTGGTGCCCGCCCTGCCGCGAATCCATCCCGTTCCTTGCCGATCTGTACCGCAAATACGGCAAGCAAGGGCTGCAGATTATCGGCATGAACGTCGATGAAGGCGGCGAACAGACGGTCAAGGCCTTTGTCGACCAGAAACGCGTCCCCTATCCGGTGGTGCTGGCATCTGTCAGGATCCAGGCCGATTATGGCGTCCGCGCCCTGCCGGTGATGTTTGTCCTCGACCGCAATGGTGTGGTAGTGGAGCAGATGATCGGTTTTTCAAGCTACCATGGCCGGGTCCTGGAAAGCCTGGTCAAGAAGCTGCTGGCTGGCGCCGGCCGCTAGCCCTCCTCCAGTTCCAAGGCATAACCCTGGCGCCGCAAGGTGGCCACTATCTCGCGGGCATGCTCCCGGCCACGGGTTTCAAGCAGCAGCTGTACGGCCGTGCTGCCCATCACGACGCCCCGCGTACGGCGGTCATGCGTAATGTCATGGATATTGGCCCTGACCGCCGCCAGATCCGCGGCCAGCGTGGCCAAGGCGCCCGGGGCATCCTGCATCTCTATACGCAGCTTCAGGTAACGACCGGCCGCCAGAAGCCCCCGTTCCACCACCAGCGCCAAGGTGCGCACATCGATATTGCCGCCCGATAGCAGACAGACGGTCTTGCCCGGTGTCTTCCTGATCTTGCCGTTCAACAGGGCCGCCAGACTCACCGCCCCGGCCCCCTCAACCAACAGTTTGCTCCGTTCCAGCAGGGCCACGATCGCCAGGGCGATCTCCTCCTCTTCCACCAGCACGATCTCGTCCACCAGCCTTCGAATGATTGGTGTGGTCAACTGACCAGCCTTTTTGACGGCGATACCGTCGGCGATGGTCAACCCCAACGGCACCTCGCTGATCCCCCCCTGCTTTACCGCACGGTACATGCAGGGGGCGGCCACCGACTCAACCCCCACCACCTGTACCCTAGGATGGGTCTCCTTGATGGCCGTGACAACCCCGGCCAGCAGGCCGCCCCCGCCGATCGGCACAATGACCGTCCCGACATCGGGCAGGTCGTGCATGATCTCAAGACCGATCGTTCCCTGCCCCGCCATCACCAGCGGGTCGTCGAACGGGTGGATAAAGACGGTGCCGTTGCGTTGGCAGTCAGCCTGGGCCGCAACAAAGGATTCGTCAAAATTGGCGCCGGTCAGCACCACTTCGGCCCCCAGGTCGCGGGTGGCCTGTACCTTCTGGGGTGGTGTGTTCTCCGGCATGAAGATACGGGCGTGCACCCCCAAAAGATCGGCCCCGAAGGCCACCCCCTGGGCATGATTGCCGGCCGAGGCGGTCGTCACCCCCTGTTTTAGCTCGCAGCGATCCCGGGCGGTCATGAAGTTCATGGCGCCACGCAGCTTGAAGGCCCCGGTCTTCTGCAGGTTCTCACACTTAAGAAAGACCTGGCACCCCACCTGCTCGCCGAAATGCGACGCGGCGATCAGCTCGGTCTGACGGACCCGCTTTTTTAGCCGGTCGGCCGCTTCCTGGATCAACGGATAACTCAATGTCTGACAGTCGGCCATCATACTCTCTCCAGCCCGGCGAAGCGGGCCATGAGTTTTTTGGGGCCCACGGTGCTGAACCAGACGATCAGCTTCTGATCATCACCACGCCCCTCGACCTTGCGGATCGTACCGGCGCCGAAGGTGGGATGGCGCACCCGCATCCCGACAAAGGCGCCACCATACTCATCAGACGGCTCAGGGACCACCTCTACCTCGGCCAGGGCCGCATTGACCCCTGCCAGACGATGCCCCTCGGCAGGGCGCTCCTGGTTGCGCTGCCGGTCTTCCTGGCGAGGGTGCCAGGACGGCTCCGCCGCCTCGGCCACCAGCTCAGGCGGAATATCCCGCAAAAAACGGGACGGCAGGTTGGCCTGGGGCTGTCCAAACAGGTGGCGTTGCCGGGCATGCAACAGATAGAGCCGCTCCCGGGCCCGGGTCATCCCCACGTAGCACAGGCGGCGCTCCTCCTCCATGCCGTCCAGGTCGTCCAGGGCCCGCACATGGGGGAACAGCCGCTCCTCCATACCGAGCATGAAGACCGCCTTGAACTCAAGCCCCTTGGCGGCATGCAGGGTCATCAGGGTCACCGACGAGGTGCCGGCCTCGCCCCGTTCCAGGTCGGCCACCAGCGCCACCTGTTCCAGAAATCCGGACAGGCCGGCCTCGGGGTTGGCCGCATCGAACTCCGCCACCGCAGCCTTCAGCTGTTCCAGGTTTTCCAGCCGCTCAGCATCATCCTCGTCACGGCTTTCCTTGAGGCGGGCCAGATAGCCGGACTCCTCAAGCACCGTCTCCACCAGTTCGGGAAGCGGCCGTGTCGCGGCCAGATGCCGAAAACGGTGCAGCAGATCGACAAAACAGGCCACCTTGGCCCGCGGGCCGGATGCCAGTATCCCACTGGCGGCGGTCTGTTCAAAGGCCTCGAAGAGCGAAATCCGATCATGGCGTGCCAACTCGGCCACCCGGTCCACCGTGGCGCTGCCGATCCCCCGTTTCGGCACATTGATGATCCGCCTGAGCGACACCTCGTCGGCCGGGTTCTCCAACAGCCGCAGATAGGCCAGGATATCCTTGACCTCCAGTCGGGCATAGAACCGTACGCCGCCCACGATGTGGTACGGCAGACCTTCCGCCACCAGCGCCTCTTCAAGCAGACGGGACTGAGCATTGGTGCGGTAGAAGACCGCAACTTCGGTCAGGGGCAGCTGGTGCCGCCGCAGGTTCGCTATCTCGTCGGCCACGAAACGGGCCTCGTCCCGGTCGGTCTCCTGACGGATCAGGCGGATCGGCTCACCATCGGGGTTCTCGGTCCAGAGGGTCTTGCCCGTGCGGCCGAAGTTCTTGGCCACCACCGCCCCGGCCGCCTTGAGGATCGTGCCGGTGGAACGGTAGTTCTGCTCCAGGCGTATCACGGCAACACCGGGAAAATCCTTCTCAAACTCCAGGATATTGCGGATATCGGCCCCGCGCCAGGAGTAGATCGACTGGTCGTCGTCCCCCACCACGCACAGGTTCTTCCGCGCACCCGCCAAGAGCCGGATCAGACGGTACTGCACCGGGTTGGTGTCCTGGTACTCATCCACCATCAACCACTGGAAACGTTCCTGCCAGCGGGAGAGCACCTGGGGCTGCTGCTCAAAGAGCCGTACGGTCAGCAGGATCAGATCGCCAAAGTCCAGGGCGTTGCAGCGTTTGAGCCGTTCCTGGTAGGCGGCGTAGATCTGGATGAAACGCTGGTTCCAGAGATCACCGGCATCCAGTTCATCGGGCATGAGCCCCCGATTCTTGCAGTCGTCTATCCGGGCGCCCACCGTGTTGGGGGGAAAACGCTTCTCATCCAGGTCAAGCTCCCGCAGCACCTCCTTCACCAACCGCTCGCTGTCCTTGTCGTCGTAGATCACAAAGTTCTGGTCGTAGCCCAGGTGGTGGATCTCTTTGCGGAGGATGCGGCCACAGGTGGCGTGGAAGGTGGCTACCAGGGGGATGTCGTCGCTGGCAAGCAGGTGACGCACCCGTTCGGCCATCTCTTTGGCGGCCTTGTTGGTAAAGGTCACCGCCAGGATATGCCAGGGGCGAACCCCCTGTTCCTGGATCAGGTGAGCGATACGGTGGGTGATGACACGGGTCTTGCCGGAGCCGGCACCGGCCAGTATCAACAGCGGACCCTCGCCGTGCAGCACGGCCTGTTTCTGCGGCTTGTTCAAATGGGAGAGAAGATCCATGCCGTTGGTTGTAGTGCCGATCACGGGGAGCGTCAAGCAAAACAACAGCCCGCGCTAACGCCCGGCAGGCTCCCTTTTCGGCCTCCCGACCCGTATGGACAGCGGCCAGACAACACGCTGGCAGCCGGTTCCCCACAGCGGGGCCAACGCGGCCGTCAGGGGGAGCACCGGATCGGCACCGTTTGTCTCGCGGTAGCGGCTGGTGGCCGACCAGCTGCGCAGATAACCGGCCAGGTCAGCCAAGGTCCAGTCCACCGCCATGGCGAGGTCCGGCGCGGCCAGCTCGTCGAACGGGAAGGGGAGTTCGGCGTAGCCGTTCTCCACATGGCGCCGTTCGGTCGGCCAGTACGGGCCGACGGTTTCGTGGTAGAAGCGATCTAGCAGATTCTGTATCTGTGCCGTACCGGCCCCTTCCACCCGGAATACCCCGTAGGTCCAGACCGCCAGCAGCCCGGAAGGTCGCAACACCCGCCGCACCTCGGCATAAAACGGCTCAAGCTCGAACCAGTGCAGGGCCTGGGCCACGGTTACCAGATCGACGGCACACTCAGGCAGGCCGGAGGCATCGGCCGGTGCCACCCGGTAGGTCACCTTGGGGCAAGGCGTCGCGGCCACGATCTGGGCCTCGCTGGCATCGGTGGCGAACACGCCGTCAAAATAGCCAGCCAGCCCAACGGCCGCCTGGCCACTGCCGGTGGCGCAGTCCCACGCCAGATCGCGGGCCGGGGCCTGGGCGGCCAGCCAAGCGAACAACTCCGCAGGATAGGTCGGACGATGGGCGGCATACTGATCGGCCACCGCTGCAAAGTGGTCGGTAAAACGGCTGCGTGTCATACGGATTGCGCTGCCTCCTGTTCGACTGCGGCAGGTATGGCGGCCAGCACCGCCGCCAGCAGCCGGTGATCCAACGGCTTGGCGAGATAACTGTCAAAACCGGCGGCCAGAAACCGTTCCCGGTCGCCTTTCAGGGCGTGGGCCGTCAGGGCGATGACCGGCAGATGACGACCGCCTGCCCGTTCCCTTTGCCGGATGGCGGCCGTGGCGGCCACGCCGTCCATCACCGGCATCTGGATATCCATCAGCACCCCGTCAAACGCTTGGGTGGCCAGCCGATCGAGCGCCTGCTGGCCGTTTTCCACCACCTCGCAGCGGTGCCCCATCCGTGTCAGCAGTGACTCGATGAACTTGGCATTTACCAGGTTGTCTTCCGCCACCAGCAGCCGGCAACGGCGCCCTTGCGCGTTCCAGGGGTCCTCAGGCGGTCGATCACCAACCTGCGACGCCTGCCTGGGCAGCTCAAACGGCAGTTCCAGATGAAAGCTACTGCCCTGCCCCGGCGTACTCTCAGCCCAGATGCAGCCGCCCATCAACTCGGCCAACCGGCGTGAGATGGCCAATCCCAGGCCAGTTCCTCCGTATTTACGGGTAACCGAGCTGTCCGCCTGCTCAAACGGGGCGAACACCCGTCGTACCACCTCGGGTGACATGCC
>JAJXUW010000029.1 GCA_021782545.1 Deltaproteobacteria bacterium | reverse complement strand
ACCTGCTGGCCGAGCGGGCCGATCTGCCGGCCATACGTCGGCTGGTCAACCTGATCCTGCTGACGGTGCATGCCGAGCAACAGGACTACGTCCGTCCCTCAACAGCCGAGAGGAGTCTGCATGCTGCAGCATCACTACATTGAGCGGCAGAGCGGCCAGGTGTTCGGCGAACAGCTGCTGGCCGACCGGATGGTCCGGCTGCTGTACCACCGGGTCAGGGAGCAGAACAGCCGGTTGTTCCACATGCTGACCAGCAGTTGGATGTCGCAGGTACTGGCCGCGGTCCAGTTTGACCGGCCGGTGCTGAACCGGCAGGCCTTTTTGGCCTCCTGCGGCATTGACCTGCAGGAATGCCTCGACGCGCCCCATACGCTGGACACCGCACGCAAGCTGTTTGAACGCAAGATCCGCTACTGGGAGTGCCGCCCCATGCCCGATGATGAGGCCGCGGTGGTCTCGCCGGCCGATGCCCGGGTGCTCCCCGGCTCCTTCAGCGAGACCTCGCTGGTCTGTCTGAAGGAAAAATTCTTTGCCTTCGACGAACTCTTCGGCCAGGGGGCCACGCAGTGGCGCAGCGCCTTTCAGGGTGGTGACTTCATGGTCTTCCGGCTGACCCCGGACAAATATCACTACAATCACACCCCGGTTGCCGGCCGGGTGGTGGACGTCTATACGCTGGACGGCACCTACCACTCCTGCAACCCTGCAGCGGTGGTCAGTGTCGTCACCCCCTACTCCAAAAACCGCCGGGTCGTGACGATCATCGACACCGATCTGCCGGGGGGGAGCGGGGTAGGGCTGGTGGCGATGATCGAGGTGGTGGCCCTGATGATCGGCGATATCGTGCAGGCCTACAGCAGCAGCCGCTATGACGCACCCAAGCCGATCGAGACCGGCATGTTTCTGGCCAAGGGCCAGCCCAAAAGCCTGTACCGGCCGGGTAGCAGTACCGATATCCTTATCTTCCAGCCGGGTCGGGTCCGGTTTGCCCCGGATATCGTCGCGAATGCGCAGCGCCGCGACGTGATCAGCCGCTTCAGCCAGGGGTTCGGCAAACCGCTGGTGGAGACCGACCTCAGGCTGCGCTCGTTGATCGCACACCGGACAGGAAAGGAATACCGATGCTGACGGACCTTACGATGCTGGCTGCGTTTGCGGTCGGTATGCTGGTGTACCTCTGGTGGGGCTTCAGACATCTGCCTGCCGAGCGCTGGCAGATCATCGCAACGGTGCCGGCCATCAAGACGCCGGAAGGCGGCTGGCAGGGTATCAACTTCACCTGGTACGGCCTGCTGACCGCCAACGCCTATCTGGTGGCACTGCTGGTGCTCCTGGTGCTCCTGGGGGCCGTGGGGGTTCCCCCGCTGGGGAGCGCCCTGCTGGCGGTGGCCCTGCTTTCCTGCTGCGTGCCCGCCTCGCGGCTGGTGGCCCGGCTGGTGGAAAAGAAGGCCCATACCTTCACCGTCGGTGGGGCGGTGTTTGTCGGCATGCTGCTCACGCCGCCGCTCGTCCTGCTGGTAAACCGCACCGCCGGCGCCGCTTTCGGCTTTCAGTTGCCGATCATGGCCACCTATGCGGCCATCGCCATCGCCTACGCCTTTGGCGAAGGGCTGGGACGGCTGGCCTGCATCAGCTTCGGCTGCTGTTACGGCAGACCGCTGACCGAGACGGAAGGCTGGATACAAAAGCTGTTCAGCGGCCGGGGCTTCAGGTTTTACGGCAGCACCAAGAAGGCCGCCTACGCCGCCGGCCTTGAAGGGGTTGAACTGCTGCCGATCCAGGCGGTGACCGCCGTGCTGTACACCGCCTGCGGCCTGCTGGCGATCGGACTGTTTCTCACCGCCCACCATCTGGCCGCCTTTCTGCTGGCGGCAGGCGTCACCCAGGGCTGGCGCGCCCTCTCAGAGACCTGGCGGGCCGATTACCGCGGCACGGGCCGCATTTCGGCCTATCAGATCATGGGATTGGCCGGTCTGGCCTACGCCGTGACGGTCGCCCTCCTGGTGGGCGCCGAACCGCTGGCTCGACCGGTCTTCAGCACAGGCCTGCAAAGGCTCTGGACACCGGCCATCGTCCTGTTCCTCCAGGTGGTCTGGCTGGTACTCTTTCTGTACACCGGCCGCAGCACTGTCACCGGTGCGCTGGTGCGCTACCATGTCCACCACGACCGGGTCTGAGACGTCGCACCTACGATCGCTCTTCACCGCGTTCACGCACCGGCTGCAGCCGATCCTGACCAGCGGCCTGCCCCCAAAGCGACTGGCGGCGACCTGCTGTGTCGGCATCGCCATCGGCACCATGCCGTTGCTGCTCGGCACCACCCTGCTGTGCCTCGTGATTGCGGCCCACTTCCGGCTCAACCAGCTGCTGTTGCAAACGGTCAACTATCTGGTCTATCCGCTGCAGCTCTCGCTGCTGGTCCCCTTTTATACGCTGGGTAACCGCTGGTTCCCCTGGGGGCCGCCCGTGCCGGACGACCTGCTGCACGCCGTGCTTATACACGGTCTCGGCAACTCCATCGGCCTGGCCGGTTGGCTCACCCTGAAGGCCGTCGCGGTGTGGCTGCTGACGGCCATCCCCGCAACGCTCGTGCTCTACCTG
This sequence comes from Deltaproteobacteria bacterium, assembly GCA_021782545.1. Lineage (GTDB taxonomy): Bacteria > Desulfobacterota > Desulfuromonadia > Geobacterales > Pseudopelobacteraceae > Trichlorobacter. The sequence continues at coordinate 20,226 of JAJXUW010000029.1, read as the reverse complement.
CTGCTGCTGCCTGTATTCAGGCGCCATTGCGCATAGCCCCCTGGTTTTTGCACCACCACCTCCGATGTGACACAACATTAGGCTGCCTGCAACCGCACTGACACACCGGGGCGCTAGGCTGGTTACATACGAACGCTTACCCACAAGGAGGTGCCTGTCATGCACCGTATGGAAGATTCCTGCCTGGATTGCGGCAGCCCCATCGTTTCACGTCTTGAGGACAACCATCTGCCCCGTTTCAAGATGGAGGTCATTACCTACGCCTGTGGCGCCACCCTGAAGACGGTCTACGCCGACAACGGCAACAGCGGCCGCGCCATCCATTGTGGCTGCGATCTGATAGCGGCCCAGGTTGCACCCTGTTAAACGGCAGCTTTGTTACCAAGACTTAGGCCGCCTGTCACCCAGCTGCAACGAACACCGACTATCGTACCGCCATACAGATACTGCGCGAAAGGAGTGCAGCCATGAAATTCAAGACCCTCGACGACTATTACAACTGGACCTGCGACTGGTGCGACAGCGAAAACCGGACCCTGTGGGTGCGGGTGGCAAAGGGTGATCTGCTCTGCGGCGCCTGCCATCGTCCCACCGGCGCTCCCACCTCAACCCTCGCACCGCAACCGCTGCAACGCATGATGGCCGGTCTGTGCTGATTTCTGCACAGCCATCATACCGGCAACCGGCCGGGCGCTATCTGCCAGGTGCCAAACGCCCTGGCCCGGTTGACAGCCTGTCGCCGGTGCCTACGGAACAGCAGACGGCCCAGCGTGAGCTTAGCCGCATCATCGGCCAGCAGCTGATCACCCCCCACTACCAGCCGATCGTCGCCCTTGCCGCAGGCGACGTCTACGGTTACGAGGCACTGAGCCGCATCATCGGCCCCACCATCTTTGCCAACATTGAGGAACTGTTCTGTGCTGCCCAAAACAGTGAGCTGCTCTCGCCCCTTGAGCAGCTCTGCCGCGAACGTGCCCTGACCACGGCGGCCCGGTTGGGAGTCACCGAACGGCTGTTCCTGAATGTCTGCCCGGCGGTACTGGCCAGCGACCACCGTCCCGGCCTCACCGCCAGTCTGCTGGGCAAACTGGGAATCGAGCGCTCCCGGGTGGTACTCGAACTGACCGAACGTTCGCTGATCACCGACTATGACCTGTTTGGCCGTGTCGTCAACCACTACCGCCGCCAAGGCTACGCCCTGGCCATCGACGACCTGGGAGACGGTTTTGCCGGCCTAAAGATGTTTGCCCAACTGGAACCGGACTACGTCAAGCTGGCCCGTTTCCTGGTGGCCGAGATCGACCGGTCGTCGCGCCGACAAGCGCTGGTGGAATCGATCGTCACCTTCTGCCTGCGGACAGGCATCCAGGTGATTGCCGAAGGAATCGAGCGGCAGGAGGAGCTGGACTACCTGACGACTATCGGTGTCCACTACGCCCAGGGATACCTGCTGGGACGGCCGGTGCTAAATCCGGTTGAAAATCCGCCGTCGTATATAGCGAAGCCGACCATAGCGGTTGCGGGCGGGGTGCGGTAATGAGCGTGAACGGGCCGCACCACACCGCAACCCTGTTGCAGGCCATTGCCCGGGATGTACGGGTGATTACGCCGGCGACCACGGTCAATCAGACTATCGAGCTTTTCCAGCAGAATTCCAGCCTGCTGGCACTGCCGGTGATGGAGGCGGGCGGGCTGTGCGGCATTATCAGCCGCCGCGAGCTGTTCTACAGCCATCTGGCCAGGCCGTTCGCCCGGGAACTGTTCGGTCGTAAATCGGTCAATACCCTGCTTGGCACCGATCCCCTGGTGCTCCCCGGCACCATGGATATCTCATCGGCCTTGCGTCAACTCATGCTCTGCGACCCGCAACTGGAGAACGACTGTTTCGGGGTGTCGCTTACGGACGGCACCGTCGCCATCGCGGTGGTGGCCGATCTGATGATGGCCATCTCACGAAGCCAGGCCGATCTGCTGGAGACCTTGGAACGCCTGAGCAGCCGCATCCGCAACGAGGTTGAAATGGCGCGCCAGGTGCAGACGGCCCTGCTGCCCGCAACCCCGCTGCACCACGCCGGGGTGTCGGTGGCTGCCGGTCTGGTGAACTCAACCGAGATCAGCGGCGATTTTTATGATGTCTTCCCCCTTGACGAGCATCGCCTGGGGTTGCTGGTAGCCGACGTTACCGGCCATGGCGTCCAGGCCGGTCTGGTGACCACCGCCGCCAAGGCCGGCCTGCAGATACTGCTCAAACACGAATCCCTGACGCCGGCAAAGATCTTGGGCGGCATTAACCGCGCCATCCTGGCCACAACGCAGGGTAAACTGCTGATGACCGCACTGGCCGCCATCATCGACCGGCACAACAACACCCTGACGGTCAGCTCGGCCGGCCATCCCTACCCCTACTACTGGTCCAAAACGGACGGCGAGTGCCACATGATCAACATGGAACCGGGCTTTCCGCTGGGGTTTGACGAATCGGCCGAATACCATGAGACCACACGGGCCTTTACCCCCGGTGATCGGCTGCTGTTATTTAGCGATGGCATTCAGGAGGCTGAAAACTCGCACGGTGAGGCCTTTGGCGAACGCCAGCTGCAAGACACGCTGCGTCGTGAGGCGGGCAGCACACCGGTAGCACTGCGCGACGCCCTTCTGGCTGATGCGCGCCGTTTTTGCGACCAGGAGCATTTCGAAGATGATGTCACCTTAGTTGTAGCAATGCGGGAGGCGTAGTTCCAATGATAGTTTTTGATGGCCATGAACCGGCGACCATAGTCTTTCTGGGGAATCAGCTGGCAGGGTGCGGCGTCAATGCCGGGCCAGCCGGTCTTTTCCCCGACAATCCCACGGTGCAGGAACGCACCGTGACCGGCAGTGCCGATAAACCTGAGCTGATCGATGAACTGCTGGCGGTCATAGGCGACCACGACCAGCCACATACCCTGCTGTGCCAAAAGACCGGCCTGATGGTGGACGAGATGCTGGAAAACGCCCTGTATGCCGCCCCGCGCCACGATGACGGTTCCCTCCTGTTTTCCAAGGGGCAGCCGCGCCAGTTGCTGCCCAACGAGCAGATCCGCCTGCGATACTGCTTTGACGGCTCCCGTTTGGCGTTAGAGGTCCGTGACACCTGGGGTTCCCTGACCGCCTCCCAGGTCTTCAACTTTCTCGCCCTGAATACTGCCACTGCCATCCCCGATCCGGAACGCGCCGGCCGAGGGCTTTTCTTCATGTGGCGCTTCATGGATCAATTCTACGTCAGCATCCGCCCGGGAGTTGAGACCGTGGTGGGCGGCTGCCTGCAGCTCCGGCCGGTTGCCGGCTGACAACATATCGACACAGGAGAACGGAATCATCATGCACCAAGAACTTCACGTACAGTATCGACCGGGATTCAAGCGGGACTCCTTCCTGTTCCAGGGTATCATTGACGCCCATGCCGACCAGCACCTAGAGGATGTGGTGCGCCGCGTCTCATCGCCGACGGTGGAGCTTGATTTCAGCGGCGTGGGCAGGATCAACTCCATGGGGATCGCCCTGCTTCTGCGCTCGATCAAGAGCCTCAAAAGCGAGAAACAGGCCGAGGTGCAGATCAGCGGCCTGAACCAGATGAACAGTATGCTGTTCAAGATGACCGGCATCTTTTTGATGGCCAAGGAAGTAAGTGCCTGAAAGGCCGATTGCCATGCTGCTGACTCGATTGCTACGCCTGCAGGGCCCTTTTGCCGAACTGGACCAGCAGATCACCAAATTCAAGCATCTGGCCCATGAGCTCAAAGACGAGAACCGCCGCTACTACGGCGAGTACCTCTCGCGCATGCTGTTCGACGAGCCGGAATAACACCGGGTTGCAACACAGCTTTTCCCCAGTCGCCACCCGGCTGTAACCTGCATCTGGTCTACTCACTGGCATACGTTACCGTGAGGAGGATCCCATGCGCCAGCTCCTGCAGAAGCACCTGCACCCGTTGTCAGAACGCCACCCCGCCCTGTTGCACGTCGTCACCGCCACTGCAGACCTCCTGCGCAGCATGGCCATCAAACCGTACACCCCCCGACAACGCCCGGCCGAACTGGCGCTGCGCGGCAAGTATCACAGCCTGCACAGCGTGCACTGCCAGCTTTATAAAGAAAAGGGGGACGGACGGCGTCCCACTATCGTCGTGGGAGGCTTCGTGCCCGACGCCACCGAGGCGCTGGAGTTTCAGCGCCCCCTGCTGCGTCAGTATGGCAGCATCTATTACCTCAACTTCCCCCGTAACGGGTTCAGCCAGGAGCTGTTCTGCGCCCAGCTGAGCGACCTGATCGCCGATCTCAACCGGCAGGGGCGCCGACCGGTCTTATTGGGCGTCAGCTTCGGGGCCGGCCTGCTGGTCCACTTTCTGCGCCAGGCAACGGAAGAGATCCACGGCATGCTGCGTGGACTCCTGCTGATCAGCCCGGTGCTCTGCACCGATGACCTGGTGCGCCCCAAGGGTGAACGGGCCGGGGGGGTGCGGATGCTTGAATCGAACCTGCGCAAGATCCTGGAGGTGGACCCTGCCGACCGGGAAGGACTCCACAAACAGGTGGAACGGGCACGACGCTGTTTTTACGCCCTGTTCGAGGCCGGCGCAGAGAACCGCCCCTTACGTAGCCGGCACCTGGCGATCCGCCACCGGATCTTCGGTGTGTTGGAGCATACCTCGGCCCTGGGCGGCTACCAGCGGGTGCTGGCCCTGCGGGATTTTGCCGCACCCCGCGGCGGTGCCAGCGTATTTGACGGGCCGACCCTGTTCCTGGCCGCCGAGGACGAGGCCAGCATCCTGGTGCCCGGCTCGCCGACCCTGGGGCTGCTTGAAGATCAGTCCCGCTTTCGACACCTGTTCCCCAACGGCACCACACGGGTGGTTGCCTCCCCTGATCCCGCCGATCCGGTGCCCCACGCCTCGCTGATCTTCCACCAGCACTGCTATAACCCACGGCTGGGGCACTGGCTGGAACGACTGCACCGTGAGCCGCTCTGGGCCGCGGTATAACGAGGTGATTTCAATGCTGCCAGCCGCACTGCTCTCCCTGCCACTTCGTGCCGCCGCCGATATTCGCGCCCGTCGTTTTCTTGGTCGCGACCCGCTAAACGCCCAACGCGAGCTGCTGCCGACGCTGGTCAAACGCGCCGCCAGCACCCGCTTCGGCCGTGATCACGGCTTCGCCTCCCTGGTAGGCCTCCCCTTTGAGCCGCTGTATCGGACATTTCAACGCCAGGTACCGCTGCGCACCTACCGTCAGTTCTGGGACGACTACTTCAGTCCGCAGCTGGTGGACGACGGTGCCGTTCGACGCCTGGAGCTGCATGATCAGACCTGGCCGGGCCTGATCCCGTTTTTCTGCGAGACCTCCGGCACCACCGCCCCCACCAAGTACATCCCGTTCACCCGCGAGATGTTTGCCGCCAACCGGCGGGCGGCCCTGGATATGCTGGCCTGCTACCTGGCCGCTGCTCCGGAGAGCCGCCTGTTGGGGAGCTCTACCCTCTACATGGCCGGCAGCACCAAGCTGACCCCACTCGGCAACGGGGTGCTATCCGGCGACATGAGCGCCATTACCCTGCGTGAACGCCCAAGCTGGCTGGACCCCTTTGTGGAGCCCAAGGAACCGCTCTCTTGCGCCCCTTGGGAAGAGCGGCTGCACGGGATGGCCGAGCTGCTCCTGCGCAACCGGTCAATCCGGGTCATCTCCGGCGTTCCCCCCTGGATCTTGCTCCTGTTGCAACGGGTCCGGCAGCTGTCCGGCAAACCGCTGCACGCGGCCGTCCCGCAGCTGGAACTGATCATTCACGGCGGCACCAGCCTGGCCCCCTACGCCGACGAATTCCACCGCCTGTTCGAAGGCCGGCAGCCGCACTTCCTGGAACTGCTCCCCTCTTCGGAGGCGTTCATGGGATTTCAGCTCTACGGTGAACGCGGCATGCGCCTGACCCCCTACTACGGCGCCTTCTTAGAATTCGTGCCGATCTCACAACTGGACGAAAGCGGCGCTCCCCGTTCGGATGCGCAGGCCCTGCCGCTGTCGGAGGTGGCGATCGGCGAACGCTATGCCGTGATCCTCTCCACCTGCGCCGGTCTGTGGCGTTACCATATCGGCGATACGCTGCGTTTTCTGGACACGGAACAATACCGGTTCGAATTCACCGGTCGCGACAAATTTCTGGACCGTTTTGAGGAGAAGGTAACCCAGGGAGAGGTGGAGGCGGCCGTAGCCGCCCTGAACAACGCGCACAGCGGCGTGGTCCGCGAGTTCATGGTGGGGCCCGACATCGGCAACCGGCGCCACTGCTGGGTGCTGGCCTGTCGTACCCCCTCCGTGGCACAGGATCTGGCGGCAACGTTCCTCGACCGTCACCTGATGGCGGCCAATGCCGATTACGCCACCTTCCGCAGCCAGGGCCGGATCAACCCACCGGAGGTGCTGCTGGTACCTGAAGAACAGATCTACGACTGGTCACGCACCATCCGTGGCAAACTGGGGGGGCAGAGCAAGATACCCCATATCGACCCGACCCTGACCGGTGAGCTGACCGCCACGCTCGTCAGCTATCACACGACCGGCGGCTCAGCCGATAGTTGCCTATCTTTTGCTGGCCTGTAACACAACTGTCACATTGGAACGTTACAACAGACACAATGGTTTGTACCATTCATCCAAGGAGGATCACACCTGTGAACGCAATTCGTAAAGCATTTATCACCCTGGCGCTCTTCGCCTGCGCCCTGTCGGCCGGCACCGCCAGCGCCGAGACCCTGATCAACGGGGCAGGCGCCACCTTCCCCTATCCGATCTACTCCAAGTGGTTCAGCGAGTATGCCAAGGTAAAGCCGGGCATCAAGTTCAACTACCAAGCCATCGGCTCCGGCGGCGGCATCAAGCAGATCACCGCCCAAACCGTTGACTTCGGTGCCTCGGACAAGCCGCTGTCCGATGCCGAACTGAGGGCAGCACACGGCGAACTGCTGCATATCCCCACCGTGATGGGCGCCGTGGTAGTGACCTACAACCTGGCCGGTGTCGGCAAGGGTCTGAAGTTGACCCCTGAAGTGCTGAGCGCAATCTACCTGGGCCAGATCACCAGGTGGAACGACCCCCGTCTGGTCCGTGACAACCGCGGCGTCAGACTGCCCAACGCACCGATCGTCGTGGTGCACCGCACCGACGGCAGCGGCACCACCGCCATCTTCACCAGCTACCTGTGCAGCGTGAGCGCGGCCTGGAAGGGCAAAGTGGGCACCGGTACCTCGGTTAACTGGCCGGTTGGTCTGGGTGGCAAGGGCAACGAAGGGGTGTCCGGTCAGATCAAAAACACCGCCAACTCCATCGGCTATGTCGAACTGGCCTATGCCTTCGAAAACAGGCTGCCCTATGCCTCGCTGAAGAACAAGTCCGGTCACTTTGTTGAGCCGTCCATCGCCTCCACCTCGGCCGCCGCTGCCGGTGCCGCCAAGCATATGCCGGCCGATTACCGGATTCTGCTGGTTGACCAGCCGGGTAAAAACGCCTATCCTATCGCCGGCTTCACCTACCTGCTGGTGTATAAGCACCCAAAAGATGCCGCCAAGGGCAAGCAGCTGGTAGAGTTCCTCAAGTGGGAACTGCACAAGGGACAGAAGATGGCTCCGGCCCTGCTGTATGCCCCGCTGCCGCCCAACGTGATCAAGATGGTGGAACGTACCATCAACAGCATCAAGTAATACGGACACAAACAGTATACCGTACGTACTGGAAACCCGAGGGGCGCGGCCATTGCTGCGCCCCTCGCATGCGGAGTGACCTGTGATCTTTTTACCACCACGTTGGAATATCAAACGCGGCCTGAACGGTGATTTCGTCTTCAAAGGGATGACCGTTCTGTTCGCGTTCAGCATTTTGGGCATCCTGCTGCTGATGACGGTGGCGATGTACCGGCAGAGCCTCCCGTCACTGGCCAAGACCGGCTGGTCGTTTATTACTGCCAAGGAATGGGACCCTGTTGAAGGCAACTTCGGCGCACTCCCCTACATCCACGGTTCCCTTTTGTCCTCGCTGCTGTCCCTGGCCCTGGCAACACCGCTTTCCATCGCCACCGCCCTGTTCATCACCGAGGTGACTAACCGCAGGCTCGGCAGCATGATTGCGGCGCTGGTGGAATTGTTGGCGGCCATCCCCAGTGTCATCTACGGCCTGTGGGGCATCCTGGTAATGGCCCCCTGGCTGCAGCGGACCGTTGAACCGTTCTTAAACGACCACTTCGGCTCCCTTCCCTTCTTCAGCGGCGCCCCCTACGGGGTCAGCATGCTGGCTGCCGTCCTGATCCTGATGATCATGATCGTGCCGATCATCACCTCCATCACCAAGGAGGTGCTACTGGCGGTGCCGGACAGCCAGCGTGAGGCGGCCATCGCACTGGGCGCCACCCGCTGGGAGATGATCCGGATGGCGGTATTGCCCTACGGCCGCTCCGGCATCCTGGGGGCCGTCATCCTCGGCCTGGGACGGGCCATCGGTGAGACCATGGCCGTCACCATGGTGATCGGCAACACCCCCAAGATCTCCTGGTCACTGCTGGATCCGGGCTACACCATGCCGAGCGTGATCGCCAACGAATTCGCCGAAGCCTCCTCGGATCTGCATGCCGCAGCACTAATGGAGATCGGGCTGATCCTGCTGGTGATCACCCTGGTCATCAACATCATGGCCCGCCTGCTGCTCTGGAGCGTTACCCGCACCGCTGGAGGCAAGGCATGATGACCGCCATACTGCGCAGAAAGATGACCAACGGGCTGATGATGCTGGCCATGCTGGCCGCCACCGTCACGGTACTGGTCCCATTGGGCCTGATCTTTTTCTATATCCTCAAGATGGGGTTCAGCTCCATCAATCTTGACCTCTTCACCCAGATTCCCAAACCTCCCGGCGAGGTCGGCGGCGGCATGGCAAACGGCATCATCGGCTCCGGCCTGCTGATCGGTGTCGCTTCGCTTATCGGTCTGCCACTGGGGATCTTCGGTGCGGTCTATCTCTCCGAATACGGCACTTCTCGCATCTCAACGATGATCCGCTTCTCGGCCGACGTACTCTCGGGGGTTCCCTCCATCATCACCGGTATGGTGGTCTACGGCCTGGTGGTGGTGCCGATGAAAGGCTTTTCAGCCCTGGCAGGCTCCCTGGCCCTGGCCCTGATCATGATCCCGATCGTGCTGCGCACCACGGAGGAGCAGCTCAAGATGGTGCCGATGACGCTACGCGAGGCCTCGTTGGCACTGGGGGTCCCCCTGTGGCGTACCACCCTCAAGGTGACCCTGAAGAGCGCCCTGAAAGGGATCGTCACCGGCGTGCTGCTGGCCGTGGCGCGGGTCGCCGGCGAGACGGCACCGCTTTTGTTTACGGCCCTGGGCAACATGTTCTGGTCCCACAAACTGAACGAGCCGATCGCGGCGCTGCCGCTGCAGATCTTCAACTTCGCCATCTCCCCCTATGACGACTGGCATCGTCTGGCCTGGGGCGGCGCCCTGGTGCTGGTGACCCTGATGTTCTCCTTGAGTCTGCTGGCCCGCTGGTTTGGCCGGGCGCGTTAACACACTGCATAAAGTACGAGGAACCTGTTTATGTCTGAAGTAACTATGGATGCAAAGATCACGCTTGAACAGCTCAACGTCCATTTCGGTACCAACCACGCCGTAAAAGACGTGACCATGACGATGGCAACCAACAGCGTCAGCGCTATCATCGGTCCCTCCGGCTGCGGCAAATCAACGGTGCTGCGCAGCATAAACCGGATGCACGACCTGACACCCAGCGCCCGCGTCAGCGGTGCGATCCTGCTGGATGGTGAGAACATCTACTGCAAGGAGTGCGACCCGGTCACCATGCGCCGCCGGGTGGGGATGGTCTTTCAGAAACCGAATCCGTTTCCGGCCATGTCGATTTATGATAACGTCGTTGCTGGCTACAAACTGAACGGCCGCGCCAGGCGCAGCGAGATGGACGGGATTGTCGAACAGAGCCTGCAACGGGTCTCGCTGTGGGATGAGGTGAAAGACCGCCTCCACGTCAACGCCATGCAACTCTCCGGCGGTCAGCAGCAACGCCTGTGCATCGCCCGCACCATTGCCGTCTGCCCCGAAGTGATCCTGATGGATGAACCCTGTTCAGCGCTTGACCCGATCTCCACCCTCAAGGTGGAGGAGCTGATAGATGAACTGAAGGAAAAATACACCATCGTCATCGTGACCCACAATATGCAGCAGGCGGCCCGTGTTTCCGACACCACCGCCTTCTTCTACCTGGGCGAGTTGATTGAGATGGGCGATACCAAGAAGATCTTTACCAATCCGGAGAAGAAACAGACGGAAGATTACATTACAGGAAGGTTTGGGTAATTTATGGAACGACAGCATATCAGCGCAGCCTATGATGCCGAACTTCACGCGCTGCGGCAGCAGCTTCTGGCCATGGGGGGACTGGTGGAGATGATGATCGCCGATGCCATTCGGGCGTTGGTTGACCGGGACACCCCCCTGGCCGAGCGGGTGATCGCCATCGACCACGAGGTGAACGGCCACGAGGTGACCATTGATGAGAAATGCCTCGAGTTGTTGGCCCTGCGTCAGCCCGCCGCCGGAGACCTGCGGTTTATCACCCTTGCCCTCAAGATCGTTACCGACTTGGAGCGGATCGGCGACCAATGCGCCAATCTGGCCAAACGGGTACGGGAGATCAACACCGAGCCGCCGCTCAAACCGTATATCGATATCCCGCGCATGGCCCAGCGTTCCTCGCTGATGGTGCAGGAGGCCCTGGACGCCTTTGTGCGCGGCGATGACGAGCTGGCGGTCAAGGTCTGTCAGGACGACCAGCTGGTGGATGAGTTGAACCAACAGATCCAGCGGGAACTGTATACCTACATGCTGGAAGACCCCTCCGCCATCAGCCGGGCCATGAAACTCACCTACATCTCCAAGTCACTGGAACGGATAGCCGACCATGCCACCAACATCGCCGAGATGGTGATTTTTATGGTGAAGGGCAAGGATATCCGCCACACCATCGCCTAACCAGCCAGATACTTTTCCCTGCACACGGGGCCTGACAGGGTCTCGTGTGCAGCCCACTTACACCCCCCGTCAGGCTGCCCTGGCAAACGGTTCGGCAAGCATGCTGGACCTCGTGAGCCGCATCTCGGTATATTCGGCCGCCGGCTGCGGCCGGCAGAAATAGTACCCTTGCGCGATAACGCAGCCCAAATGCAGCAGGGCATGCCGCTGGTCCTCCGTCTCCACCCCTTCAGCCACGGTTTGCAGCCCCAGCTGCTGGGCCATGGCCAAAATGGTGGCGATAATAGCCCGGTCGTTGTTATCGTTCAGCATGTTCCGGACAAAGGCCTGATCGATCTTAAGGGTATCGATCGGGAACCGTTTGAGGTAGGCCAGTGAGGAATAGCCGGTGCCGAAGTCGTCAAGGGCGATGCTGAAACCCAACCAACGCAACTCAGCAAGGATGGCAAACATCCGCTCCGGGTCCTTCATCAGACAGCTCTCGGTCAGTTCCAGTTCGATGCAGGCCGGTGATACACCGGTCTCTTCAAGCACCCGCACAACCCGTTCGACGTAGTACGGGTCCTCCAGCTGGCGAGGCGACACATTGATCGCCATCCTGCCATAGCACTTGACCCCCTGTTGCTTCCACTGCGTCAGGTGCTGACAGGCGGTACGCAAGACCCACTCGCCGATCTCCGTCATCAGCCCCCGTTCCTCGGCAACGGCAATGAACTCCTCCGGGCTGACCCACCCGAGCACCGGATCGTTCCAGCGCAAAAGCGCCTCGGCCCCGACAATCTGCCCGGCATACAGTTCGACCTTGGGCTGATAGAACAGTTGGAGAAGATCGGCAGACAGCGCTGATTCCAGCCGATGGGCCAACTCGAGTTTCCGGCTGAGCTGCTCGGTCATCTCGCTCTGATAGAAACAATAGCCGTTACCCGATTCCTTCACCTTTGCCATCGCCAGATCGGCCCGTGACAGCAGATCGCCCGGATTGGCCGCATCATGCGGGTAGAGCGCAATGCCGATGCTCCCGCCGATGGAGATTATACGGTTGTTGACGCTGAACGGCTGGCGGATGGCGGCCAGAAGATGTTTGGCCAGTTCAGCCAACCGTTCCTGCCCGGCATCCTCGCAGAGGATAATGAAATCATCGCCCCCAAAGCGGGCCACGATGCTCTCCTCTCCAACCAGTTCACCCAATTTTTGGGCCACCTGCACCAGTATCTGGTCGCCGGTGCCATGGCCATAACTCTCGTTGATCTCACGCAGATAGTTAAGGTCGAGCAGCATCAGAGCCAGCTGCCTGCCTTTTTTGCTCGCCTCGTCAAGCGTATCGCGCAACAGCTCGGAAAGGTAATTGCGGTTCGGCAGGTTGGTGAGGGCATCATAATAGGCCAGGTGATGGTTGCGAGCATTGGCCCGTTCATGGGCCTTCCGCAGCCGAATGGTTGCTATCCCGAATGAAAGGTCGCTGGCCAGCTCGTCAAGCAGCCTTACCTCATCGTCGTTGAAGGAATCCGCCTCAGGCGCGTAGATGGCTAAAGCGCCGATCACCTCGGCATCAACCCGCAGCGGGAGGGCGATTGCAGACTGGCAGCTTCTTTGGGGAGGTTCCTTAGGCAGTTTAAACGAAGGCGAGGCGAACAAGGGCTGCCCCAGTTGCATGGTGCCGGTTTGTATGGCCGTCGTGATTGCGCACTGGTGGTGCTCGCCGATCACCTTTGACCTGTCTACGGCCTTCTGAAAGGCATCGTCATTGCCGTAATAGGCAACCGGCAGGATGCCTGCCTCGTTGTCCTGTTCTGTATAGCCGATCCAACTGAGGGCATAACCGCCGACCTCAACCGCTATGCGGCAGACATCGTGCAGCAGGGTGGTCTCATCGCTGGCGCGCAATAGGGTACGATTGCTTGCGGAAAGCAAGCGCAGGGCTCGGTGGGCTCGTTTGAGTTCATCCTCAAGGGTAGGCGACTGCTGCATGGAGCCTCTACTATTGACCATACGTGGATACTAACGGCGCCGCCCGGGAGATACCCGTTCTTCACCCGGCAGCCTCATCAGCCATCGCCAATTTAATGCATTTTTCATAAAGAATAAACACAATAATGCGGGAAGGAACTGCACCGATTTCTGCGGTTTTCCTGGCGTTAGAGACAGAGGCGACCGTGGTGTGCCATTTTTGCACACATATTTTGTTAGTTGTAGTACTATCAACCCAGATCACGTTACAGGGAGTGCCAATGCAGCCGATTGTGACCTATAAAGAGCGTTGCCGGACCTGCTATTCCTGCGTCCGGACCTGCCCGGTCAAGGCGATCAAGGTTGACGGCGGGTATGCCGAAATCATTTACGAGCGCTGTATCGGCTGCGGCAACTGCCTTAACTGCCCCCAGAAGGCCAAGGTCATCGTCGACCGCATGGTCAAGACGCAGGAGCTGCTGGCCTCCAACGCATCGGTGGTGGCGGTGCTCGGCTGTTCCTTCCCGGCCTTTTTCAGCTCCTACACTCCCGGCCAGCTCGTGGCGGGCCTGAAAAGCCTCGGCTTTCATGAGGTGCATGAAGGCGCCTACGGTGCCCGCCTGATCGCTCCGCACTATTCACAGGCCATTGCAGACGCCGATCGCCCTATGATCTCCTCGCATTGCTCGGCAGTGGTTGACCTGATCGAGAGGCACTATCCCAAACTGCTGCCGAACCTGATGCCGGTGGTCTCGCCGATGATGGCCATGGGCCGTTTCATCAAAGAAAACCTGGGCCCCGAGACCAAGGTTGTGTATTTAAGTACCTGCATCGCGGCAAAGTTCGAGATACAGTCAGCCGAACTGGCCGATCTGGTGGATGTGGTGCTGACCTACAGCGAGATTGAACAGTTTTTTCGCCGCCGCGGTATTAATCCAACCGTTCTTTCAGAGGCGGCCTTCGATGGCATCGATCCCCAGCAGGGCCGCATGTTCACCCTGTCCGGCGGGCCGTTTCGCGCACTGGACATTACAACCGACTTTCTCGATACCGAGACCGTTACCGGGGAAGGTGAACTGCATACCCTGGAGATCGTCCGCGACCTGGCCGCAGGCCGAATCGCCCCCCGCTATGTCGACCTCCGCTTCTGCGACGGCGGGTGCGTCGATGGCCCCGGGAAAAACCGCCAGTTGACCCATCTTTCCAAACGCAACCTGATTATCAACTACAACAGCAGCAACATACCGTACCGTACCGCCCCCCACTATCGCACCGCACACCCGCCGGCACTGCTCTCCCGCAGCTTCAGCGACAAGTCCTGCCGCCTGCCATCCCCCAAAGGGGATGATATCCGCCGGATCATGCACTCTACCGGCAAATTCACCCAGGGCGACGAACTGAACTGCCGTGCCTGTGGCTACAATACCTGCCGCGAACATGCGGTTGCGGTCTTTCAAGGGCTGGCGGACTTGGGGATGTGCCTGCCTTTTAACCTGCGTACCATGGAGGAAGACCGCGGACGCCTGATGCAGAAGTACGAACTGGTTACCCGGGAATTGAACAAGCAGTTGGGTGAAGACATGATCATCGGCGATGATCGGGAAAACGATGAGGTGGTGTCCCTCATCCGTCAGGTGGGGCCCACCCCAACCACGGTCCTGATCCGCGGGGAAACCGGCACCGGCAAGGAGCTGACCGCACGCGCCATCCACCGCCTGAGCAGCCGAGCGGACAAACCACTGGTAACGGTCAACTGCACCACACTCACCGATTCGCTGCTGGAGAGTGAACTGTTCGGCCATAAGAAAGGGGCCTTTACCGGTGCCATTGCCGACCGAAAGGGGTTGTTCGAAGCCGCCGATGGCGGCACCATCTTCCTGGATGAAATTGGCGATATCACACCGAAGTTACAGGCTGAACTCCTCCGCCTGCTTGACCTCGGCGAGGTACGGCCGGTAGGCGGCACCATTGCCAAGCGTGTTGATGTCCGCTTGATCGCTGCCACCAACAAGGATCTCGAGGCGGGTGTCCGTGATGGCTGGTTCCGCCAGGACCTGTACTACCGTCTGAACGTCTTTACCATCCATCTCCCCCCGTTGCGCGAACGCAGCGAGTCGATCCCGATCCTGGCCCGGCACTTTCTGGGCAAGGCACGAAAAAAATTAAACAAACAGCTGGACGGTATTGAAGAACGGGTCCTGTCGGCAATGCGCCACTACCACTGGCCAGGCAATATCCGCGAGATGCAAAATATCATCGAACGGGCCGCCGTCCTGTCACAGGACAGCGTGATCCGCTTGGAGAATCTTCCCTCCGTCTTCCGCGAGATCTATGGCGAACAGGCCGGTGTCCTGCCGGGAGTACGGCGTACCTCTTTCAAGGCAGAACGGGAGACCCACCTGGGACGCCTGGAGCGCAACCTGATCCTGCGCTACCTGGATGAGGCCGGGGGCAACGTCTCTAAGGCGGCCCGCCTGGCCGAGGTCCCTCGCCGCACCTTTTACCGCCTGCTGGAGCGGTACGATATCACCGTCCAACGTCCCTCCGGCACCTAACGATGACGGACGCAACGCATCAGCTGTTCTACAATAGTGTATACTTTTGTCCAAAGTGCGCCACATTAGACACATATACCCGCCATCTCTCATTAAGCTTTTAACTGCCCATACAAAAAAACGATACAATATCTGCGTGTTAGCGTATACGCTTTTTTTGGCATACTCCTCGCATATAACGGCTCCATACAACACGTGCACTTCCTACAACCATTGCAGTGTAAAGGAGAAGACCATGGGCAAAATGAGAGAAAATCCTCGGTACAACGTTATTTCAATGCGTGTAAGCGATGAGGAACGCGAACAACTGGAGAGCTTGATGCGCCGTACCCACAAGAGCGTATCCGATATCATGCGTGAGGCCATGGAGGTCTTCACCATGCAGCTGGAACGCCAGGAGTTGCGCAAAGCCGCTTAAGAGCAACAAAACGTCTGTACAACACACGAGAAGAGGCGCGGGAATGCTCCCGCGCCTCTTCTCGTGTCTGCTACCCAACACCACGACAGCTCGCGTCACCCAGCCGCCTTGAGGAGGGTCAGTTGATGACCACCTCAAACTGCTCCTGATGAAAACCTGGCTTGGCACGCACTGTCACCCGTTTTTTAAAGCGTTTCTCCAACTCCTCCAGGCCACGCCGTTCCTCATCGTACAGCAGATCCGCCACCTGGGGGTGTACCGTCAACAGCACCTTGGTGCCCCGAATATCCAGCATCTCTCGACGCAACTCCAGGAAAATCTCATGACAGATGGTGGTCTTCGATTTGACATAACCGCGCCCCTCGCAGTAGGGGCAGGGTTCGCACATCATCCGACCGATGCTCTCCCGCACCCGCTTGCGGGTCATCTCCACCAACCCCAGTTCCGAGATCTTCAGTATGTTGGTCTTCGACTTGTCGCTTTTGAGCGCCTCCTCCAAGGCAGCATAGACCTTATCCCGATTGACCTCTTTCTCCATGTCGATGAAGTCGATAATGATGATGCCGCCAATATTGCGCAACCGCAACTGATAGGCGATCTCTTTCACCGCCTCCAGATTGGTTTTCAGGATGGTATCCTCAAGATTATGCTTACCGACAAACCGGCCGGTATTGACATCCACCGCGGTCAGCGCCTCGGTCTGCTCAATGATGATGTAACCGCCACTCTTCAGCCACACCTTGCGTCCCAAGGCTCGGCTGATCTCCACTTCAAGGCCGTAGTGATCGAAAATCGGTTCGTCATCGTCATACAGCTCAATGCTTGATTTCATCTTCGGCATGAAGGTTGAGATGAACTGGGCAATCCGGTCATAATCAGGCCGTGAGTCGACGACAATCCGCTGAACCTCGTCGGTGACAATATCCCTGACCACCTTTGGCACGACATCCAGATCGGCATGTATCAGACTGGGGGCGGTGGCCTTCTCCTTTTTGGCAACCACGTCATCCCAGATCTTGGTCAGGTACTCGATATCGGCGGTGATCTCCTCTTCGCTCTTCCCTTCCGAGGCGGTCCGCACGATGTACCCGGAACCGGGCTGTTTCTTGCGCTCCACGATCTCCCGCAGCCGTTCACGCTCCTCTTCTTCCTCAATGCGGCGCGAGATGCCGATATGCTCCACAGTCGGCATGTACACTAGATGCCGGCCCGGCAGCGAGATATGGGCCGTAATGCGTGCCCCCTTGGTGCCGATCGGCTCCTTTGATACCTGCACCAACAGCTCCTGACCCTCCTGCAGCAGGTCCTCGATCGGGTGCAACACCTTGTAGTCCGGTGGCGAGGCATCCTGGTCGAGACCGCCCAGCTCTTCCTTCTTGGCCTCTTCCAGCAGGCTTTCGTACTCCTCAAAGGCGTCGAAAACATCCGCCACATACAAAAAGGCGGCCTTTTCCAGGCCGATATCCACAAAGGCGGCCTGCATGCCGGGCAACACCCGCACCACACGCCCCTTGTAGATGTTGCCGACAATCCCCTTTTCCCGGGTACGCTCGATATAGAGCTCGGCGATGGTGCCGTTCTCTATCAGGGCGATGCGGGTCTCCTGCGCCGTCACATTGATGACCAGTTCCGATGCCATTACAGTAATACCTCTATTGAAAATGAAAAATCGTTTCCAGTTTTTCGATCCGGCAGCCCTGTACGGCCGCAACCGGCAGACCGGTAACCGCCGCAGCCACCTCCACCGGCTTGCCGCGACCGATCACCATCTCCAGCATACTACCACAGCTGGTAAGCGAACGCACCTCTGGGCGCAGGTCAAACTCCTGGCGCTGCCGTTTTTTCTCACGCACCAGCGGCCAGGAGGAGTGTGCCATGAATTGCACAACCTGTTGTGCGAGCCGATCAGGGCAGGTGTTTGGCAAGGTTACGCGATAGCGGGTGGCCTCGATCAGCACCGATAACGACTCGGTCTTGAGCGGCATCTCCACCGACTCCAGGATGGCGATACCTGGCGGCAGCACACGGTTCAACCGCTCTCTGGCCTCCTCTGGCCCCATGGTATCCACATAGATATCCAGGTATTCGGCCTCCGACTCAATCCCCACCGACGTGGCGGTGGCAAAGGAAAAACGCGGGTGCGGATGGAATCCCTGAGAATAGAGCACCGGCACACCGGCCCGGCTGACCGCACGGGTAAACAGATTGATCAGCTCCAGATGACTAAGCACGCTGATCTTGTCCCGCTTGCAAAAACGCATCCGCAGCCGTTTGTGCTGCGGCTCCGCGAGATCAGGCGCGTGACTGGCCGACAGGGGCTGGAAATGGCCAACGACAAGACGATTGTGTACCTGCTTGAAGTCGCAGACACCACAGGCCGAGCAACGGCCACTGCGGCAGTCCTCGGTGGCGGCCTCGGCCAGAGCGGCCCGGTATTCCTGCTGCAGGAACGACTTGTCTATGCCGCTATCCAGGTGATCCCACGGCAAGAGCTCGTCCAGGCCGCGTTCCCGCAGGTACCACTCTGGTGCTATCCCGCACTCCTCAAAGGCCTGCTGCCAAAGCGCCAGCTGAAAATGCTCCCGCCAGCCGTCAAACCGGCAGCCCAGTTCCACAGCCCGCTCGATGACCGGCGCCAGACGACGGTCGCCCCGGGCGATCACCCCCTCCAGGAATGACAGTTCCGGCTCTTGATACTTGTAGTTCAGTTTGCGCCGCTTCAGTTCGTCCCGCAGCAGCGCCTGCCGCTCACGGGTCTCCTCGAGCGACAGTTGTCGTTGCCACTGAAACGGGGTGTGCGGCTTGGGCACAAAGGTGCTGACCGCCACATTGACCTCGCCGTGGCTGCCGCCCTTGCGGGCCTGCTGTTTCACCTGCCGCGCCAGATCGGCAATGGCCAGCAGATCATCCCTGGTCTCGGTGGGTAGCCCCATCATGAAATACAGCTTGATCAGCCGCCAACCGGCACCGTAGATGTTGGCCGCACCCTCCAGCAGGTCCGCTTCCGTAATCCCCTTGTTGATCACCCGGCGCATCCGTTCGCTGCCGGCCTCCGGCGCCAGGGTAAAACCGGTCTTGCGTACCTTGCGGATCTCGTCGATCAGCTCTGGGGTGAGGGTGCCCACCCGCAGCGACGGCAGCGACACCGCCACCCGGCTGGCCGCATACTGTTGCATCAGTTGCTGCAGCAGCGGACCGATGCAGCTGTAATCACCGGTGGAGAGCGACAGCAGCGAGATCTCATCGTAGCCGCTGGCTGCCAAGGCGTTGCGGATCAAGGCCTGAATCCGCTCCGCCGAGCGCTCCCGCAGCGGCCGGTAGATATAGCCGGCCTGACAGAAGCGGCAGCCACGGGTACAGCCACGGGCCACCTCCACCGCCACCCGGTCATGCACCGTCTTCATGAACGGGATAATCGGCTGGTCAGGGAACGGCGCCTGCTCAAGGTCTGCCACAAACCGGCGGCGCACCCGCTGTTGATCCGGCCTTGTCGGGGTAATGGCGGCAATCCTGCCGTCTGCCTGATACTGTGCCTCAAAAAACGAGGGGATATACATACCTTCAATCCGCGCCAGCCGCTCCAGCAAGTCGGCCTTATCTGCGCCGGCTTCCTGCTTCCAGCAGCGTACCACCGCGGCGATCTCGACCACCGCCTCCTCGCCATCACCCAACAAGATAGCATCGAAGAACGGGGCAATCGGTTCCGGGTTGTAGGCGCCGGGACCGCCGGCGATCACCAGAGGGAACTCACTGCCGCGGTCGGCCGAACGCCAAGGGATGCCGGCCTGTCGCAGCATGGTGAGGATATTGGTGCAGGACAGTTCATACTGCAGGGTGAAGCCGACCAGATCGCAGTCGGCCAGCGGGGTAGCGGTCTCCAGGGTGGCAAGCGGCAGACCTTCTGCCGCCATCATGGCCGCCATATCGGGCCAGGGGGCGTAGACCCGTTCGGCAGCAACCCCCTCCAGATCGTTCAGTATCCGGTACAATATCTTGAGCCCGAGGTGGCTCATCCCCACTTCGTAGACATCCGGGAAGGCCAGGGCAATACGCACTGCGGCCTCAGGCTTGACCAGCGAGCCCATCTCGCCGCCCAGGTAGCGGGCGGGTTTTTCCACATCCAGCAGATTCAAAGGAAGTACCCCCCCTCAAGGATAAAAGAAAAGCCTTCGAAGGCTTCTTCGAAGGCTTTTGCTTGTGTTAAGTGGTGCCCAGGACTGGACTCGAACCAGCACAC
>JAJXUW010000028.1 GCA_021782545.1 Deltaproteobacteria bacterium | reverse complement strand
CCTCAACCGAACTGTACGTCCTGCTGTCGGCCCTCTCCGGTGTGCCGATCAGGCAGGGGATCGCGGTCACCGGCAGTGTCAACCAGCACGGCCGGATCCAGCCGATCGGCGGCATCAACCACAAGATCGAGGGGTTCTACGCGGTCTGCAAGGCCAAGGGGCTTACCGGCAGCCAGGGGGTGCTGATGCCAAAGGCCAACGAACGGCACCTGATGCTGAAGGAAGAGGTGGTGGAGGCGGTCAGGAAGGGACGGTTCCATATCTGGAGTATCGAGACCATCGAACAGGGGATCGAGATCCTGACCGGTATGACTGCCGGCACGCCAGACAAGAAGGGGCGGTTCCCCAAGGGGACGCTCTACCATCAGGTTGCCCAGTCGTTGCGCAAGATGTATGGTCGTATGCATGCAGATGATGGGAAAAAAAAGACGAAACACAAAAAAAACGTGTCAAAACAGACAGGCGGCAAAACCGGGAGAACGGACGATGAGTATCAGTTGGCGTGAAGAGTTGGCGATAGGCAATACACGGATCGATCATCAGCACCAGGAACTGCTGCAACGCTTTGACACCCTGCTGGCCGCCTGCCGACGGGGCGAGGGACGTGCAGAATTGACGCGACTCCTTGATTTTCTTGATGAGTATGTGGTCAAGCATTTCGGCGACGAGGAGCAGTTGCAGCGGGAGAGCGGTTATCCTGAGTTTCAGAGCCACCAGATCCAGCATCTGGGGTTCACCAAACGTCTGGTTGAGTTGAAGCGAACGATCCGGAGCGAGGGGGAGGTCCAGGTTGATCATGTCCTGACCACCAACAAGATGCTCTTGGACTGGCTGGTGAACCATATCGCCACCAGAGACCGTGAGTTGGGGCAGTTTTTGCGGGGAAGTGGGGTGAGCTGATCGCCACCGCACGATCTGCCCGTTGTTGGGGCACAAGCACCCCCCCCCGGTCTTACACAACGAGCTTCGGCATGCAGCCGGTCAGGTCACTCGCAGTCGTCGCGCCAGCTGCAGGCACCCTGAGCGCAGTTGAGAGCTTGGCCGGTGTCGTAGCAGGGTTGGTTCCCTTCGGCCTGCTGGATTGCCCGGATCAGGTCCGCCTTGCGGAGTTTGCCTGGTTTGATGCCGTGCTGCTCAGCGATTTTTTTTACCCCATCCAGTTTCATGGCCCCCCCTCCTTCCAACGCCTAGCGTATTCACTATATCTCTCTTTTGGGGCTGGTCAAATTACCGGCATAAAAAAACCCCGCCGGATTGCCCGGCGGGGTCATTGCATTGTAGGGGCAGTGTTGCTTAGTCCCGCTTGATCCCTACGGTCAAGCCACGCTCAGAGGCACGGCTGAATTTGTGGCACATGGAACAGTCAATCCGCTCGCCCGTGACATGCTTGTCATGGACCCACTTCCAGCCGCTGTAGGACTTGTCCTCGTGGCACTGTGAGCAGACGGTACTCTTGGCCGCCTTCAGCACATACCCGAGTTTCGGCAGGCTTAGTTGTGTGGCCGTCGGTCCGTGGCAGGCGGTGCAAGCCAGGGCCGCCGTTTTAGGCGATACGGTATGGTTCAGCATTTGATACTCGTCGGTCTTGACGTAGTCATAGGCGTCAGCCGCATTGTAGCCCATGTTGACCAAGCCGGACTGGATGGCCTGTACCGGGTCGCCGGTTTTGAAGTAGACGGCGGTGTTCAGGGCGATCAGTTTGCCGGAGGCGATATGACGCGGAGCTAGTGATGTCTTGTACTTGAACGGATAAAGTTTGGTGTTGGCGGTGTTGATGCCGCCGTTGGGGCGGCTGATTTTGTAGGCACCGGTTGCCGGATCGAGCACCGGCACATCGTTCAGGTCGGAGACCCAGGATGTGCCATCAAAGAAGGCATACACCGGTTTCAGGTTGTTTGCCCTGGTGACGGTCGGCTCCCAGCGGTTATTCAGTACCGACCATTCAGGTGTCTGCCAGGTCCGGTAAGTTTCGGTGGCCTGGTTGCCATAGCCGGTGAGCGGGTCAACAACGGCATCAGCGGCCTTTTTCCCATAGACAGGGATGTGACAGGCCTGGCAGGCTACCCGGCCCACGTGGTGGCTGGTGTCATAGGTGCTGTGGCTGCTGGTCAGGCTGGTCTTTGTGCTGTGGCAGGACGAGGTGGAGCAGTTGACTGCGGTGGTGGTGCCTTTGGGACGCAGGTCGGAACCCCTACCGGCCATCTGTGAGTGGTTGACGAAGGCATGGCACTGCTGGCATTTCAGGTTGGCGCCGGTGGTCGCCATGTGTACATCGTAGTTGCGGTCGGTAGTGGTGCCGTTGATGAGCGCCAAGTCGCCGCGTTTGAGGGCGTCGCCGCCACCGCCTTTGGCGTGGCACTGCAGACAGTCTGATTTAGTCGGTTTGGCAACGGTCTGGACGGCTTGATCCATAGTGATGGTCATCTTGGCCAGATCAGGTTCGAACAGGCCGGTGACGGCGTTACGTACCCGCTTGTAGCCCGGCTGGTGGCAGATCAGGCAGTCGATGTTCTTGGTGGCATCAGCGACGGTACCCGGCTTAGCGCCGAGGCCTACGTGGCAGGAACCGCAACCATTCCAGTTGCCGAGTGTGTTGATGCAGTAGGCGTTCATGGCCTTGTCGATCTTGCCGCCAACGGTTCCGGCGGTCTTGTTGGTAATCTGGGTGTAGGGGCCAGACCAGGTGTAGTGGACTCCGGCGGCCATGCCGGTGGCTTTGTCGGCGTGGCAGGATAGACACATGGTCGGTCCGGTGTAGGTCAGGGTTGCGTGGGTACCGGCGAATGCAGCGGCGGTGAGGCCACATACAAACATGAGTACACACAGCGTGGACAGCTTTCTCATCTCTCTCTCCTTTGCGGGGCTACCGCAGATTATGGTGGCGTGTGGCCACCAGCTTCAATACGACAACTACCAGTGGTTGCGGTGCAACGGTCCTTGAGTTTGGTAGTTTGTGGCCCTCCTTCCGGTTCGCCCCACAGTCCAGACAGATCGTAGCGAGAGTAGTAATACTATAATAAAATTTAATATTTTAATTAATTTTGCAACGATATGTCTTTACTTCTAATGATAAGGCAAGTCAACGTAAAAAAATCTAATAAATGTAATAAAAACAAGTAATTAAGCGGATGATTAAAGGGGCGCTAGGGTGCAGCGATCTCGTAAGGTGCACTGAACTCGCCATTGGGATTTATCAACTGCAGTCGCAAGAGGCGGGGGGAGGAAGTGGTCGGTTGGCGTAGGTAGATAAGGTGGCCGCAATCCTGAAAGATCAGCCGGTCCTTGGGGGATAGACCGGTGGTGGTGAGGGGGGTGCCATCGATCAGGATGCTGCTCTGGGGAGAGAAGTTGGTACCGGTGATGAGTAACTGGTAACTGTTGACCAGGTCTTCGCCGATGGTTATCGAGCGGATTTCCGGTGTCGTGATGACGGCGAGGGCCAACGGGGTGGATCTGCTGTCACCAGTGAGTACCGCGACCTGATGCATGCCGCCGGCAAGTGTGGAGGGGGCGTTAAATATCAGAGTTTCTGCAGTGAGGTACCGGCTGCGGATGATAGCGCCATCTAACAGTACCTGACTTGCAGGGGTGAAGTGGCTGCCACGCAGGATGATCTCTGCCTGACCGGCAGTGATGCAGGCGAAGATATGATCGGGTTCAAGGCTGGTTGCGACTGGGCGCAGGGGGAGCACCTGCAGGGCATAGCTGCGGCCGTTTGCCTGGTTGCGGACGGTCAGTGAATAGTGCCCTGGTGGGGTCTCTTGGGGGACGTATGCCACAAGATGGGTCGGCTCCGGCAGATGGGATTCGAGGAGGGTACCGCCGAGCCAGACCGTTGTGGTGTCATGGAGATTCCGTCCTGAGATGATGATGGTACCGCCTGCTTCGGCCTGCGCCGGTGAGATGCTGAAGATGACCGGAGCACCGGGGGGGGCTGCCGGTACGGCCGCCTGGAATGCCTGTACCCGTGCCAGAGTGGCGAGGAGTGCAAGACCGGTGAGGCTGCAACGAAGAAAGGTTCGCATGGTTCACCTGCCATTCAGTTGAGCTGCAAGGTTATGGTGTCGTTGCCCTGTATGGCGTGCACCGTGAGTGCATCAGGAGTGATGGCGCTCACCTGATACCCGTCGTAGAGCTTGTCGCCGACCCGGACCAGCAGCACTTGATCCCCCCGTGCCAGGAAGGCAATCGGTACGTTCTGTCGTATGAAGGTGCCTAAAAACCTAAAGTTCCTCAGCTGTTGGTGAACAATCTCCTGCGGGGTTGGCGGCGGTGCGACTGATGGCGGCCTGCGAAGTTGCTTGGCGCTCTTGGTTGGTTTAAACGGTGCAAACAGATCACGTCTGACCGTGACGGCGGCAGTATCAGCCGGTTGTTGCGCTGCGTCTGTTCGGCGGCTGTCCGATCCCGGTGCCGGTTTGCGCGGCGACAGTACGTGCTGTGGGGGATAGGTCAAGTGATCTACCATCCTTTGGCGCGGCATGCGGACAACGGCATACAGAAGTGATGCCGCAAAGCAGGGCAGCAGGATGCAGAGCAGCAGTTTCGTCCGGTTCATGGGGTGGCCCCGCTGCGCAGATGGACCTCAAGCTGGGTATCCAGTACGGCCTGTTCCTGAAGCGGACCGTCGGCCGTGATGCTGATGCCCGTTATCGTTGCCAAGCCTGGTAGTCGGTGCAGTTCAAAGAGGAAACGTTTGAGGGCCGGATAGCGGCCAGAAACGCTGCAGTGCAGGTTATATGTAGTCAGCCCGTCGATTCCGTTACTGCCCGGCTTATAGTCGAGCACCGTGACGGCAGCATGGCTTAGGCCGGCCAGGTCATACAGTTGGCCTAAAATACGGGGCAGATCATGACGTTGCGGCAGGGAGGCCCAGAGCCTGTCAATCGCGGCGCGGTCTGTTGGGCGAGCGCCCTCCGATTGCATGAGTTGGCGGCGTTTGGCGGCCCAATCGGCCTGTAGTGCGGTCAGCCGGTGTTGTCGCGGCACCAGCAGGTAGAACCAAAGGGCCAGACAGGCAATCGCCAGTACGGCCACCAGGGTCAGTATGGAGCGGTGCTCTGTTGCTATCAGGCGGATACGAGCGCTGATCATGGGGCCACAATCCTCGTCTTGATCATAAACTGCACCAAACGGCCTAATTCGGGGTTCAGCTGCTCCTTGTGGGAAACAAGGGTGGTGTCCCGGAATCTGTCGGAGCGGTCAAGCTGTTCCAACAGACGTTGTAGATCTCCAAAGGTGCGGGTGTTTCCCTCAATACTGAGTTCGTTCGTGCCCGTTGACTCCAGTTTGCTGAGATTGACACCGGGGGGCACCACCGATTCGAGGGTATTGAGCAAGTCCAGCCAGAGGGGTGTTGTCTGCCGTAAGGCCAGTTTGTGCAAGACGGTAGCCCGTTTTTGCAGGAGCTCACTGCCTGACAGCGCCGCCGTTTCAGTCCTGTTTTGGCCAGCCATTCGGGCAATCCCTTGGGACAGGCGCTGCACTTCCCGGTTGCTGTCCGCCAGGCGAAACCCTCCCGCCACGAGGCAGCCCGCGAGCAGAACCACCAGGGAGAGCAGGATGAAGCTCATGCGGCGGCGATGATAATAGGGGCGGCTGGCCAGATTGATCGTCAGGCGCATGGCAGTCTCCCTGCCGCTGCAGCAATGGCCCCGCTCAAGGCGGTAAGCATGGGCATCCCCGGCAAATCTGCGGCGCCGCAGGAGCACAGGGCACTCGGTTCGAGCAGTTGTAACGGTTGTTCAAAGCTGCTGGCCAGCAGACCGCGTAAGGTTTTGTCGTCAGGACTCTGGGTAAGGTAGAGCACCTTGCTGAAGCTGCTTCCTGGGTGCTCTTTTTGGTAGGCCAGCAGAGCGTAGGTGCATTCCGCCGTCACCCTGGCATGGTCTGCCTGTTCGGGTGGAATCTGCTTGAGGCGGTAAAATACCGGCACGCCGGCATGGAAGAAGATGGTGCCCAGCGTGTTGTCGCGCCAGGAAACAAAAGCGACCGTCTGTCCGGTAGCAATGGTCTGCCCAAAGGCGCGGACCAGACTCAGACCCGTGAAGTCGACCCAGGCCGGCTGCAGGCCTGTCTGGATCAGGAGTTCTTCGTATTGCTCCAGAATCGGCCGTCTGATGGTGGCCACCAGCACCGGGCAGCGACCATCTTGCAAGGGGGCAAGTGGCTGAAAGTCCAGCTGGAGGTCCGTCGGGTCCAGCGGCGTTACCTTTTTAATCTTCCAGCGGATCATCTCCAGTGCATCGGCGTGGCTATTCCAGCCACCCTCCAGATTGAGCAGCAGGACCCGCCCTACGGCATCGGGCAGCGATAGTGCCACGCGGGTTTCTCTGGTCTGCAACCGATTGCGGAGCTGCTGCAGCTGGTCGGCAAACAGACCGTTTAGCAACACATTGGGCTCGCGGTGGTTGATCTGCAGCGTGCCCGGCGCGAGATGACAGACGGCGCCTCCCGTTAGCGTCGGCAATGCCGGCTGTCTGAGCAGTACGGCAGCACTGAGGGAGGTGCTGGTGATCTCCATGCCGATGATGCTGGTTGCAAACAGTGCCATACTCCGCTTACCCCGCAAAGGTGACCCGGTTGATCTCACGCAGGCTGGTCTCGCCATCCAGGAATTTTTCCACCGCCGCCTCCCGCAGAAAAACGGTCCCCTGCTGGCGGGCCAGCTGCTTGAGTTGTGTTGCCGGAGCCCGGTTAATGATCTGATCACGCAGCTGGTCATTCAGTTCCAGTAACTCAACGATGGCCGACCGGCCACGATAGCCGGTGCCGTTGCACTCGTCGCAGCCGCAGGCCTCATACAGGAGGCCTCTCCTGCGGGAAGGTTCAATGCCGGCATCCTGCAGCTGCTGATCGGTGTACTGCGCGGCGCGCCGGCATTTGCGGCAGAGCTGCCGCACCAAACGCTGGGCCATGATGCAGTTTAACGACGAGACGAAGTTATAGGGATCAATCCCCATATGGATGAAGCGTCCCACCACGTCCAAGGCGTTGTTGGCGTGGACGGTGGTGAATACCAGATGGCCGGTCAGGGCCGATTGGACGGCGATCTGAGCGGTCTCGGCATCCCGTATTTCGCCCACCATGATGGTATCGGGGTCGTGACGCAGGATCGAGCGCAGTCCTCGGGCAAAGGTAAGCCCCTTCTTTTCGTTGACCGGAATCTGCAGCACACCGTCCAGCAGGTATTCTACCGGGTCCTCAATGGTGACGATTTTCTCCTCGCCGGTGTGTATCTCGGTCAGGGCTGCATACAGGGTGGTGGTCTTGCCCGAGCCGGTCGGGCCGGTCACCAGCACCATGCCATACGGTTCCCGTATCTTGTGCCGGATGCGCGGCAGCTCGCGGGGGCTGATACCCAGCGACTCCAGGGAGAGTTTCTGCATCTGGTCGGCAATGCCTTCTTTGTCAAGGATGCGGATTACCGCATCCTCTCCGTAGCTGCTGGGCATGATTGAGATGCGGCAATCGACCGATTTGCCGTTGAAGCGGACCTTGAAGCGGCCATCTTGGGGGATGCGCCGTTCGGCGATGTCCAGTTCGCTCATCACCTTGAGGCGGGAGATGATTGGTGCCTGGAAGTGCAGGTCGATCGGGTCGCTGGCGGGGAACAGCACCCCATCGATACGGTATTTGATCGAAACGCCGCTGTGGCCGGTCTCGATATGGATATCGCTGACACGACGGTTGAGCGCATCCAGCAGGGTCGTGTTAACCAGTTTGATAATCGGGCTGGTGTCACTGGAGACGTTCTCGGCTGAGAGCACCTCTTCGCCCTTGTCGGTCTCTTTTACCAGTTGCAACATGAAATCTTCGGCCACGTCGCGCAGCACCCGACGACTGCCCCCACCGGCCCTAAGCAGGCTGGTTATCTCAGACTCGGCGGCGAGGTGGATGAGCAAGGGGATGCCCAGAAGCAATTCCAGTTCATCCAAGCGCATGATGTCGGTGGGGTCGGCCACCGCGATGGCGAGTCCCCCTTGTTCATAGGCCAACGGGACAAAACGGTACTGGTAAGGGACATCGGGCGGCAGTGTGGCCAGCAGGTTGGTATCCAGCTGGTAGTCACCGAGATCAATCCAGGGCAGGCTGAAGCGTTCAGCCAAGGCCTTGGAGAGATCGACGTCGGTCACCAGCCCCTGGGCACGGCATAGTTCGACGAAGCGCATGCCGGACGTGGGTATTTGTTCCAGGATCATGTCGCGCTGCTGCGGTGTCAGCAGTTGCCGGTCAACCAGGATTTCGCCGATTTTGCGATGGGTTGCCATTCGGGTCCCTCTAGCCGATCGTCCCGGCGATCTTGAAGACCGGCAGGTACATGGCGACAATGATGCCGCCGATCAGTACCCCCATGATGATCATGATGGCCGGCTCGATGGCGGTGGTCAGCAGGTGTAGCCGTTCTTCGATCTCGGCTTCGAGATGCTCGGCAATGTCAGACAACATGTCTTCCAGGCTG
Source organism: Deltaproteobacteria bacterium (assembly GCA_021782545.1). GTDB lineage: Bacteria > Desulfobacterota > Desulfuromonadia > Geobacterales > Pseudopelobacteraceae > Trichlorobacter. The sequence goes on along the minus strand of JAJXUW010000028.1, from coordinate 14,473 downwards.
CCGGTGGTCTCACCGACCCCCAACATGCGCAACGCCAGGGTGGGGAAGAGGCGAATCCGCTCCAGGGCCGCCGTCAGGCTGCTGCCCTCTTCGACGAAACGCACCGATTCCAGCAGACGGTTTTCCATGAAGCGGTTGTGCAGGGTGCCGGCCGCTATTTGCAGTGCCTCGACCAGCGGAATACCGCTTCCCAGCAGGGTGGTCAGGGTGCGGGTAAAGACGGCCACGGCGTAGCTGGAGATGAGCGTGCCCACGATCGGCAGGCGCAGCTTGAAACGGTCCCAGCGGTAGCGACCGCCGGGTGTGGCGGACCAGCTGCGGAACCAGAAGCCGCCCACGATCAGGCCGATCAGCGTGAACGGCAGCGAAAGCCGCAGAGTGGAGGCGGCGTTGATCAGCAGTCTGGTTAACAGTGGCAGTTGGCTGCCGGCATCGGCGTAGATCTGGCTGAAGGTCGGTACGACATACACCAGTAGGAGCAATACCGCCGCCAGTGCCACCACCACCAGAATCGTCGGGTAAATGAGAGCTGCGATCACTTTTTTGCGGACCATTTCCGCACGTTTTGAAAACTGGATATAGCGTCGTATGGTAACCGGCAGGTCGCCAGTCCGTTCACCGGCCCGGATTGAGGCCAGGTAAAGCCGCGGGAACAGATCGCCGTGCCGTCCCATGGCCCCCGACAGGGCAGCCCCCCCTTTGATATCATCTCTGATCTGTCTGATCAGGGCGCTAAAGCGTCTGTTGTCCTGCCAGCGTTCCAGGAGGGCGTCCAGTACCTGTAGAATCGGCAATCCGGCTTTCAGCAGCACCAGCAGTTCCTGGTTGAAGGTCAACAGGTCGCGGCTAGTCAGGCGGCGGTGCCCAAGGCCGCTATCGTACAAAAACGAGAGCGGCTTCTTGCGTACCGAGAAGACATGATACCCCTGCTCCTCCAGGTTTTGGGTGAGCAGCGGGATGGTTTCCCCGTCAAGTTCCTGAATTGTGATGCTGCCGTCGGCGTTGCCGAGTTTACAGGTAAAGAGTGCCATATCCTTAAGGTCTCTGTCTTAGTTGCCGGGTGACGGTTGAGGCCGTTGTACTCCTGAAACAACGAAGCGCCATTCGTTGTAGTGCTGTTTGCCGGCAAAATCACGTAAAGGTTCCGGGAAGTTATCCTGTTTAAGGGGCCGGCTTGCGCTGGGGCTGTTGATACCGACGATCCCTCGTCCTGGTTCCTGGATCAGCTGCCAATCGTGGCCGGTAATCGGATCCTTGTACAGTCTGCGCAGGTGCCGGACGGTACCGGCAGTCCGCGGATCCTGCAGCAGGTAGTGCAGATCGGTCAGCGGTGTCGCCGCATGTTGCGTGCCGGTCGGGTTGTGCCAGCGGTTCAGCGCCTCTTGGATCTGGCTGCCGCGGAACAGCAACTCTTCCTCACGTTCCCGTTGCATGATCGTCTGCCAGCTCTGACCGGTAACTCCCAGCATGATGCCCATCAGCATGACGATTATGAGGACCGCCAGATAGGTAACACCTCGTTGGCAGGCCAGGTAGGTACACGCGGGGCGGTCCATTCACCACTCGTTGTAGGGGACGTTGTCGGTCCCTACCAGGTTGGAACCGCTATGCACATCGTATATGCCGGCTTCGGCCGAAGGCTTGTCGGTGCTCATGTCAGCCGCCGCCGGTGTTGGCGGTGCCGAAGGGGCAACGGTAATCCAGGTTTCCGTTGAACTGGTAAACGGGTCTTTGGGGATGCTGCGCAGATAGTGCTGGTTGGCCAGCTCTTTCACCGAACTGGGATAGCGGGCCTGGTCTGCGGCAAACTGATCGATGGCCGAGCGGATGGTATAGAGATCTTCGCGCAGTACGGCCTCCCGTGCCTTGATAAGCCCGATCTTGTAGTTGGGGACCGACAGCGCTGCCAGAATGCCGATGATCGTCATGACAATCATCAGCTCGATCAGCGTGAACCCTGCGGCATTGCCCAGGCTACCAGTCTTTGTAGCTGCTGCCGTCAATCGCGGTGCCCTCACTTAAGGAATAGACATCATACACATCTTCGCCGCCCCATATCTGCGCTCCTGGTTTGTCGGTGTAGGAGCGAAGGCCCCATTGTGGTAGTTTGCCGGGAAGAGGCGGGTTCATAGGGTCAATCGGTATGCGGCGCAGGAACCTCCGTTTATAGGGGTACAGCCCGCCAAAGTCCTGTCCGGTCACCAGGACCTGCAGATCCTCCGGATAGCCGCTTTTCGTGGCAGCGGGGACGATCTTGTTGTCCGCAACCGCCTTGTCATAGGCCTTTTTGTAGTCATCCAGAGCCGTACGTAACAGACGCAAGGTGCGGTGCAACTCAATCTCCTTGGCGCGCTGGGAGGTCATTCGTGTCAGAGGGACCGCTACGGAGGCAAGCACACCCAAGATGGCGACCGTCATCACCAACTCCACCAGGGTCAGCCCCCGCACGCGATGGGGGAACGGTGTAGACCCGTTAATTGCCACGAGGAGCTACCATCTCGACAAAACTGCTCAGCCCCAGCACCGGTTGCGATGATCCGTCCTGTCGCGTTAGCGTGGCGTGACTAAAGCTGAAGCCGGCCGGGCCGGGCTTTTGGGCAACGAAGGTAAGTTGGGCCAGCGGACCTTCGCCGGAGGTGCCGGTTGTAGCTTGTGTGCGCTGCAGCGTGAAGGTGACCTGCCCTGGTTTTGTCGGGAGCTGTTGGAGGCTGGTGGCGTTGCCGTCGCGTTTCAGCAGCTCCCCTGCGCTAAGCCCGGTAAAGCGGACCAGCTCGGGATCATACTCTACCGTTACGGCGGTTTGGGACACCTGCAAGGCATCAGTCAATGTAACGGTGAGTTGCAGCGGGCTGCCCACGACGACCGAGGCAGGTCCGTTGAAGGCCAGTGTTGCCTGGCCGTTCGGCCGTGATTTGCGGGCCGGAGATGTGGCCGGTGGGGCTGCCTGCTTCGGTGCCGCAGCGTCCCCCTGATACTCGGATTCGAGCGCAAAGGATGCGTAGGAGTCGGCCAGTGCAGGGGCGTCCTCCTTCCCTGACAGAAACGAGGCCGTTGCGGGGGGCAGCACCGTAACGCGACGTACCAATCGTGGGGTAATCGCCAGGAGCAGTTCGTTTTTCTCGTGACTGTTGTTGGTGTTGGAGATGAACGGTCCGATCAGCGGCAGGTCGCCGAGCAGAAAGACCTTGGACTTATCTGAGGTGTCGCTGTTCTGGATCAGCCCGCCGATGATCACGGTCTCGCCATCCTTGAGCGACAGCACCGTATCCAGGTTGCGGGTACCGATGGTCAGTAGCGTCGTACCATCGGTCTTTGAGGTCTCTTTGCTCACTACGGAGCTTACCTCCAGGCCCAGTCTGACACTTACCTCATCACTGAGCATGATGGTCGGTTCAGCATTCATCTTAATGCCGACATCCACGTATTGGACGTTTGATGAGGTGATGGTGCCGGTACTGGACGTGGTCTGGATCGGCACCCGCTGTCCGACGGTGAATTTGGCCTTTTCCTTGTTTTTGACCCGCAGCTTCGGGTTGGAGAGGATTTCGCCCCGGCCCAGGGTCTTGCCGAAGTTGTAGGTTGCATTGGGGACGGTCACATAGCCGCCGAAGTTTTTGATGCTGAACGCCCTGAGCAGTTGTGTGCTGTCTACCGGCACCGACGGGGTGGAGGGTTGGTAGAGGTAGGGAGAGAGCAGTTTGCTGTCGGGGGTGAAGGCACCGGTAGTGACACTGTAATTACTGAGCAGCAGGCCGACATTTTTGGTGTCCTTGTCGTTAAACTCCACTACCTCGACCTCGAGCACCACCTCTGGTTCGGGGACGTCATTGGCCTCAAGGATCTTTTCCACTACAGAGGCCACCTCAGGCGTATCACGCAAGATCAGTGCGTTGCTATCTTCATTGATTGACAGCTTGCGCACCTGGAGCAGGCTGTGGAGTAGATTGACCGCCTTCTTGGCATCCAGATAGTTGAGGGTATAGGTGCGGATCACCATGTCTTCGTACTGCTTGATCTTGTCCGCGGTGCGGGGATAGATGATCACCGTGGTTTCGTTCAGATTTTTGTGACCGAGCCGGTACATGCTGGTCAGCAGTTCCAGGGATTGGTAGAAGGTGGCGTTCTCCAACTGGATGGTCACCGGCTGTTCCTTGACCGCCTCGTCGAAGATGAAGGTTATGCCGGAAAGTTGAGTGACCACACTGAACACCTCTTTCAGGCTGGCGTTCTGGAATCTGAGGGAAAAGGGTGCGGTGGACCTGAGCTTCAGTTCGTAATGGTCAAGCGGTGATTTTCTGAGGGCGGCAACGCGCTGTGCATCTTTGAAAAATACAGGGTTTTTGGGGTTAAGTTCAAGGGCTGTGGCGTATGCCCGGGCTGCCTCGCGCAGTCGTTTGGCGTGTTCAAGTGTTTGCCCCTCTTGCCAGGCGGCCTGGGCGTCACGCATCCTGATAGCCCGCTCAGCCTTCTGGTCGTACCGGGCAATACCGCCCCCCAACCCGCTGGCGGTCTGATAAGCGGTTACAGCATCCTTATAGCTGGCAGCAGCATACAGGGCGTTTCCTTTTTGGTCGTAATCCTGTGCGGCGCGGTCACGGCTGGTGAGAAAGTGCAGTCGGTATCTGGCAGAATCTGGATTCGCCTTGACAGCCTCGGCATACTGGAACATAGCCTCTTCAAAACGGCCCTGTTCTTCCAACTCTTGTCCTGACTCAAAATGCCTCTGCCCTGTGGCACAACCGGTCAGCACTGCAATGATCACCGCCATCAGCAGCGTCTTTGCCTGTAAACGCATAGTGATACGTGCTCCCTGTCGGTATGGTCTGCCATGCATACCACAAGAACAGGGGTATTTCATTAAGATATTTTGGTTGTTTTTTGAGGCCGTGCAATTACAGCAGCTTGCCGGCCCAAAACATTAAAACGTTTTTAAGGGGGATGGTTGAAAAACCGGGGCGACGGCAGGCCGTCTGCCCCGGGACATTAGGTGCGGGGAGGGGGGGCTACAGCGTTATTCCGGCCAGCCTGAACAGGGCTTCCTTGTATTTTTCGCCGGTCTTGGCGATGATTTCGGCCGGCAGCGCTGGTGCCGGTGCGGTCTTGTTCCAGTCCAGGGTCTCCAGGTAGTCACGCAGGAACTGCTTGTCGAAGCTGGGCTGCGGGCCGCCGGGGCGGTACTGGTCCTTGGGCCAGAAGCGGCTTGAATCGGGGGTCAGGCATTCATCGATGATGATCAGCTTGCCGTCATACAGGCCAAACTCGAACTTGGTGTCGGCGATGATGATCCCCTTCTGGTCGGCGATGTCGCGGGCCCGGCAGTAGATCTTGATGGTGGCCTCGCGGGCCTGTTCGGCTAATTCTTTGCCGCATATCCGGGCCATCTCGTCAAAGCTGATGTTCTCATCGTGGGTCCCCAGTTCGGCCTTGGTGGAGGGGGTGAAGATAGGTTCCGGCAGGCGGTCGGACTCTTTTAGGCCCGTCGGCAGCTTGATGCCGCAGATGGTCCCGGTGGCCTGGTAGTCCTTCCAACCGGAACCGGCGACATAGCCGCGTACGATACATTCGGCCGCCAACGGCTGGGCCTTCTTCACCCACATTGAACGGCCGGCCAGTACGTCGGCGTACGGCTTGCACGCGGCCGGGTAGTCGGCCACGTCGGTGGAGATGATATGGTTGGGGATGATGTCCGCTACCTGGTTAAACCAGAATTTTGAGATCTGGGTCAGCACCGCGCCCTTGTCGGGGATCGGTTCGTTCATAATCACGTCAAAGGCCGAGATCCGGTCGGAAGTGACCATAAGCAGGGTATCGCCTAGGTCATAAATGTCGCGGACCTTACCGCGGCTGATCAGATGCAGTCCAGGAAGATCGGTCTGTTTTACAGGTTGCGTCATGACACTTCTCCTTAAGCACAAGGCATTACGGGGATTAATGAGTTGTTAATTAGCGATCACTTTCCAACACGGCCTGGTTGATAAGCACTTTGGTCTTGGCGCGCTGTTCCTGCAGCCAGGCTTTAAGCACCTCTTGCTGGCGTTGGGGGAGCATCCGCTGTCTAAGGGCCTCTTTTTGGGCGGCAAAATCGGTCTCGGCTGCGGCGGTACGCTGTTTGAGGCGGACCGCATACCAACGGCTGCCGATCAGCATCGGTTCAGTGGGGGCCGGTGCGGCGGCGGTCAGCTTGAAGGCCGAATCCATCAGCGGCAGCGAGGTGCCGATACCGGGCAGATCGCCCTTGGCAGTGTAGCCGAAGGCCGGGGTGGTCTGCAGCTTCAGGCCGCTCAGGTTGCTGGTCCCCAACTGCTTCTGCGCCTCGAGCGCCTTCTGCTTGGCCAGTTGAGCCGCCTTGAGGGCCCGGACCTGCTGTTCAATCGTACCGCGTACTTGCGCCAGCGGCAACACGGCGGCCGGTTTTTTCTCGCGCACCTTTATGATGTAGATCCCTTTGGTGGTCTCCACCGGCCCGCCCAGCTCGCCCGCCTTCAGCTCAAAGGCCTTTTTCAGCAGGTCGGCCTCGCCGGCTAGCCCTTTGGGCGGGGCAGCGGTCGAGAACAGGGCGGTATCGCTGGTTTTGGCGTGCAGCTTGGCAGCCACCAGTTGCAGGTCACCCGACTTGATGTTTTGGTAGAGCGTGTCGGCCGCCTTATCATAGAGGTCCTTGGCGGCCTTGCTGCGTTTGGCATCGGCCAGCACGCGTTCCTTGATCTTCTCAAAAGGGATCGGGCTGTTGTCGCTGCCCAGGTAGCGGTCCAGGTTCTTGCGGTAGAAGCTCTCCTGCTCGGAAGGGCTGATCTGTTGGCTGGCCACCTGTGCCGCAGGATCAAGTACCAGATAGCTGATGGCAACCTTTTCGGGACTCTTGAACCGGTCGGCGTTCGCCTTCAGGTAGTCGTCCAGGTCGGCATCGGTTACCTTCACGGCGGAGGCCATGTCTGCCGGGGTAAAGGCGGCGTAATACAGTTGCAGGCGGTCATGCTCCTTGTGAAACAGGGCCTTGGCATCGTCATCGCTTACCTGGGCCTTGTCCATGATCGCCTTGCGGGTCTTGGCGATCAGCAGATCGTTCTTCTGTGACTCTTCAAAGTCGCTGGGGGTGATGCGGGACATCTTCAGAATCTGCTGGTAGAGCCTCAGATCAAAGGCGCCGTTACGCTGGAAGGCTGGCATGGTGGCGATAGAGGCGATCACCTCGTCCTTGCTGACCGTGATGCCGAGGTCTTTGCTGGCCTTGATCAGCAGCACGTTGTCGATCAGGCGGTCGAGGGCCAGCTGGCGGAGGTTGAGTTGTTTTTCCAGCTCTGGTGTGAGCCCGCCGTTGGCCTGGCCAAATAGCTGCTGGTAGATCTCGCGGAGGCGTTGGTAGGAGTTCTGGTACTGCTCCAGTGAGATGGTGGTGCTGCCGACCTTGGCAGCGTAGGATTTTGTCCCGGACCGGCCGTGTATGGCCTGATCAATCCCGTATCCAAAGGCGATTATGAAGGACAGGATGATAACGGCAAAGACCACCTTGATGATGATGGAATCTTTCTTTTTGCGCATCAGGTCAAGCATGGATAGCGGGCTCCTTTGGGCGTGGCTACGGCATCGCTGGAAAGGCTGCATACTACTACGGACACACTGAAAATTGCAAGTTGTGAATCCGGCTGACCGGCGGTTTACAGCACCTTTGAACTGTGTTAGGGTGCGCCCCACACAACCGCTTGCGGTCGTATACAGATCCGGGGGACTCAATGGAGCTCAGCTTTTCCCATACCAACGAAGAGGTCGACCTTCTGATCGACCGCCTGCTGGCTGCTGCTGAAGGCATTCCGCACCCCGATCTGGTGCGGGAGCTGGTGATTTCCTCCCTGAAGATCGGTCAAGAGACCGATCATATCCCCGACCTCAAGCTGATCAACCGCACCCTGCGGGAGATGCGGTACACGGCGCGGGTCTTCGGGCCCTACCGCGACCGCAAGAAGGTCACCATCTTCGGTTCGGCCCGCACCCGGTCCGACGAACCGATCTACCAGAAGTGCGTCCGCTTTGCGCGGCTGCTGGCGCAGGATGGCTGGATGACGATTACCGGCGGCGGCGGTGGCATCATGCAGGCCGGCAACGAGGGGGCCGGCAGCGAAAACTCCTTCGCGGTCAACATCCGGCTGCCGTTTGAACAGCAGGCCAACCCGGTGATGAAGAATAACCCCCGTCTGGTGACCTACAAGTACTTCTTTAACCGCAAGGTCGCCTTTGTGAAGGAGGCCGACGCCGTGGCGGTCTTTCCCGGCGGGTTCGGTACCCTGGATGAGGCGATGGAGGTCTTTACTCTCATTCAGACCGGCAAGACCTCGCCCAAGCCGCTGGTGCTGGTTGACGATGAGGACGGCTTCTGGGAGCAGTTCTTCGAATTCGTCAAGGAACAGCTCCTGATCAAGGGGCTGATCTCCGGCGAGGACTTTTCGATCTTCACCATCACCAAGGACGAGGCCGAGGCGGCCCAGGTGATCGAGGGCTTTTACCGCGTCTATCACTCGCTTCGCTTCCACGACGACCTGGCCATTGTCCGCCTCAACCGGTTGATCAGCGATGAACAGGTCCGTACCCTTGAGGAGGAGTTCCCCGAGCTGGTCCGCACGGGAGAACATATCTCCTGTTGCGGCCCGTTGGAGTGCGAGCAGGACGAGCCGGATCTGATCGACCTGCCGCGGCTCAGGTTTCCGTTCAATCGTTTCCATTACGGCCTGTTGATCGCCTTTATCAACCGTATAAACACGTTTTGACATTTTTGGGGTGGCATGGTAAATAATTCTATTTCTTGCATATTTCACCGTTTTCAGGGGATTAGGGGCTAATCAACGGGTACGCATAGGGGAGGCGGTCATGTTCAAAGGGAGTATTGTAGCGCTCGTCACACCGTTTAAAAACGGTGCGGTCGACGAAGAGAAACTGCGGGAGCTGGTGGAGTTCCAGATCAATGGCGGCACCGACGCCATCGTGCCCTGCGGCACCACCGGCGAGTCGTCCACGCTGGATTATGAAGAACACGACCGTGTGATCCAGATCGTGGTGGAGCAGGTGGGTAAGCGGGTTCCGGTTATTGCCGGCACCGGCTCCAACTCCACCCATGAGGCGATCGAGATGACCGAGCACGCCAAACAGCTGGGTGCCGATGGTTGCCTGCTGGTGACCCCCTACTACAACAAGCCGACCCAGGAAGGGCTGTACCGGCACTACAAGGCCGTTGCCGAGGCCGTTGCCATCCCGCAGATCCTCTACAACGTACCGGGTCGCACCGGCGTCAATCTGTTGCCCGAGACCGTGGCGCGCTTGTCTGTGATCAAAAACGTCGTGGCGATAAAAGAGGCCACCGGCTCGCTTCAGCAGGCCTCCGAGGTACTGGCGCTGTGTGGCGACCAGATCGATGTCCTGTCCGGCGATGACTTCATCACCTTCCCGATGATGGCCTGCGGCGCCAAGGGGGTGATCTCGGTCACCGCCAACATCATGCCCAAGACCATTGCGAGTCTCACCGACGCCTTCTATGCCGGCGATATGGAGAAGGCCCGCCAGCTGCACCTGGAGACCCTGAAGATCAACAACGCCATGTTCATCGAGTCCAACCCGGTGCCGGTCAAGACCGCCCTGGGGCTGATGGGTAAGTGCTCCGACGAGGTGCGCCTGCCGCTGGCCCCGATGAGCGCAGCAAACAAAGAGAAGTTGGCTGCCATCATGAAAGAGTACAAGCTGATCTAGCGAAACGGTTTCTTGAATTTATTTGTTAGGGGATCACCATGATTAAAATAGCCGTCTGCGGCGCCGCCGGCCGCATGGGTCAACGGATCATTGTCGCCGCCAAAGAGGCGGGCTGCACTGTTTCAGGGGCGCTTGAGCGTCCCGGCCACGAGCTGGTGGGGCAGGATGCCGGCCTGATCGCCGGGTGCGGCGTCTTGGGCGTTGCCATCAGCGACGACATCAACGCCGTGGTGGCGGGCTGCGATGTACTGATCGACTTTACCACCCCCAAGGTCTCGCTCAAGAACCTGGAGGTCTGCGGCCTGAAGAAGAAGGCGATCGTGATCGGCTCCACCGGTTTCACCCCCGAGGAGCGGGCCCTGGCCGTGGAACTGGCCAAGAGCATTCCGGCGGTCCTGGCCCCCAACATGTCGGTGGGGGTCAACGTCTGCTTCAAGATCCTTAAAGACGTCGCCAAGACCCTGGGCGACGACTTTGATGTGGAGATTGTGGAGCTGCACCACAACAAGAAGAAAGATGCCCCCAGCGGCACCGCCGTACGGATGGGCGAAGTGGTGGCCGAGGCGTTGGGCCGCGACTACAACGCGGTGGCAAATTATCATCGTGAGGGTATCTGCGGCGAGCGCACCAAGCAAGAGATCGGCATGCAGACCGTGCGGGGCGGCGATATCGTGGGCGAGCATACCGTCTACTTCATCGGCCAGGGTGAGCGGATCGAGATCTCCCACCGTGCCATGACCCGCGACATGTTTTCCCGAGGCTCGGTGCGCGCTGCCAAGTGGATCGTCGGCAAGCAGCCGGGGCTGTACGACATGCAGGATGTGCTGGGCCTTCGCTAACAGCCTTCAGGAGATGGCACCATGATGGAAGCCGGAATACTGATGTTGTTTGTGATGCTAGGTAGCGGCCTGTTGGCCATTGCCTGCCTTGTGGCCTGGGTCTGGGCGCTGGTCGATATCCTCAAGAATGAGTTCGCCGGTCCCAACAAGCTGGTCTGGCTGCTGCTGGTCATCTTCCTGCCGCTGGTCGGCGTGATCTGTTACTATTTCATCGGGACCACTCAAAAGCTCCCGTCCAACCCAACATAACAACCCTGGAGGATAGTTCGTGGCAAAGATCAATGACAATTACCTGAAGTTGAAGGCCGGCTACCTGTTCCCCGAGATCGGCCGTCGCGTGCGTGAGTTCGCCGCCGCCAACCCGGATGCCAAGGTGATCCGCCTGGGGATCGGTGATGTGACCCGTCCCCTGGCCCCGGCCGTGCTGAAGGCGTTCCACGATGCCGTGGACGATCTGGCCACCACCGACAAGTTCGCCGGCTACGGCCCGGAGCAGGGCTACGACTGGCTGATCAACGCCATCATCGAGAAGTCCTACCAGCCGCTGGGCGTGGACCTCAAGACCGAGGAGATGTTCATCTCCGACGGTTCCAAGTGCGACTGCGCCAACATCCTGGATATCTTCGCCCTGGACAACGTGGTGGCCATCGGCGACCCGGTCTACCCGGTCTACAACGACACCAACGTGATGATCGGCCGCACCGGCGAGGCAGACGAGAAGGGCTACTACAAGAACATCGTCTATATGCCCTGCAACGAGGCCAACAACTTCATCCCGGCCCTGCCGACCCAGAAGGTGGACATCATCTACCTCTGCTTCCCCAACAACCCCACCGGCACCGTGGCCACCAAGGCCGAGTTGAAGAAGTGGGTCGATTACGCCCTGGCCAACGACGCCGTGATCTTCTTTGACGCCGCCTACGAGGCGTTCATCACCAACCCGGAGATCCCCCACTCGATCTACGAGGTGGAAGGGGCCAAGAAGTGCGCCATCGAGTTCCGTTCCTTCTCCAAGACCGCCGGCTTCACCGGCGTGCGCTGCGGCCTGGTGGTGGTACCGGAAGAGGTGATGGGCACCACTGCCAGCGGCGAGAAGTACTCCTTCAACAAGCTCTGGCTGCGCCGCACCACCACCAAGTTCAACGGCGCCTCCTACCCGGTGCAGAAGGCCGCTGCCGCGGTGTACAGCGATGAGGGCTGGAAGCAGACCAAAGAGATCATCGACTACTACATGGAGAACGCCCGCATCATCCGCGAAGGCCTGAAAGAGATTGGTGTCACCTGCTACGGCGGGGTGGACGCCCCCTACATCTGGCTCAAGACGCCGGGCGGCATGTCCTCCTGGGACTTCTTCGACAAGCTCTTGAAGGAGTGCAACGTGGTCGGCACGCCGGGGTCGGGCTTCGGCCCATCAGGGGAAGGGTTCTTCCGGCTCTCTGCCTTCGGCCATCGCGAGAATGTGATTGAAGCGGTGGAGAGGATAAAGAAAAACCTGAAATAGTCGAACTTGAAGGGCGTCGGAAACGGCGCCTTTTTTTTGATTCTGCTGTGGATTTCAGATTCGCTTGATCTCATCTCATGGTGTGCTATAGTTATCTGTCTAGACTGGCTGGATTTGTTTTGGGGGTGATATGAAAATGACTGTGCATAACCGATCGTTCCATGACCGGGAGTGGCAACTGCAAGAGGCTAAAAATCGCCTGAGTCAGGTGGTTGAACAGGCGCTGCATGATGGCCCCCAGACCATTACACTGCGTGGCAAGCCATCTGCAGTGGTGGTGTCCTTTGAGGAATATCGCAAGCTGACCATGCCCACCACTGGCTTGTCACGGTTCTTCCGGCAATCGCCGTTGTGTCAGGCAGAGTTAGACCTGACCCGTAGCACCGAGTCTTCCCGTGAGGTGGAGCTGTGAAGTATCTGCTTGATACCTGTCTGATCTCGGAACTGGTCAAAAAGGAGCCGAATCCGGCGGTGGTGGCTTGGTTAGATACGCAGGATGAACAGACCCTGTTTCTGAGTGTCCTGACACTGGGTGAATTGCAGAAAGGGATTAGTAAGCTACCTGATGGAGCAAAAAAAGCTGAACTACAGGCCTGGGTCGGTCATGATCTCGTGGAGCGGTTTGGTGACCGGATTTTAAGTGTAGACCAAGAAACGGCACTCTGCTGGGGCAAACTGCAGGGAGAAACAGAATGTAAAGGCGAGAAACTGCCGGTGATGGATGCGCTGATAGCAGCAACTGCAGCAGTGCACGGTATGCTGGTAGTGACGCGCAACATAAAGGATCTCGAGCGTTGTGGCGCGCAGATTTGTAATCCGTGGAAGTAAATTAAATAAACTGTCCCCAAATTCCACACGTACTGCTGTTGAAACCGCGCATAAAATTCCACAATAATTCCGAAGTATTATGCGCAATAAAGTACCATAAATCAGCAAAAACAGCTAGTTAAATTTCAACAGCCTGTTATTATTAGATGTTTTGATTTTCTGATCAATAACGAGTTGAAAATGGAGGATAACATGAAATATCTGCTTGGACTCGCCGATGGAAGAAACGAGCCGATCAAGGACTTGGACAATGCAAAGAGAGTAGTCCTTGTCGACAAGGACACCGTGGGTGCGGAGGACATAACTTTTGCATACTGCAGGTTCGAAGCGAAGACCTCCACACACAAGAAGCACATCCATAAGGACGCGGAGGAAGTTATCTATATCTTGTCGGGAAGAGGGATTAGCGGGCTGGACGATACAGAAGTGGAGATAGCTCAAGGTGATACGATGTTCGTGCCCCGAGGTGCTGTTCATTGGTTTTACAACCCGTTCGACGAACCAGTTGAGATGATCTTTGCGTACACGAGGCCGTCTTTGAAGTCAGCGGGTTACCAAATCATAGAGTGGAGGGTTCAACGCCCAACTTCCACCTTTTAAAAGTAATGCGGCAAAGAAGTTCCAACCAAACCATTTGACCTGCCCTGGTAGTTCCGGGGACAGTTTACTTAATTCCAAAAGTACATATCCCCCAAATTTACCAACAAAAAAAGGCGCCCCATTCCCGGGTCGGCCTTTTTCGAGCGGCAGGAGCCGGCGGCCCACCACGCCTTTCTGCTGTCACTGGGCATTTCAGAGAAGGAGGCACTGCTGATCCGCGAGTGGTCGTCAGCAACGGGTGAATTGTAAGAATAGCATACCAATTTCTAGTGGTTAGTTGGTACCTGTTGTGGCATAATATAGATACTCGATTAAGTATTTAAAGGGGGGCTGTTATGAATACCGTTCCGGCCCAAGAGATCAAGCGACGCGGCATCGCTGCGGTGGATGACCTAATCAGCGCCGGGGATGTGCATGTGATCCGCAACAACCGGCCTGAGTACGTGGTGCTGACCGAGGAACGCTACAAGGAGCTGGTGGCCGAGGCGGAAGAGGCCTATGTTGCGCGGGTAAAGGCTTCGCTGGAGGATGTCAAGGCCGGGCGGGTGCAACGGTTTGCCTCGGCCGAGGAGCTGTTGCAGGCGATTGACGCAGCCGGAGAGTGACGCGTGTTCACTGTTGCCACTACGGAACCGTTCCTCCGCCAGGCGCGAAAGTTCTTCAAAAAACACCCTAATCTACGACCCCGCTTTGCCGCAGTCTTCGAGGCGCTTAAGCTGGACCCTTTTCAGCCGAGCCTTGGACTGCATCCACTCACGGGCAAGCTGGCCGGGTGCCACGCCGTACGGCTTACCTATTCCTATCGCATCACCCTGACTGTCATGGTGACCGAACAAGAGATCATCCTGCTCGACATCGGCAGCCATGATGAGGTTTATCGCTGAGCCAAGTGCACAGGTAGTGATTGCCCGACCTCGGCTTGCTATGCTATAAAAACATCGCACCTGAAAACCACAGGGAAACCCCCTGTGGT
>JAJXUW010000027.1 GCA_021782545.1 Deltaproteobacteria bacterium | reverse complement strand
TCGCCGAACTCGAACAGCTGGAGTGGCAGATAAGCGGACTTTTGGACACCGAAGACCGCAAAGAACATCACAAATTTTACCACGCTGCCGAGTATGACACCGCAAGCCGCTCTCACGGCCCCACCAGCCTGCTGGATGATAACCCCGACACCACCTCGCTGATGGAAGAGAAAAGCCTCAAGGCCCTCTACCGCGTGGTGGCCAAGGCCATCCATCCCGATCTGGGCCTGGATGACAACGAACGTTCCCGACGGCAGGAGCTGATGGTCATCGCCAACCAAGCCTACCAGGATGGCGATCGTGATGCCTTGCAGCGGCTGTTGCGGGCATGGCAGCTCGGCCCCAAGAGCGCCAAAGGGCTGGATATCGGTGCCGAGCTGGTCCGGATCATCCGTCAGCTGGCCCATGTGCGTAAAACCATCCTGGAATTGCGCGACCGTACGGCCGAGCTGACATCCTCGGACATCTACCGCTTCAAGCAGCGTGTTGATGACGCCCTGTCAGACGGGATCGACCTGCTGGCAGAAATGGCCGCCACGGTTGATCTGGACTTGGCCAAGGCACGCAAACGCCTGGCAATGCTAAAAGGGGAGCCGGAACCGGTTGAGGAACACCCCAGCCCGCCCCTGGAGACGCGCATCGTCCGTTTTCCTGCGGATAAGAGCTACGGCACCCTCTATCTGCGGCCCATCGCCTCCGTGGATTACCGGGAGTGGCGAAAACTCGGCATGGCCAAAGGCACCTGCGAGATAGGGTTGGACAAGGCGTTACGGCTTGATGTGCGGGGAGATGGCGAGGCCGGGATGACCTTTATGAAGGCCCTGAAAAAAAACGATCTGCAATCGCTATTTCTTTATGAAGTGGGCGATAGTGCGCTGGAGCGGCTCTGCCGTCTGTCGGGACTGCAGGAACTCTATCTCTCCAACACCACCGTCAGCGACGACGGCCTGAAACAGCTGGCCTGTCTGTCCGAGCTGAAACGATTGTACCTCTACCACACCCAGATCACCGATGCCGGGCTTGGCAATCTGCTGGCGCTCAAAAAGCTCAAATGGCTGACCTTCAGCGGCACCAAGGTGACTGAGGCGGGCCTGACGGCACTGCGCAAGGCACTGCCCGATTGCAAGGTGGTGACGTTCAAGTGGCGGTACGACTAGCAGCTAGCTGAACAGTTCGTTACGCTTCTTTGCCAGATAATTCTTGATCTCGGCGCCTGAGTCGCAGGTCAGTACCTTGCGGGCCAAGGCCTGACACTGCCGCACTGAATGGCCGCGCAGGGCCTGTTTCACCACCGGGATGCTGGGGGCCGAAAGGCTGAACTCCCGAATCCCCATCCCCACCAAGAGCAGGGCATTCAACGGATCAGCCGCCATCTCGCCGCAGATAGACACCTTTTTACCCATCTCCTGTCCGACGTCAGCCACCCGCTTGATAGCGTGCAGCACCGCCGGATGATACGGCTCATAGTACTGTTTTACCTTGGGATTATTCCGGTCGGCTGCAAGCATGTACTGAATCAGGTCGTTGGTGCCGATGCTCAAATAATCGACCTCCCTGGCCAACAGATGGATGATCTGCACGGCGGCCGGCACCTCCACCATGATCCCCAGCGGCAGGTCACCACAGGTCTCACATCCCGCTGCACGCAATTCGGCCACCACCTCGCCCATCAGTTTGCGTATCACCCGCACCTCATCCAGACATGAGATGAGAGGAAACATGATGGTTGGGCGGCCTGATGGAGCGGCCAGCAGGATGCCCGCCAGCTGTTCCTTGAAGATCGCCTGCTCCTCCAGTGAAACGCGGATCGAGCGCCACCCCAAAAAGGGATTATCCTCCTCCGGGTAGGTGAAATACGGCAACCCTTTGTCGCCGCCGATGTCCAGCGTACGGATATTGACCGGCTGGTCGGGGAAGCCCTCCAGGATTTTGCGGTACAACGCGGCCTGCTCATGCCGGTCGGGGAAACTGGTACGGGTCATATAGGGGAACTCGGTGCGGTAGAGCCCCACCCCCTCGGCCCCGTTGGCCACGGCTACCCGGATGTCCGAGATCAGTCCGATATTGGCCCGCAGCGTGATCCGGGTACCATCGGACGTAACCGCCGGCAGGTCCCTAAGCGGTTCCAACTCCTTCAGACGGCTGGCGTAATCCTGTTCAAGGCGCTGATACTCAGCGGTCACCATCGCGTCAGGGTTCAGGTAGATATTTCCCGTGGCACCGTCCACGATCACCTGATCTTTGACATCCGCGGCCTGCAGCAGCCCCTCAACCCCAACCACCGCGGGGATCCCCAGCGACTTCGCCATGATGGCGGCGTGCGAGTAGATATTCCCCTTTTCAGTGACAATGCCCAAAACCTTATCGTGATCAAGCATGGCCATGTCGGAGGGGAAGATATCCTCGGCCACGATCACCCGCGTCTCCTTCAACTTGCCCCCATCGTGTTCGTTGCCTTGCAGCACATCGATGATCCGACGCCCGATATCCTCCATGTCGGCTGACCGTTCGCGCAGATACGGGTCCTCCATGGCGGCAAAGACGTCGATATAGTCCTGCACCACCTCGTGTACCGCCCGGCTTGCGCCGGCGCCCTGTTCGATAAATTCCTGCACCTTACCGGAAAAACCGCGGTCTTCAAGGATCATCAGGTGGGTATGGAAGATGGCGGCGTCGCCCTCTGAAAGCAGCTCGCTCACCCGTTTTTCCATATAGATGGTCTGGATGGTGACCTTCTCCAGGGCCAACCTAAATTTCTTCAGCTCATCGGCCCGGCTGCCCACCTTGGCCACCTTGATCACCTTGTCGCTGAAGCGGTCAAGGATGTAGACCTTGCCGCTGCAGACACCGGAGGAGACAGCGGTACCATGCAGGATGAGCGAGGCGGCACGTTTAACGGGTTCCTTGGCACCCTTCCGGGTCGAGGAAGGCGCCCTCAACCGGGCCAACTCCTGTTCATAGTAGGCCCGTTCCTGTTCCTTGCTCTGGATCGAATCCAAAAGCTTTGCGTTCAGGACAATACTGCTGATCTGAAAGGTGATGGTACGCAGGGCGCTGATCTCATCATCGTTGAAGTGGCGTGGTTCCTTTGTCTGGACAACGATCACGCCGATTGGGGTTTTGCGCTCGAACAGCGGCAGCCCCAGGAATGAGAGGTAGCGTTCTTCACGGGACGACTTGAAATATTTGTAGCGGGGATGTGCCGGTGCGTTGTCGGTGGTCACCACACCGCGGGTCTCGATCACCAGACCGGAGAGCCCTTCAGACGTCTTCATGGTGATCTTGCCCACCGCACTTTGGGCCAGGCCTTTGGTGGCTTTCAGCACCAAGGTCTCGCCATCCTCCTCCAGAAGGTAAATGGAGCAGACGTCGCTGTTCATCCGTTTGGCGACAATAGTGACTATGTTGTCCAGGGTCTCGTGGAGATCGTGGGAGTGGAGGATGATGCTGCTGATGTCTTCGAGGGTACGCAATCCGAGCGTTTGGGACGGCTCACGGTGCATGAAAAACCCCGTTCTTGAGTGTGGTTCGTGGCAGTATAAAACAAAGTTTACAGATTGCAAATTTTTACTGCTCACAAACCGAACTGCCTGTGGTAGGGTTTACGGCATATTCCTTGATGATCAGGAGATTACCGTGACCAACGATACCCTGGCCCCCGAGCTGACTGCCGCCATCGACCAACTGGAGACGGACGACCCCATCCAGGCCTTGGCCACCCTGACCGCCTATCTGGCAGCGCACCCCGATGACCCGGCCGGGCATTTCTACCAAGGTGACGCTCTGGCCGAACTGGGAAGGCTCAACGAGGCGATTACCGCCTACCAGACCGGTTTGCAGCTCTCACCCAATGACCCAGACGCCCTGACCTCGCTGGGAGATCTGCAACTCGAGGCAGGCCGTCATCAGGACGCCCTCGCCAGCTACCGCAGGGTGCAGGAGCTCGACCCGCACGACAGTGACGCCCTGGTCAGCATCGGCCTCGTCTACCAGGCTCAGGACCGGACGGACGAGGCGATCACGGCCTTTAACCAGGCACTGGAACGCGAGCCCGACAACCTGTTTGCCATAAATGCCCTGGGCGATGCCTGGTATGGCAAGGGAGAACATGAAAAGGCCATTGAAGCCTACCGGAAAGGGATTGCACTTGACCCGGAAGACCCGGCAGCCTACCACAGCCTGGGCGAGCTGTACTACGATCTGGAAGAGTACGAAGAGGCGGAGGAACAGTGCCGTTTTGCACTGGAACGGGATCCTGCCTTCAGCATGGCCTATCTGACGCTGGGAGGGATCTGCATGGATCAGGAACGCATGGAAGAGGCCCTTACCTGTTATCAGCAGTACCTGAAGTACGAACGCTCACCCCAGGCCGCAGAGATGTTGGCCGAGGTAAGGGCCGTCGTTGAAGGGCTCAAAGAAGAACTTGGCAAACAATAAACTGAGAACGTCAACACGTAAAGCGAACGGCCCGCCAGACTGAACCGGCGGGCCGTTCTACATACAGCTCACTCACAGACGGCTAATTACGGACAAACCCCTTCTGGGCAAAGGAATAGGGGAAATGCATATGATCGGTATAGCTCCCCTCCAGGATCGCCACCACATCCTCGGTAAAGACCAGTTCTTCATCGGTGGGGATCACAAACACCTTGACCGGTGAATCATCAGTGGTGATCAGTGACTCGCGTTTGCGGGTCATGGCACCGGCATTGCGTTCACGGTCCAGCACAATACCGATATGCTCCAGGTTCTCTATCGCCCGCTCACGGATAACAGCCCCCATCTCGCCCACACCTGCGGTAAACACCACTGCATCCAGACGCCCCACGGCAGCCATGAACGAACCGATGTACTTCTTCAGACGATAGGCCTCCATCTGCAGAGCCAGTTCACATCGATGGTCACCGGCAGCGGCATGTTCAATCACATCCCTGCGATCGGTATAGCGACCGGTAATGCCCAGGATGCCGCTCTTCTTGTTGAGCAGACCGTCAATCTCCTTGGCCGACAGGTTCTCCTTGACCATCATGAAGGAGGGGATGGCCGGGTCGATGTCGCCGCAACGGGTCCCCATCACCGCCCCCTCAAGAGGCGTCAGCCCCATGGTGGTATCCACCGAGATACCGTTCTTGATGGCACAGTGGGAAACGCCGTTTCCAATATGCATGGTGATGATGTTGCATTCATTGGCAGGTTTTCCCAGTAATACCGCCGCACGTTTGGAAACGTACAGGTGTGAGGTACCATGGAAACCATACCGACGAACGCCATGCTTCTCGTACCATTCGTAGGGCACCGGATAGAGATAGGCATGCTCGGGCATCGTTTGATGAAAGGCGGTATCGAAGATCGCCACATGCGGAACGGTCGGCATCAGGTACTTGGCCGCCTCGATGCCGTCGATGTTCGGGGGGTTATGCAGCGGGGCCAGGTGCTGTACCTCTTTGACCGCATTAAGGACCTGATCGTCAATCAACACCGAGCGGGTAAAATGTTCGCCACCGTGTACCACCCGATGGCCGACGGCGGATATCTCGCTGACACTCTGTAAAACGCCACATTCACCATCGGTGACCGTTCGGATGACCAGATTGATAGCTGCACGGTGGTCCGGGCAATCCTCTTCAAGTCGATAAGTGGGACGACCAGGCACATCGTGCTCAATGAAGGAGTCGCCGATGATGACCCGTTCCACCATCCCCTTGGCCACGACCTCCTTCTTTTCCCAATCGAAAAGCTGATATTTGACCGAGGAACTGCCACAGTTCAACGCCATAATAATCATCTTAATCCTCCATCAGCAAACAACCACTCTTTATTATTTTCAATAAAAAAGCATTAGTCTTGATAAAGTGTTTGTGTGAAAATAAAACTGCATTTGATATATCATGGAGGGCGTTTTGAATTCAACCTTTTTCATTTTATACATTCAATTTTCAGTATACACTTTTGCTGGACATTTAAGCGCGGCTATGATAGGTATCCAGCGCTTTCTGCGGGGAAAGCTCACATTACAAAGGAGGTTAGTATCATGGCCCATACCATCACCGACGATTGCACCAACTGCGGCGCCTGCGAAGATTCCTGCCCAGTCAACGCTATCAGCGAGCAAGGCGGCAAGCGCGTCATCGATGCCGACACCTGCATTGATTGCGGTGCCTGCGTAGACACCTGCCCGGTTAATGCAATCCACGCCTAACCGGCAGCGCCAAAACCTGTTTTAAACGAAAAGGCCCGTAGTTACGGGCCTTTTCGCATATCTGCAGTTTCATTCACCGCCGCAGCAGCCACAGTACCAACGACAGCACAAGCGACAGCAGCAGGCAGGTAGTAATCGGCATAAAAAAACTGAACTGGCCACGCCGTATCATGATATCGCCCGGCAACCGGCCAAACCAGGGCAGGCGGGGGGCCAGACCAATCAACAGCCCGATGGCCACCAGCACCAGCCCGGCAATGATCAGCATCCTCCCCAGCCCCGGCATCAAGGCCGCTCCCTTGGCTGGTAACGTTCCTTCTCGCTGTAAATACAACCGCAGTACTGTTGGCGGTACAGGCCAAGTTCTTTGGAACGCCTGATCCCCTCCTGCCAGCCCGGCCTGAAATCACGGTACAAAAATGCCACCCCATGGCGCGCAGCCGCTTCTTCCGCCTTCTGGCGCATCAGGTCGTGGTTCTGGTAACGACTGTAAAAGAGTGATGAGGTAAAGGCAGCGAAGCCCGCCTGGTGTGCCGCCGCCGCGGCCAGATCCAGCCGGGATGCGTAGCAATAGGCACAACGGTTTTCCGGAGCAGCCGCCACGTTGGCCAAAAACTCCTCCAGGCGATAATCATCCCGCACCGTCAATTCGAGTCCTTCCAAGCGGGCCATCTGCAGCGCGGTATCGCGGCGCCGCTCGTACTCCTGGTAGGGGTGAATATTGTGGTTGCAGAAAAAACCGGTGACACTCATCCCCTCCCCGCGCAGAGCGGCCAAGGGATACAGGGCACACGGCCCACAACAGATATGCAATAAGACCTTCATCAGACCTTTTCCAGCAGGTGGCCCAATTTTTCCCGTTTGGTCTTGAGGTAACGGCGATTGGAACAGGTAGGGTTAGCCTCGATCGGCACTCTCCCGACAATTTCAATGCCGTACCCCTGCAGACCGACCATCTTGCGGGGGTTGTTGGTCAGCAGCCTGATCTTCTTAAGCCCCAGGGCCACCAGAATCTGGGCACCCACACCGTAATCGCGCATATCAGCCTTAAAGCCCAACTGCTGGTTGGCCTCCACCGTGTCCAGCCCCTGATCCTGAAGTTCGTAGGCCTTCAACTTGTTGATCAGGCCGATACCGCGCCCTTCCTGGCGCATGTAGAGCACAACACCGCGTCCTTCGTGATCAATGGCCTCCATCGCCTTGTGCAGCTGATCACCGCAATCGCACCGCAATGACCCCATAACATCGCCGGTCAGGCACTCGGAATGCACCCGAACCAATACCGGTTGGTCACCGCCGATATCCCCCTTGACCAGGGCCAGGTGGTCCAGATTGTCCACGTCGTTTTCAAACGCCACGATCCGCCAGTCGCCGCCGTAACGTGAGGGGAGTTTGGCCTCGGCGACAGTCCGCACCAACTGTTCATGTTTCAGACGATAGGCCACCAGATCGGCAACGGTGCAAATTTTGAGACCATGCTGCTTGGCAAAGTTTTTCAGCTGCGGCATGCGCGACATCGTGCCGTCGTCATTCATGATTTCGCAGATCACCCCGGACGGTGTCAGACCGGCCAACCGGGCCAGATCCACCGAACCTTCGGTCTGGCCAGTGCGCACCAGTACGCCGCCCGGCTTAGCCCGTAGCGGAAAGACATGGCCAGGGCTGACCAGATCGTTGGCGCTGGCATGGGGGGCAATCGCCGTCTGGATGGTCTGGGCGCGGTCGGCAGCGGAGATGCCGGTAGTAACCCCCCTTTTGGCCTCAATGGAGATGGTGAAGGCGGTTTCAAAGGGGGAGGTATTGTCGCGCACCATCGGCTTCAACCCCAGTGCATCGCACTTCTCGGCGGTCAACGTCAGGCAGATCAACCCTCGGCCGTACTTTGCCATGAAGTTGATCGCCTCAGGGGTGACCAATTCAGCCGCCATGGTCAGATCCCCCTCGTTTTCACGGTCTTCATCATCGACCAGAATCACCATCTTACCCTGGCGGATATCCTCAATCGCCTCTTCAATCGTACTTACGTCCATCGGTATTCCTCTCTCACACAAACCCGTTCTGCATCAGCTTTTCCAAGGTCAGACCGCCGCCGGCGTGAGGCACCGCTAGACGGGCCACATATTTGCCGATGATGTCGGTCTCGATATTGACCGTATTACCCACCTTAAGACCGGCCAGGGTGGTGTTGGCCAGGGTGTGGGGGATGATCGTCACCGAAAAATGGTCCTGCCCCACCCCATTCACGGTCAGGCTGATGCCGTCGATCGCCACTGACCCCTTTTCGACCAGCAGACGCGCATAGTCGGCCGGCAGCCCAAACTTGAGCTGGATGGCGTTGCCCTGCTGGCTGCTCTCCTCAAGCCTGCCGGTACAGTCGACATGGCCGGTTACCAGATGCCCGTCCAGTCGCGCCCCCAGCATCAGGGCACGTTCAAGGTTGACTGCCGCACCCGGCACAAGAGTTTTAAAGGTGCTGCGCTCGACGGTTTCAGGAGAGACATCAAAACAGAATCGCCCCCGCGCCATCTGGGTAACCGTCAGACAGACGCCGTTCACCGCCACCGAATCACCGACCACCACCTCATCGGTCGGCAGAGAGGCCTCCACCTCCAGCACCGCACCAGCGGCACCACGCCGCAGGCTGACGACCCTACCGGTACATTCAATCAATCCGGTGAACATGGCACCTCCGGCCGGGCATGCACCACCACATCGGGGCCACTCATACCGACCTGTTTGATCTCCATCCTGATGGCACTGTCCATGGTCTCGATGCCGGGCAGATTGAAGGGGGCAAAACCGTTACCCACCACTTTGGGGGCATAAAAGAAGATGCATTCGTCGATCAGGTGATTCCGCAGCATGTCGCCGGCCAGGCGGCTGCCCCCCTCAAGCAGGATGGTCTGAATGCCAAACCGCGCCAGCTTGCGCAGGAGGTCCTCCATCGAAACCCGCCCGTCAAACTCATCGCAGACCATGACGGTGGCCCCTTGCAGTTCATAGCGCCGATGGACCCTCGGGTTCGTCTCGCAGGTAGCGATGATGGTCTTTTTTGCCAGTGGTCCGGTCAGCACATTGACGCTTTCCGGTGTACGCAGGTGGGTGTCCACGATAACCCGCAGAGGCGAACGCCCTCTTACATGGCGCACCGTCAGTTGCGGATTGTCCATCAAAATGGTGTCGACCCCCACCATCACCGCATCGCAGACATCACGCAGATGGTGGACGAAACGGCGCGATTTTTCACTGCTCACCCAACGCGAATTGCCGGTCACCGTGGCGATGTTGCCGTCAAGCGTCATGGCCGACTTGTATATGACATAGGGCAGGCCACACTTCACATACTTGACAAACCCCTTGTTGAGCTCGCGGCACTCGGTTTCCAAAAGCCCGACCGCCACCTCAATCCCCGCCCTGCGCAGCTGCGCAAGCCCCTTACCGCTCACCTCGGCAAAGGGATCCACCATACCGGCCACCACACGCCGCACGCCGGCCCTGATCAACGCCTCGCTGCAGGGGGGCGTCTTGCCGTAATGGCTGCATGGTTCCAAGGTGACATAAAGGTCGGCGCCGTTGGCCTGTTCACCTGCCTGCGCAAGGGCATGGATCTCGGCATGGGGGGTACCGGCCTTCTGATGCCAGCCCTCCCCCACCACCCTGCCCTCACGGACAATCACGCATCCCACGGCAGGATTGGGCGCTGTACGTCCGATCCCTTTACGGGCCAGGGTCAGGGCACGCCGCATGTATCTGGTATCGTTACTGGTCACAAAGCACCTCGCCCCGCCGTCTCCTACCGTTTCAGCAGATCCTGCAGCTCATCCATGAACTCGCTGATATCCTTAAATGAGCGGTATACCGAGGCGAACCGCACATAGGCCACCTCGTCGGTGTCGTGCAGCTCCTTCATGATCCATTCACCCACCTGTGCGGACGGCACTTCACGCTCACCACTTTCCTGCAGACGGGTCTCCAGGCGGTCCGCCATCCGTTCAATCTCTTCAATGGATACCGGGCGTTTTTCGCAGGCCTTGCTGATGCCGGCCACCACCTTCATCCGGTCGAACGGCTCACGCCGGCCGTCTTTTTTGCAAATCAGCGGCAGCATCTCTTCAACGCGTTCATGGGTCGTAAACCGCTTGGCGCAACTTTCACACTCGCGCCGCCGCCGAATGGCGGCACCACCCTTATCGGGTCGCGAATCCACCACCTTACTGTCAGGGTGTCCGCAAAACGGGCACTTCATGACTGCCCTCCACCGGGGGGGCTATTGCGCAGAAACTGATCAACCTCAATACCTGCCTCGGCCACCATCTCCCGGGCCAGCTCATCGGCATACCCCTCTTCGAACACAATCCGATGGATACCGGCATTTATCAGCATCTTGGTGCAGATGATACAGGGCATCGTGGTGCAGTATAAGGTAGCGCCATCGATATTTACCCCATGCCGGGCGGCCTGGATAATGGCATTCTGTTCGGCATGCAGCCCCCGGCACAGTTCATGACGTTCACCGGAGGGGACCTTCAACCGTTCCCGCAGACACCCCACCTGTTCACAGTGGCTGATGCCGGATGGGGTACCGTTGTAACCGGTGGACAGGATGTTACGTTCCTTTACCAGCAAAGCCCCCACCTGACGGCGCAGGCAGGTGGAACGGGTGGCCACCAGATGGGTGATGTCGATAAAGTACTGATCCCAGGAAGGGCGCGGCATGGGGGCTCCCGTTGGTAAAATCGCGTGAATACGCTAAGCTATAAACCATACTGGTACAGAGGTCAACCACCGCAACAGAGGCATCTCCCGCATCACGCAACTGCCGCCCTTGGCTGGACAAGCATAATTTTCGTGTTACACCTAGACACACGTTTACAAACATGCCATTAATGAAAATCAGATTTACACACTCTCTTTCTGTACAAAATAATCTGGTAAGGAGTACGACACAACCATGCGCAGAGCCGTTCTTATCATCTGCTCGTTGGCCATCGCCGCCAGTGCCGTGGCCGCTTCGCAGCCTCCCCTGCCCAAGGGCTACACCTCGTGGCATAAAAGCCCCCGCAAGGTGGTCAGCGACAAAAAATCCCTGTTCTACGGCATCCATTATCTCTACGCCAACAAGAAGGCCATGCAGGGTTACCGGGCCGGCAACAAATTCCCGGAGGGCAGCCAGATTGTGGTGGAACATTTTAACATCAAAAACGGCAATCCAGCCGTTGATGGCCCCAAAAACATGGTGGTGTTGATGCGAAAAGACAAACGCCAGAAGGCTACCGCAGGATGGCTGTATGCCGGCTATACCGCCCAAGGCAAACCGAGCGGCCTTGATCCGGTAAGTAACTGCTTCGAATGCCATCAGAAAGAGGCGGCCAAACGCGACTACGTCTTTTCGGGTAGCGCCGATTTTCGTTGAGACGGACACCACCGAAGAGGAGTACTCCACGTGAAATGTCTGATCGCCGAAGACGATTTTATTTCCCGCCGTATCCTGAATGAACTGCTGTCCCCCTTCTTCAGCTGCGATATCGCCGTAAACGGCGAGGAGGCGGTGGCTTCGTGCCGTCTGGCCCATGCCGAAAAACGGCCCTACGACCTGATCTGCCTGGATATCATGATGCCCAGGCTTGACGGCCGAGAGGCGCTGCGGCAAATCCGGGCACTGGAAAAGGAACTCGGTGTCCCCGCCAACCTGGAGGCCAAGATCATCATGACCACGGCCATCGACGATGCCAAGACCGTCTTTGACACCTACTACCAGGGCGGCGCCACCGCCTACCTTGTCAAACCGATCAGCAAGACCAGACTGCTGACTGAACTGCGCAGCCTCGGACTGCTCCAGTAACCGCCTCCTGACGGCGAAAGGAATCAGACAACCATGACCAGCCCACTGTGTGACCACCTGCAACGCTGGCACTCCCAACTTTCCCCTGTCATGGACATCCTGCGGCGTCTGGCCGGTGCCACCGAACATGAATTTTTGCAGCTCGGCGAACAGTTGCAGGATTTTGCACAACGCTCCGCTCACATCTCCTCCTCTGCCAACGAACTGGTCCAGTTGGTTGCCGGCGAGGAAAGCAGCCAACTGACCTCCCGACTGCAGCATCTCTTTAGCAAGATGGGCGACTACCTGCAGCATGTCCGTGCCCAAGGCGGTGAGAGTTGTTGCATGCTGGAGCAGATCATGGAGCAACTGAATCTGGTAGTGCAACCGCTGGAGGGGTTCCAGAAGATGGATAAGGCCCTGCGCATGCTCTCCATCTCCACCAAGATCGAGAGCGCCCGCCTGGGCGAACTGGGGGCCGGTTTTACGACGTTGGCAATGGATGTGGAAAAACTTTCGCATGCCGTAAGCGAAAAGTCTGCCGGCATCATGGGGCAGCGGCTGGCCTTGGCGCAGTTGATCGATACCAACCTGGCAATGGTGCGCAGCACCGAAACCAGCCAGCATGCCGACGCACGGGCGATTCTGGACGATATCAACGCGGGCCTGCAGGCCATCTCCCAGCTCAATGAGGCCTGTTCGACAGCGGGCAGCAGGGCCAGCGCCATCGCGGAAGAGGTGGCCGGCAACACAGCAACGGTGGTCTCTTCCATGCAGTTCCACGATATTACCCGACAACAGATCGAACATGTCATTGAGGCCCTGGAAAAACTGCAGCAACACACCTGTACCCATCCCGCTGATGGAGACAAGGCCATCTGCGAGGTCCAGGCTGCCGAAATGGGCGACACCTGCGAGTTGCAGACGGCCCAGTTGCGGCATGCCAGCAGCCAGTTGCACCAGGCCACCACGACGATCCTCGAGAGTCTGCACGAAATCGGTGCAAAACAGGCAGAGATCAGCCAGGAACTGCAGCAGGCGTTGTTGGGTAGCTCAGGCTCTTCGGAACATTCGCTGCTTGCCACAATCCAGCAGGACATGCAACGGGTGACCGCCATCCTGCACCGCTGCGCCGATGCCGATCAGATACTGGCACAGGCCATGCATGAAGTAACCGGCACCATCGGCCAGATCGCCAGTTTCGTCAGTGACATCGAGGCAGTGGGGTCCGAGATCGACCTGATCGCCCTAAATGCCCAGATAAAGGCGGCCCATACGGGCACCCAGGGGGCCGCCCTGGGTGTTCTGGCCGAGGCGATCAAACGTCTGTCGCTGGATGCGGTCGTGCAGACCGAGGCAGTAACCACCATTCTGCACACCATAACCTCTAATACCGAGCATATGAACGACCAGAACCAGGCCGGCGACGCAACGTCCGAACGGCAGGTAGTCAACCTGGAACAGGAGGCGGCCCAGATCATAGCGGCCTTGGGGCATACCAACAAACTGCTGCATGAGCGCCTGGCATCACTGGCTACCACGGTCACCTCGCTGGCCGAAGACATACACACCACCACCGCTGCCTTTCATATCCATGAAGAATCAGGACAACTGGCCGAACAGGCGGTCCAGGTCCTGGAACAACTGTACAGCGAGGCCCGGCAACTCGTGCCGGCCTCCAGCGAGTTTTGCAACAACCTGCACCATATGGAACAGCGCTACACCATGGAGAGCGAACGACTGATCCATGAGATGCTGGCCGCCCGTCATGGGGGGCATCCGACCGTAACGCATGACAACACCGGCGCACCAGACGATTCCGAGTTTGGTGACAACGTCGATCTGTTCTGATCAAGGAGACAGCATGTCGGACCTGACCATTTCCCACACACTGTCCGGCGACGGCACCCTGCTGGAGATCGCCATTGACGGTCGGCTGGATATCGAAACGGCCCCGGAACTGCGCCAGTTCTTCCTGACGCATATGCCGGCAGTGCAGAAGGTACGTCTGGATGTCTCCAACCTGTCCGCGGTCGACCTGGCCGGCATGCAGCTGATCTGCTCAGCCTGCCGCACGGCCTTGGCAGGCACCATTTCCTTTCATTTCAGCGGCAAACTGGGGGGATGCGTGCAGGAGGCGATCGGTACCGTCGGCCTGCAACGGCATACCACCTGCAAACATAACGCAAATAATCCCTGTATCTGGTGTGGAGGGCTCAACTGACATGGCAAAGGTAATCATGACGGCCGATGATTCGGCCAGTGTACGGCAGATGGTCAGCTTCACCCTCAAACAGAACGGCTATGAGGTTCTGGAGGCGGTAGACGGCAAAGATGCCCTGACCAAATTGGGCGCTCAGAAGGTGGATATGCTGATCACCGACCTGAACATGCCGAACCTGGACGGCATCGGGCTGATCAAAGGGGTACGGGCCGGCTCCCTTAACAAGTTCATCCCGATTATCATGCTGACCACCGAATCGCAGGACAGCCGGAAGCAGGAAGGCAAGGCGGCCGGGGCCACCGGTTGGATCGTCAAACCGTTCAAACCGGAACAGCTGATCGCCGTTGTCAAGAAGGTGCTGGGCTAAACCACCGCAAGGGGTTCGAACCATGATGGAACAGGCCATAGCCACCTACCGCGAAGAGGCCGCCGAACTTCTGGCCGAGCTTGAGACCTCGCTGCTGGAGCTGGAAGAACACCCACAGGACGACGACCTGATCAACCGGGTCTTTCGGGCCATGCACACCATCAAGGGGTCCGGCGCCATGTTCGGCTTCGACGACATCGCCCGCTTCACCCACGAGGTGGAGACCGTCTTCGATCTGGTGCGTAACGGCAAGCTATTCGTCACCCGGCAGCTTTTGGACCTGACCCTGCAGGCCCGCGATCAGATAAGCGCCATGTTGGATGCCTCCGCCGGTGGACCGCCTGCCGATCAGGCCACGGGACAGGGGATCATTGACGGGCTGCAACTCCTCGTACCCCACAGCGGAGGGGCTGCCCCAGCCGAGAAAGAACCAGCCCGGCAGGAACAGCCGAAGGGCGAGGTCTGCCAACGCACCTACCGCATCCGTTTCCGCCCCGAACCGCAGATCATGCTGGGGGGCACCAACCCCATAACCCTGCTGAATGAACTGAGAGGTCTCGGCCAGTGCGAGATCGTAACCCACCTGGATGCCATTCCGCTCCTCACCGATCTGACGCCGGAACATTGCCACTTCTATTGGGACATCATCATCACCACCTGCCACGACCTGAACGCCATACAGGACGTCTTCATCTTCGTCGAAGACGATTGCGACCTCAAGATCGACCTGATCAACGACACCTGCGACACCACCTCTGCAACCGACGCCAACTACAAAAACCTGGGCGAGATACTGGTGGAACGGGGTGACCTGTCGCCGGTCGAGATGCAAAAGATCCTCTCCCTGCAGAAACGGTTTGGCGAACTGCTGGTGGCGCAGGGGGTGGTGTCTTCCTCCAAGGTGGAGGCGGCCCTGGTGGAGCAGCAGCAGGTGCGGCAGGCCCGCCAGCAGCAGGCAAACCAGGACACGGCCCTTAGCATCAGAGTGCCGGCGGAACGGCTGGACCACCTGGTGAACCTGGTGGGAGAACTGGTGACGGTACAGGCCCATCTCTCGCAGATTGCCAGCGAAAAAGACGACGGTGACATTGTCACCATCGCCGAGATCGTGGAACGCCTGATCTCGGAGCTGCGGGACACCACCCTGACCATGCGGATGTTGCCGATCGGTTCCACCTTCAGCAAGTTCAAACGGCTGGTGCGGGATCTTTCCACCGAGCTCGGCAAGGAGATTGATCTGGAGACCTCCGGTGCCGAGACCGAGCTGGACAAGACGGTCATCGAAAAGCTGAACGATCCGCTGGTGCACCTGATCCGCAACAGCATCGATCACGGTATCGAACTGCCCGAGGTGCGTCAGGCGGCCGGTAAAGCGGCCAAGGGGACCGTCCACCTGGGGGCCGAGCACTCCGGTGACAGCGTCCTGGTCACCATCCGCGATGACGGTGCCGGCCTGAACAAAGAGGCGATCCGCGCCAAGGCCATTGAACGGGGCCTGATCTCGGCCGCCGCAGAACTGAGTGACAAAGAGATCTACAACCTGATCTTCGCCCCCGGCTTTTCCACCGCCAAGACCGTCACCAGCGTCTCGGGACGCGGCGTGGGCATGGATGTGGTCAAAAAGGCGATCGAGGCGCTGCGCGGCACCATCGACATCGCCAGCACACCGGGTCACGGATCGGTGATAACCCTCAAGATACCGCTTACCCTGGCCATCATCGAGACCCTGCTGGTACGGATCGCCGACAGCTACTTTGTACTGCCCCTGGCCATGGTGGAGGAGTGCGTCGAACTGACCACGAGCGATGTTGCCGCCTCCCACGGCCGCAACCTTGCCCAGGTACGCGGCGCCATGATCCCCTACGTCTCCCTACGGGAGCAGTTCGGTATGACCAGCAACCAACCGGAGATACAGCAGATCGTGATTGCCGGGGTCAATGGCATGCGCGTCGGCTTTGTGGTGGACGACGTGGTAGGCGAACATCAGACGGTCATCAAATCGCTGGGCAAGCTGTATCGCGATCTGCAGGGCATTTCCGGCGCCACCATCCTGGGTGACGGCACGGTTGCCCTGATACTTGACCCTTCCATGCTAGTGCGGGGGGTCGAGCAGATGGAACAACAACGTTCTGAGTAATGCTGGTTATACGCCGAAAATCGGCATATCGTTAGAAGCATAGCACTCAATGATCGGGAGGATGGACCATGCTGAGCAATATCAAAATCGGAAAACGAATGGGAATAGCCTTTGGCCTGATGTTGGTGATTATGGTGGCACTCATCTGGGTAGGCTTGAACAGTATGGCAAGTATGCAGGAAAAGCTTGAACGCATAATCAAGATAAACAACGTACGAATAACTTTAACCAATAGTAGCATAAAAAATGTGAATGAAGTTTCAATAAACCTACGCAATATACTGCTTGATACCAATATTGATAAACGCCAAGAGTATCTAAAAAATATCACTGAACAGCGGCAGCAATACAGCGATCAGATAAAAAAACTTACTGATATAACTGAAAAAGATGACACAAAAGCTAATGATCTTCTTACAAAGACTAATAATGCTGCTAACACCGCCAGAGCATTGAACAACCATGTGATAGATTTAGCGATGGCTGGCAAAAATGCTGATGCAGTCACACTTATGAATAGAGAGGCAAGACCTGCGGTCCGCGCTTGGATAAATAACCTTGATGAATTGACAAGCTTTAACGAAGCCCGCAACAAGACACGTCACGAAGAGGCGGTTGCCTCCTACAACTCCGCACGCAACTTAATGATAGCGCTTGGAATCATAGCCATTGCCCTCTCAATTGTAGTAGCCGTAATTTTGACTCGAGGCATTGTCTTGCCGCTGACGGCAGCGGTAGGTGTTGCCAATAGGATGTCAGAAGGTGATTTGACGGTGGATGTGCAGGTAACATCTAAAGATGAAACCGGCCAACTACTGGATGCTATAAAAAATATGGTTGAAAAGTTGAAGCATGTGGTGACTGACGTGGTAAGCGCCGCCGATAACGTGGCTGCCGGCAGTCAGGAGCTTTCTTCTACCGCCCAACAGATGTCACAAGGCGCAACCGAACAGGCGGCCAGCGCCGAGGAAGTCTCCAGCTCGATGGAGGAGATGGCATCCAGCATCAGACAGAACACCGACAATGCGCTACAAACCGAGAAAATTTCCATTAAGTCGGCCACCGATGCAAAAGAAGGCGGCAAAGCGGTTAAAGAAACCGTAGACGCCATGAAGGAGATTGCCACCAAAATCAGTATCATTGAAGAAATCGCCCGCCAGACTAACCTGCTGGCCTTAAATGCCGCCATCGAAGCGGCCCGGGCCGGCGAACACGGCAAAGGCTTTGCCGTGGTAGCCTCCGAAGTCCGAAAATTGGCCGAACGGAGCCAATCGGCCGCAGGCGAAATCAGTGAGCTATCGGCCCGCAGCGTACAGGTGGCTGAGACCGCTGGTGACATGTTGGAAAAAATGTTGCCCGACATCCAGAAAACCGCTGAACTGGTGCAAGAAATCACCGCCTCCAGCAAAGAGCAGGATACGGGCGCGGAGCAGATCAACAAGGCGATACAACAACTTGATCAGGTGATCCAACAAAACGCTTCAGCCTCGGAAGAGATGGCATCCACCTCGGAAGAGCTATCAAGCCAAGCAGAACAGTTAAAGGACGCCATCGCCTTCTTTAAACTGGACCTTACCGGCAGACCACAGCAGACAACTCAGCGCAAGCCAACAAAAAAACTTCAGATAGCCCATGCCACCACGGTTAAAACAAGTACACCGGCAAAAAGTACTCCATCTGGCGGCGTAAATCTTGACTTGAGTCATGGCGGGGATCACCTCGATGACGAATTTGAAAAATTCTAGGAGGTCGCCATGAGCGTAAGCAGCATTACCGAAACCGTTCAGTACCTGACCTTCAAGCTTGATGAAGAGATATTTGCCCTTGATGTTGCCAAGGTGCGTGAAATCCTTGAGTACAACAGCGTCACCAAGGTACCCCAAACACCAGAGTTCATGCGCGGAGTAATCAATCTGCGTGGCAGCGTAGTACCGGTAATCGACCTACGGCTCAAGTTTGGCATGTCGGCCACCGAGCAGACGGTCAATACCTGCATCATCGTCGTTGAGGTAGCAATTGAGGAGGAGACCAGCATTCTGGGCGCGCTGGCCGATTCGGTGCAGGAAGTCATCGAGATGGAACCCGACCAGATTGAGCCCCCTCCCCATATCGGAACACGGCTCAACACAAAGTTTATTAAGGGGATGGGCAAGCATGAGGATAATTTTATTATAATACTCGATATTGACAAGGTGTTCAGTGAGGGAGACCTAGCTGCCGTCATCCAGCAAAGTGACACTGCAGAGTAGCCACGGCCGCCCCGAGCGGGGCTTGTAATTTCAGAGCTCCGCTCGGGGATATACCGCTTGCGAGAATGACTCCCATGCCCCACACTATGACTGACCAAGAGCTGATTGACGAGTTGAGTCTCCGTTTTGAACGCAGCCGCAAGGCGTTTTACGATCTGACTGTTGTGCATAAAAAATTGATGGAGATGAATCAAAAACTGGAACAGTCGGAACGGTTAAAGAGCAATTTTCTATCCAATATCCGTAACGAGATTAACAACCCAATCACCGTACTATCGGCCGTCTCCGATCGCATTATGGCGTTAGCGCACCAATCCTCGGAACTCTACCCGATGGCCGACATACTGCATCACGAGGCGTTCGATCTCGAATTCAAACTGCGTAATATCATCATGGCGGCCGACCTTGAGGCTGGAGTTGCCCTCCCTACCCCTGCACAGTTTTCCCCGGAGGCTTTGCTGCAGGAACAACTCACGATGTTCCGCCCACTGGCAAAACGCCAAGGGGCAAACCTCAATGGTACGGTCTCGGTTGTCCTTGACACCTCCAGTCAAATCGTTACCGGTGATGCAGAAAAGTTGGCTGTAATCATGGCGAACCTGATTTCCAATGCCATAAAATTTGGCGGCCCCGGCCATAACATACACATAGCGCTAGACGTATCAGACCGAACAATACAACTCCAGATAACGGATAACGGGATTGGCATTGCAAAACAGGATATACCACGTCTGTTCGAACGTTTTCGGCAACTCGACTCCGGAAGTACCCGCGCGTATCTCGGGCAGGGATTAGGTTTAAGCGTTGTTAAATCACTGGTGGACCTTCTGGAGGGGCAAATCGAAATATCCTCTGAACTCCATCAGGGGACAACGGTCACGGTGTGTCTGCCTTGTATGCCGTTATCTCCGGAAGAAGCCACAATAGCGGCTGTTGGCAGCAACCTCTTCCTTTTTGATGCAAAAGCGGCATAAAATCTGTGAACTTCCATGGTTGATCGAATGCCTCAACGTCATTTCCTGTTTCCCGGCACACTGCATGTCTCGCGTCTTGAATGCCGGATCACCACAGTCCTCGGGTCTTGCGTGTCGGTCTGCCTGTGGGATCAGGTAAACGGTGGAGGCGGCATGAACCACTTCATGTTGCCACTATGGAACGGCGAAGGGCTGCCCACCCCCAAATATGGCAGCATCGCCATGGAACGCTTGCTGGAACGGGTCCTACACTCGGGCTGTCAACAGAACTACTTGGTTGCCAAGGTCTTTGGAGGCGCCAACATCAGCGAGACGACTAATGGCGCCTTTCTCATCGGCGACCGTAATACAAACATCGCATTGCAAACGTTGAAGGAATGGCGAATCCCCGTAGTTTCCGCTGACCTTGGTGGGAAACTGGGGCGCAAAGTTATTATGAATACCCTGACAGGCGACGTGCTGGTCAGTAAAAACGCCCAGGCATCACAATCGTCGCAAGGTATCTGATCATGCAGCAAAACTCATTTATTCCCAACCTGCTTACCCTGCCTCAGCAAGAATTCGAGCGGTTCAGCGCTCTTATCTATAAAGAGGCTGGCATAAAACTCCCACCGGCAAAGAAGACCATGCTGGAGGCACGGCTGCAAAAGCGACTGAAGGCGCTGCAGATGCACAGTTTCAAAGAATACGCCGATTTTGTGTTCAGCCCCGAAGGGCAGCGCCAGGAGCTGATTCACCTGGTCGATGTGGTCACCACCAACAAGACCGATTTCTTCCGTGAACCACAGCACTTCGAATTTTTGGTCAAGCAGGTGCTGCCCTACCTGCAACAGCATCGCAGGGAGAGCCAGGCGCTCAGCCTGCCGTTCAAGATATGGAGTGCCGGCTGCTCCACCGGTGAAGAACCGTACACCATGGCAATGGTCTTGAGTGAGTATGCCCAGTCCAACCCAGGATTTCGCTTCACCATCACCGCGTCGGATATCTGCACCAGAGTCCTGAAAACCGCCATGACCGCTGTCTACCCGGATGAACGGGTTGACACCATCTCGTTGGCATTAAAGAAAAAGTACCTGTTACGCAGCAAGGACAAACAAAAAGGGCTGGTTCGCATCTGCAAGGAGTTGCGCCAGACGATAGCCTTTCAACGCATCAACCTGATGGACGACGAGTTGGCAATAACCGAACTGCAGGATGCCATTTTCTGCCGCAATGTGATCATCTACTTTGACAAGCCGACCCAGACCAGGCTGATGCACAAGTTCCACCAACGCCTGATGCCGGGCGGATTTCTGTTTCTGGGGCACTCGGAGACCCTAAACGGCCTCGATGTGCCGTTCCAGTCGGTGGCCTCAACGGTGTACCGCAAACTGTGAGACCGTTTCAGCACCTTGCTATCCGCACCGTCTACCTGCAACCGGGGGAACTGTTTGTCGAACGGCAGCCGGCGGTTGTTGAGACCATCCTCGGTTCCTGCGTGTCGGTCACCATGTTCTACCCTCCATCCGGTTTTGGCGGCATCTGCCACGCGTTACTGCCCAGTGCCAGCGCCCCGGATGACCCGCCGGGACGCTCTGTGGAGGGGGCCGTTATCCTGCTCCTGGAGCGGATGCTGCTGTTGGGAGCGGAACGTAACCGTCTTACCATCAAACTGTTCGGCGGCAGCAGTGTGCTGGGGGTGGCCGCCGATCACAGAACTAGTGTCGGCAGCCAAAACGTCGCCCATGCGAGGGAGTTGCTGCAGCGCCTAAGTCTCGCTATACAGACCGCCGACACCGGCGGCAGGCAAGGCCGCAGGCTGTATTTCAATTCCGGCAGCGGCGAGGTATTTGTCCGTAAGGTACGCGGTCCCGCGCGAGGTCACCAGGCATGACAAAGAGGATAAAGGTCCTGATCGTCGATGATTCGGCCGTAGTACGCCAGGCCTTAAGCGATATCCTAGGCTCCGATCCGCAGATCGAGGTAGTGGCCACTGCCGCCGACCCCTTTCTGGCCGCAGAACGGATGAAGACCGTGGTGCCGGACGTGATCACCCTCGATGTCGAGATGCCGCGCATGGATGGCCTGACCTTCCTGCAGAAGATCATGACCCAGCATCCGATCCCGGTGGTGATGTGTTCAAGCCTTGCCGACATGGGCAGCGAGACCGCCCTCAAGGCGCTGGAATACGGCGCCGTCGATATCATCACCAAGCCCAAGATGGGCACCAAACAGTTTATCGAAGAATCGCACATCATGATCTGCGACACGGTCAAGGCGGCAGCCTCGGCCAGGATACAACGCCATATCCCGCGGCGGGAGGTGGCCCCCAAATATTCCGCCGATGTGATCCTCGAGAGACCGCCCTCCCGCGCCATGGTGCAGACCACCGAAAAGGTGGTGGTGGTGGGGGCATCCACCGGCGGCACCGAGGCGCTCAAGCTGTTTTTGGAAATGTTGCCGGAGGATACGCCGGGGATGGTGATCGTACAGCATATGCCCGAGCACTTCACCGCCGCCTTTGCCAAACGGCTGAATAACAGCTGCAGAGTGACGGTGAAGGAGGCCGAGGACAACGATACCGTGGTGCGGGGCCGGGCCCTGATCGCTCCCGGCAACCGCCACACCCTGCTGAAGCGGAGCGGCGCCCGCTATTACGTCGAGGTGAAGGACGGACCGCTGGTCTCCCGGCATCGTCCCTCGGTGGATGTCCTGTTCCGCTCGGCCGCCCGTTACGGCGGCAAAAATATCGTTGGCGTGATCATGACCGGCATGGGGGATGACGGCGCCAAAGGGATGCGGGAGATGCACGACGCCGGCGCCGTGACGATCGCCCAGGACGAGGCCAGCTGTGTGGTATTCGGCATGCCCCATGAGGCGATCAAGCAAGGCGGCGTCGACAAGGTGCTGCCGCTTGACCGGATCGCCGACGAGGTACTCAAACGCTCCGCCTGATACTTGACCACCTGTAGGCTCCATGATACAGCTTCATACGAACCT
>JAJXUW010000109.1 GCA_021782545.1 Deltaproteobacteria bacterium | reverse complement strand
TCGGTCATGCATCTGATGCGGGTCGGCGAGACCCTGACCTGGCGCTGACACCCGCTCGTCACGGCCAAAAATGGACCATCGTCTGTTCAAAACCCTGCTTGTGTTCAGCACCGTCCTTCTATGCGCCTGGTTGCTGTTTCTGGTGCTCGAACCGTTCCTGGCGCTGATAGTCTGGGCCGCGGCCATCGGCAACGTCAGCTACCCCCTCTACCAGCGGCTGCTTGTGCGCTGTCGAGGGCGGGAATCCCTCTGCGCCGCCGTAATGACCAGCTGCATCGCCCTGGCGTTGGTACTGCCGCTGGTGGGGCTTATCATCAGCCTCTCCGACGAGGCGGCCCAAACCTCACACTACCTCGAACGATTCACCAGCCCCCCCTCCGGGGCAGCGCTGGCCGACCTGCTCACCCATCCAGCGCTCAGCCCCTGGCTGCAACAGGTCCGGCCTCTGGTGGAATCCTTCGATCTTGAGCTTGATACGCTACTGCTGCCGGCCTTCAAGCAAGGGGCGACGCTGATGCTGAACTACGCAACCGGCATTGTGAAAGACCTGTTCTGGTTCCTGTTCAAACTGTTGCTGTTCCTGATCACACTCTTCTTCGTCTACAAGGATGGCGCCAGCTTTCTACGGCACTGCTGGCGAATCATGACGGTCAATGAAAAACTGCAGCAGGCCCTCAGCGATGCCGCTACCCGCGTGCTGCGCGCGGTGTTCTACGGCGTGATCCTGGCCTGCATCGTGCAGGGATTCCTTGGGGGACTGGGCTTCTGGGCAGCGGGCCTGCCATCGCCGTTTCTGTTCGGCGCCTTAATGGCGATCTGCGCGCCGATCCCGCTCGTAGGGACCGCTCTGATCTGGCTGCCGGGGGCCACCTATCTGCTGATGCAGGGCCAGACTCTGGCCGGGCTGCTCTTGCTCCTCTGGGGAGTGCTGGTAGTCAGCAGCATCGACAACATCCTGCGGCCGATCTTCATCAGCAGCAACGCCAGCCTGCCGATCCTGCTGATCGTCTTCGGGGTGCTGGGGGGACTGTTGGCCTTCGGGCCTTCAGGCATCGTGGCCGGGCCGCTGATACTGGCCATCATACTGGTGCTGCTGGATGCCTATCGTGGCGGCCAACTCGTGCAGGACGGCACCTGAACCGTGATGTCTCCACAGGTATGGCTCGATGGCTGGGGTTCGTCCGCTGGCGGTTGGCGGTTTAACGGCTATCAGCAGACCCTCATTGCCTGGCACCCCAGCGAAGTATCAGATATCCTACAGCAGGCCGAGGCCGCCACGGAACAAGGGTTCTACGCCGTTGGCTTTGTTGCCTACGAAGCCGCACAGGCCCTCAATCCGTACCTTCCTGCTCTGCCACCGCGCGAAAAGTTGCCATTGGCCTGGTTTGCCCTCTACATCCAGCGGCTACCCAGCCCACCTCATGCCGCGCCAGCCGGCCACCATCACCTGCATCCCCTCGTGCCTTCCCTCACACTGGAAGAGCATGCGGCCGCTGTTGCCCGCCTGCACCGTGCCATTGCCGCTGGTGAAAGCTACCAGGTAAACTTCACCTTTCCGTTAAGCGGCACCTGCAGCGCTGGTGCGAACGAACGTTACCAGGCTATGCTGGCTACCCAGCCAACTCCCTTTGGGGCCCGGCTGGACATCGGCCGTCACACTATCCTCTCGGCCTCCCCCGAGTTGTTCTTCCACCGCGAGGGTGACCACATCACAACGCGCCCCATGAAGGGCACCGCACCACGCGGCAGGTTTCCCGCCGAAGACACAGCACGCCTCCACGACCTGGCTGCTTCACCCAAGGAACAGGCGGAAAATTTGATGATCGTCGACCTGTTGCGCAACGACTTGGGGCAGATCGCCATAACCGGCTCCGTTCAGGTTGAGCGGCTGTTCGAACAGGAACAGTACCCCACCGTACATCAGCTGACCTCAACCATCACTGCCCGGCTGCTACCCGGTACCCGCCTAGTTACGATCTTCCGTGCCCTGTTCCCCTGCGGCTCAGTCACCGGTGCCCCCAAACGCCGCAGCATGGAGCTGATCGCCGAGACCGAAGGAGGGCCGCGCGGGGTCTACTGCGGGGCTATCGGCATGTTGTCGCCTAGCGGTGAGGCGCTCTTTTCGGTTGCCATCCGCACGGCGGTGCTGGACCACGAGACCGGCCGCCTGACCATGGCGGTCGGTAGTGGTATCACCTGGGAGGCCAAGCCCGAGGCCGAATATGCCGAATGCCTGGCCAAAGCAGCCTTCCTGTCGGCACCGCAGCCGCCAAACCTGTTGGAAAGCCTGCGACTTGAAAACGGCAGCTATCCGCTCCTTACGCTGCACCTGAAACGGCTCGCCTGGTCGGCCGGACGGCTGGGACATCGCCTTGATCTGCTGGCGGCCGAACGGGCGTTGCGAGGCCATGCTGCACATGCGAGCGGTGTCCGCAAGGTACGTTTGCTGCTGGCGCCCGATGGTCGGCTGACCGTTGCATCCGAGCCGATCAGGCCGGATAACGCACCACTGCGGTTGGCCCTGTCGGCCACTCAGGTTGATCCCGACGACCAGGCGCTTTATCTGAAAACCGAGGACCGGGAACGGTACGAACGGGCGCGGCGCGAGCATCCCACTGCCGACGAGGTACTGCTGACAAACAGGCAGGGTGAACTGACGGAAGGGAGTTACCACAATCTGGTGCTACGGCTTGATAACCGGCTCGTGACCCCGCCGCTTACCTGTGGCCTGCTGCCGGGGGTGATGCGACAGGCGTTGCTGGACCAAGGGATCGTGACGGAGCAGGTACTCTATCCCACCGATCTGAAGCGGGCTGAGACGATCTGGTTGATCAATGCCGTGCGAGGCTGGCGCCGGGGACAGCTGGCGAGCGACGCTCCATCCTGATACCAGCCTCCTGCAGCTCGCTCTGCAACAGCCCGGCCAGCTCCGGCAGGCGTGCCGCAAGGGGGGGGGTAAGCTCAACCCCCGCCTCAAGACTGCCCGGCACCACCCCGAACAGGGTCACCTCTTCGGGGCAGCGGCCACGGATCTCGGACAGGAGCAACATCTCTTGAATCCCTAGCTGATGGGGCGACATCTTGATCGGTATCCGCCGCAGGATGAAATCATCCTTCTCGAAGCGGTGCAGCTGCCCCGGCTCGCCCGGCGTGGTAACCACGTCGATCATGAATACCCGCCGGGCCTCCTCCAGCTTGTGGGAGGCCATGAACCCCAACGTCCCGCCGTCGTACAGTTCAACCGTATCATCGAACTGGTAGTTGTCCGCCAGATACCGGATGGCATGCACACCGAACCCCTCGTCAGACAGCAGCAGATTGCCGGCGCCGAAAATCAGAACATTCATCACATGACCTTTACGTTGGTGATCTCGTTGCCTGCCGGATCAATCGTGTGCACCGCGCAGGCGATGCAGGGATCGAAGGAATGCACGGTGCGCAACACCTCGAGCGGCTGGTCCGGTTTGGCAACCGGGGTGCCCACCAGTGAGGCCTCATAGGGACCGGCGTTGCCCTGGGCGTCGCGTGGCGAGGCGTTCCAGGTGGAAGGCACCACCGCCTGATAGTTCGCAATCTTCCGGTCCTTGATCACCATCCAGTGCGACAGCACCCCCCGCGGTGCCTCGTGGAAGCCGACGCCGCGGTATTCGCCGCCGGGGATCTCGGTGGGGTTGGCGTAGGCCTTGTCCCCCTTGCCGATGTTGTCAACCAGCCGGTCCAGATACTCAAGCGAGAGATCGGACAGCAGATGGGCACGGATGCCGCGGGCAGCCAACCGTCCCATGGTGGAATGCAGGTCGGCCACCCCGACGCCGACCGCCTTGCAGGTACTGTCCACCAGGGGGCGAATCCGCGTGTTGCCGGCGGCGTAGCCTGCCAGCAGCTGCGCCACCGGTCCGACCTGAACCGGCTGGCCATCGATGCGCGGCGCCTTGCACCAGGAATACTTGCCGTTCTCCTGGAAATCGGTGTAGTCCGGCTTGGTCTCGCCC
Organism: Deltaproteobacteria bacterium; assembly: GCA_021782545.1. GTDB lineage: Bacteria > Desulfobacterota > Desulfuromonadia > Geobacterales > Pseudopelobacteraceae > Trichlorobacter. Next base: position 915 of record JAJXUW010000109.1, on the reverse strand, counting down.
TCCCAAGGATGCCGCGACGCCGTACCCTCGTACCAGGCGCAGGCCGTCGATTCCTGGATGCTGCCGATCAGCTGGGGATCGTGATGATCGCGGATGATCCGCGCCTGCCTCAGATTGCCGTGCATGATCAACGCCCCCGGCAGGGCAAAGCTGGTGTTTTTGGTATCCTCGGCAAATTCCGGCACCGCCAGGTAGTTGACCACCCCCTTGCCGTGCCTGAACCATTCCCGGTAGGCCGAACCGATGGCGATCAGATCCGGATAGTAGACCTTCTTCACAAACTCGCGGGTCTCCGCCATCAGTGAGCGCAGGTAGGCGATCCGCTCCATGTTGAGCGTCGCCAGGTTGTCCATGTTGAGCGCCGTTGCCACGCCACCCACGCACAAATTCTGGATATGGGGATTCTTCCCACCCAGGATGGCAACCGCCTGGGCCGCCTTTTGCTGGTAGTCCAGCGCCTTTAAGTAGTGGGCCGTGGCGATCAGATTGATCTCCGGCGGCAGCTTCATGGCCGGATGCCCCCAGTAGCCCGAGGCGAAGATCCCGAGCCTGCCGGAATCCACAAAGGCCTTCAGCCGTTTCTGCACCGCGCTGAACTCCTTCTCGCTGTTGCCCGGCCAGTCGGATAGCGACTGGGCGATTGTTGCGGCCTTCTTCGGATCGGCCTTGAGCGCCGAGACGATATCGACCCAGTCCAGGGCCGAGAGGTGGTAGAAGTGGACGATATGATCCTGCACCGAGTGCTGGGCCATGATGATGTTACGGATGTACTGGGCGTTTAGCGGCACCTCGACGTTCAAGGCATGCTCCACCGCGCGGATCGATGAGATGGCATGCACCGTGGTGCAGACACCGCAGAAACGCTGGGCGTAGATCCAGGCATCCTGGGGCGGGCGGTCTTTGAGGATCGTCTCG
>JAJXUW010000108.1 GCA_021782545.1 Deltaproteobacteria bacterium | reverse complement strand
AATTCGTAGCCGGCGTTTTTGAGGGCCGCCTTGACCCGGTCCTTGCTCTCCTTGACGGCGCCGTCTGGCAGGCCGACGGTGGCGAACTGGGGCAACCCCGGGGCGATATCCACCTCCACATCCACCAGGATCGCCTCGATCCCCACCACCGTTGCGCTCAACACCTTTGCAAGCATCGTGTCACCTCGGATCTGACCACCGGTCGTCCGGCGTGGCGTGCGTTGCAGCCACACCGCCGGCGTTGGTACCCGCTACGGGGCCGTAAGCATGATGAAGCCCATCTGGCGGCCGGTCTCTCCCGCGTCGCGCCGATAGGAGAAGAACAGCTCCTTGTGGCAGCAGACACATATTCCGGCGGTTTCGATGGCGCCAATCGGCACGCCGGCCTCCTCCAGTTGCAACCGGTTGGCCAGGGCCATGTCCAGGCGCCAGTGGCCGGGGGTGGTGGCCTCCGCCACCGGCTCCCAGGGGGTGCCGGTGGCGGCGAAGCGGTCTTTTACCGGTTGGTCCACCTCGTAGCAGCAGGGGCCGATGCAGGGGCCGATGGCAGCCTGCAGGTCCTGTGGCTTGCTGCCGAACAGCCGTTGCATGCCGCTTAAGGTCTGTTCGGTGATCCGTGCGGCGGTTCCCTGCCAGCCGGCGTGGACCGCGGCTACCACCCGTTTGACCGGATCGACGAGCAGGATCGGCACACAGTCGGCCACGGTGACGCCGATCAATACGCCGGGTTGATTGGTGACGATGGCATCGCACTCCAGGGATAGATAGTGGGAAAAATCATCGTTGGGCTCGTCGATCACCAGGATGTCGCTGCCGTGGTTCTGGCGGACCGTAACCAGTTTTTCCAAGGTCAGCCCGAAGGCACGGGCCAGGATGCTGCGGTTGCCCTCCACATTGTGGGGGGGGTCTTCGGTGTTGGTCCCCAGGTTGAGCGAGTTGTAGGGGGGGCGCGAGACCCCTTCGTGCCGCGTGGTAAAGCCCTGCACTGAGCCGGTGGTTGTGCCGAAGCGGGGGGCCAGGTAGTGGACGCGCCCGGTGCGGGTCATCTCCATATCGTTTTCCTTTGCCTTTCAGAACTCATTACGCTTTAATGCCTGGCGACGCTGCCACCAGATGTATGCTGCCACCAAGGCGCAGGATGCTGTCAGCACCCAAAACAGGGCCTTGTGCGACCAGGCCATCACCAGCTCCTGGTGTTCACCCAGCGCGTAGCCGATCCAGGTCAGGATGGCGCACCAGGTGGCGGCCCCCAGGAAGGTGTAGAGCGAGAACCGCAGGTGGTGCATGCCGGCAACGCCGGCTGGAATGGAAACCAGATGCCGCACCACCGGCAGGAGTCGGCCGATAAAGGTCGAGATCTCGCCGTGGCGCAGAAAGAACCGTTCAACCCGCCTGAATTTGTGCGGCGAGATCAGCACATAGCGGCCGTACTTGAGGATCAGCGGGCGCCCCAGGTGGTGGGAGACGAGGTAGTTGATGTAGGCGCCGACAAGGCTGCCGCTGGCACCGACCATGATCGCCAGCCAGGGGTTCATCCTGCCTTGAAAGGCCAGATAGCCGGCCGGGGGCATCACCAGTTCGCTCGGTATCGGGATGATCGAGCTTTCCATGGCCATGAGGAGGAAAATGCCGGGATAGCCCATCCGACCTATGGTCTCGACCAGCCAGGTGATTACGGTGTTCAGCATGACTTCTCATTTCGATCGGGAGTAATGGTTGCAGTTATACCCTAAAACCAGAGGCGGTACAACTGCCGTACCGAAGATACGCCGCCAAGGAGTCGATTCCCATGTCAATCAGAATGTTGCTTGCCGCCGTCGTGCTGCCGCTTGTGCTGTGTAGCTGTGCTGCGTATCGCAACTACAGCCGTCAAGAGGATTGTGAGAACAGCATTAACGATTACAGCAAGATGGTCCGCTGGGTTGAGCTCGGAAAGGCAGCTACCGTGCTTGTCGACCGCCAGCAGCGGGAGGCCTATCTCCATACTGCCGACTCACTGCGGCAGCGCAGTGTCACCATGGTTGATTACCGGATTTTGTCCCAGGCGTGCCACCCCGAACGGGGGACGGCCGAGTCGGTTATGGAGTTCGATTATTTTGTGCTGCCCGACAGCCGGTTAAAGACCGTGACTGACCACCAGAAGTGGGTCTACCGTGAAGAGCAATCGGATGACCAGGTGCCAGGATGGAAACTGACCACCCCGCCGCCGGTTTTCAACTAGCCGGGCAGGGCGGGTTCATGGCGCAGGTGGCCCTTTTTCTGGGTTATCTTGCCACAGAGCGCAACGCCTCGCCCCATACCGTGGCGGCCTACCAAAACGATTTAGGCCAGTTCGCGGCCTTTGTCCGCGAACAACGGGGGGGGGAGGCCGACGCCGCTGCGGTGGATTATCTCCTCATCCGGCTCTACCTGGCGCAACTGGCGGCCGGCGACCGTAGGCATCCCTACCGCAAGAGCAGTATCGGGCGCAAGTTGGCCGCAATCCGTGCCCTGTTCGTCTGGCTGGTGCGTACCGGCCGCCTGACAACCAATCCGGCCGAGTTGATCGCCACCCCCAAGCGTGACCAGCACCTGCCATTCCACCTGGATATTGACCAGACCATGGCCCTGATGCAGACCACACCGGGCCCAAAACAGGAGGCCCGAGAAGCGGCCCGCGACCGGGCGGTGCTTGAGCTGCTCTATTCAAGCGGCTTGCGGGTTTCTGAGCTGACCGGGCTGGCGGTGGGGGATCTGGACCGTGCCGGTGGCATGGTACGGGTACTGGGCAAGGGGGGTAAGGAGCGGATAGTGCCGGTGGGGAGTAAGGCGCTGGAGGCGGTGGCCAGCTATCTGGCTCTGCGTGGCTGGCCGGACGAGACGATGCCCTTATTTCTGAATACGCGTGGTCAGCGGATCAACCGCCGCAGCGTCGCCAGGATCGTTGCCCGCGAGGCCGCCCGGGTGGAGGCCTTCCGGGCCATTTCGCCCCACACCCTGCGTCACACCTTTGCCACCCATCTGTTGGAGCAGGGGGCCGACCTGCGCTCAATTCAGGAGTTGCTGGGACATGCCTCCCTTTCAACCACCCAGAAGTATACCCATCTCGGCCTGGATCGTCTGATGGCGGTCTACGATAAGGCCCATCCGCGGGCCCACGAGACAAAAAAAGGCGGAACCTGATAGTCCCGCCCTGCGTGGGTGTGCCGGTAGGCTTGGCATGCCGGATCAGGCCTGGGTTATCATCACCATGTCCCCTTCGCTGGCCTTCAGTTTCTTTTCGATCCCCGGTCCGACTACCAGGGCCCCTTCATACTGCAGCTCCACATCGTTGATCACCATGATCGGGAAGGTGCCGCCATTGCCGCCGTTGGTGGTCACTCGCACCTTCTTGACCGCCTTGCCGAAAAAGTTGCTGATCTGCTTGGCCGTGGCCTGGCTGACTGCGATCATCCCCAGCTGGTCGAAACTGCTGCTGGCATCGTTTTTGGGCAGGTGGGCGATCCTGAGTTGCATCCCCTCGTCGGGCGAGACCGGTGAGCCCAAGGCGGGGGTGCCGGGCGAAGGCTTCGGCAGGGCCTGTTCCAGTTTTTTCATGGCTAGGTTGAGGGTGATGTTGACCATGGACAGGTTGACGTTTTGGGCACAGGGGACACAGAGAAAGGCGCCCGGCAGGGCACGCACAATGATGCGGCCCTCGGTAAAGCGCAGGTCGAGCCCATGGGCGCTCTGTGATATCTGCAGGCCGTGGATGCAGTCGAGGATCGTGGAGGCCGCCTTGCCGAGCTGGGCGATGTCGAGCAGCGGCGGGCAGTCGTGGGCCAGGATCTTGCCCTGTTCGTTGAACAGGGTGGAGCCGATCACACCGTCTATTGAGGATATCTGATGGAGGATCTCCTGCATGCGCTGCCTCCTATTTCACGGGTGCCAGGGCCGCCTTGATCTCGGCCTCCACCCCGTCCAGTTTGCTGTTGGGTTTAATGGCGATGCTCAAGTAGTGCTGGCGGGAATCGTAGAGCAACAGATCGAAGTTATCGGTCTGGGCGATGGAAGAGCGGAGTTCTCCCAGCCCCATCAATTCGCCCAGCTTCATGCTCGACTGGGCCAGAAACAGCCCTTTGGCGGCCAGCGATTCGGCCTCCTGGCTGTCATCCTGCACCGGATGGCCCTGTTTATCCAGCAGGACGGCGTAGGTTACCGCGTTGATCCCCATGATTCGTGCTGCTGCGGCGCTCATGGTGCGTTGCTGGGGGCTGGATGAATCCGGCTGGCGTGGCTGTTGGCGTCGTTCGCTCTGGTCGATCACATCCTTGAACGATTCCGCCTCTTCGTGGGCCTCTTCGTCCATGCGGCGGTGGGCCTCCAGCAGCAGGAAGTTCAGGCTGCAGTGGATGGTGCAGACATTGGTGGTCATCTCCGGTGCCAGGGCAAAGTTGCCACCCGGCCATTTAAGGATGGCGTAGATCGCCTCCTCACCGCTGTGGGCGCCCTGCTCGGCGTGGATGATCTCGCCGTCGACGAAATAGATCGCCCCTCGGAGGTTCTGGTATTCCACCGTGATGCAGCCGGAATATTTGTTGTGACCTTTAAGCTGAATGACATCGGCGAGTGAGAGCCCGGCGATCTCGCCCTGAAAACCGCTAACCTTGTCTGCCATGGAGGAGTCTCCTGCGCTGGTCTGCTCCGATTGGAGGCGGTGTGCTACGAATTCGGAATTCTAAGCATTTTTGGTAGTGAGCGCAAGCGGAAATGAACGGGACCGTACCGTTGGGAATGCACAAGGCCCTGCCGGCATGCCGGCAGGGCCTTGTGGGACAGAGAAGAAACGTTGCTATTCGCAGAGATCGACCTTGATATCCCAGTTTTTGACCTTCATGGTGCCGTTTTGCGCCAGGTTGAGGTGCATCTTGAAGGCGCGGTCCCACAGCTGGGGTTCGTG
>JAJXUW010000026.1 GCA_021782545.1 Deltaproteobacteria bacterium | reverse complement strand
TCGGCCCGATCACCAGGGCGGTGGAGCGGGTGGCCAAGCTATACAACAGCATCATCGGCTTTCCGGACCGTTTTGCCAGAAACCTGCGCTTTGAGCTGGATAAGCTTGCCGACAGCTTTGAAGCCTTTGGTGGCACCAGCCGGGGCAGCCAGCGGGCCACGGCGATTATGGTCAAACATCTGCGGATCGCCTCGGCACAGATCGTGGCCCTGCAGTTGTCCTATGCCCTGGCCGCCGATCAGCAGGCCCGCATGGCGGTGATCGCCGCAGAGGCGGTGGTGGCCTTCGATGCCAACGGCAATTATCTGGCGCCGGACCAGGCTCCGACCGTGGCCACGGTGAACGATCTGGAGGCGGCACTCGATATCGCCCGCGCCATGATCCAGGACGCCATCGATCTGTCCAGGGGAATTTCCGGGCTGCAGGATATGGCCCTGGCGCTGCTCAATTATGTGCAGAGCGTCAAGTCCACCAGCGACACGGTGGTGTCGGTGACCCTGGTCAATCCCATGCCGCTCCACCTGGTCTGTTTGAATTATGGCCTGCCATATACCACGGCCGAACGACTGCTGGCCCTCAATCCAACGGTGATCAACCCTAATGTGGCGGGCGGTGAGGTGCTGATCTATGTCCGATAGCATCGCCCTGCACATCGACAACCGTCGGATCGAAAATTTCCTCTCCTACAAGATCGAGGCCGATATCTACACGGCCGATGACGCCTTTACCCTGGAGCTGGCCAAGCCTGAGACCATCATCAAATCCGGGCAGCGCTGCGAGCTGCATGTCAACGATCAACTGGAGTTGACCGGCATCATCGATCGACGGGTCCGCAGCTATGACAAGGCAGGTCTGAAGCTGACCGTGGAGGGCCGCGACCTGATGGGTCTGCTGGTGGACAGCCACTGCGAGACCTTCCCCACGGTGCAGGGCAAAAAGCTGTCCGATCTGGCCGCGATGCTGCTCAAGGATATCCCGTTCATCAACCGCTCACAGATCATCTACCAGGACGAGGCGGCCCAGCTGAAGGGCAAGCTGCGCGGCAAGCGCAAGACGGTTGACAACCCCCTGGCCGGCTTTATGGAAACGGCCCAGCGCATGGCCCGGATCACGCCCGGCATGACGGTGTTCGAGGTGCTGAAGACCTACGCTGCCAGCCGGGGCCTGATGTTCTGGGCCATGCCGGACGGCACCATGGTATTCGGACGGCCCCGCGCCAAGGGTGAGGCGCTCTTTTCCATCACCATGTCGCGCGATGGCGCAACGAACAACGCCAAGAGCGCCGAAGAGGTGGATGATATCTCCAAACGCTTCAGCCGGGTGACGGTGATCGGCCAACAGCAGGGGCACGACGATATCACGGCCGCCAGCATCGGCACCAAGGGCACGGCCGACGACGCGACGTTCCCGTTCCGCAAGCCCTATGTCACCAAGGACAACAACGACGCCCAGAGCCCGGCGCTGCACGCCCGGTTCCTGTTGGAAAAGCAGCGCCATGAAGGCTACCACCTGACCTACACCGTGCCGGGCCACTCGCAGAACGGCCGCAACTGGCAGATCAATGAACTGTGCCGGGTAAAGGACGACATCCTGGGCATTGACGGCGTGTACCTGATCTATGGCCGCACCCTGGAACTGTCGAAGACGGCAGGCGTTACCACCACCATCAAGCTGGGGCCGCCCGGCCTGATCATGGAGGCACACTGATGATCCGTGCCCTCATTTCAAGTGTTGTTGAAGGGGTCATTAAACGGTTTTCAGCGGCCGGTCGACCGGGTGAGACCATTGACGACCGCGAATACCTGCAGCACTACGGGTTCACATCGCGGCCCCTGGCCGGCTCAGAGGGTGTGCTGATCTGCGATGGCAACCATATTGTAATGATCGCCTCCGATGACCGCCGTTACCGAATCAGCCTGGTTAATGGCGAGGTGGCGCTCTACACCGACGAGGGGGACAAGATCCACCTCAAGCGTGGCCGGATCATCGAGATCGATGGCGGCGAGCAGGTGAACGTCATAACCAAGGTGGCCCAGGTGACGGCCTCCACCAGCGCCACCATCACCAGCCCGCTGATCAACCTGGGTGGTGATCGGGCCAATCTGCGGGCCTTGATCGACGAGCGGGTACTGGCCCTGTTTAACGGCCATACCCATAGCGGCGTGCAGACCGGTGGCGGCAACAGCGGCACGCCGAATACCGCACTTACCCTGGCAAACTGCGCCACCAGCGTGACAAAGGCGACCTGATGGACTTTTCACTCATCATAGACAATCAGACTGGTACTGCCGATATGAGTTTCGATCAGTGCACCAATTTGTTGAACAACGTCTGGTTGTCGTTAACGGTAATCCAGGGCACTTGGTTCCATCGCCCGACCTTTGGCATGCCTCGTCGTGAACGGCTGAAAAACACCCCACAAACCGCCCGGCTGATTCGACAGGATTGTTTGCAGGCCCTGCAGTGGCTGCTGGATACCGGCCGGGCAACAAACATTGAGGTACTAACCGAGCGCGACCGAAGCCAAGATCTGAACCGGCTTAAAATAGCCGTACAGGTTCAGCAGGCCGATGGTCGCAGCATTTCCTTTACAACCTTCCGCGAGGTGGTCTGATGCCATACCTAACCCCCAGCTTTGATGAAATCCTGGCAGGCATCCTGCGCGACTTTCAAAACATCTTCCCTGGCGTTGATGTCTCACAGGGCAGCCTGGCCTACATGAAGGCAGCCGGGTATGCCTCGGCCACCTGGGGCTTGTATCAGTATCAAAACTGGATCGCCCGGCAGGTGTTTCCTGATCAGGCTGATACCGATAATCTGGAACATCACGCCAATATTCGCGGCCTGGTGCGAAAGGTGGGAGAAACTGACGCAGCGTTGCTTGCTCGGCTCCTGGATTATATCCGCCGTCCACCGGCCGGCGGCAATAAATATGATTACGTTAAATGGGCAAAGGATATCCAGGGCGTGGCGGCGGCCTGGTGCATCCCACTGGGGCAGGGCCTGGGGACCGTGGATTTGATTATCGTTGCCGATGCGGTCACCACCGGCAGCGAGATACCTGCTCAAGCACTACTCGATTCGGTGCGGGCCTATATCGTTGATCTAATGCCGACCCACGTCAAAACGCTGCGGGTGTCGGCACCGGCGATCCTCACCCAAGATGTCACCATGACCGTAGTGGGTACGGCCGCCAACAAGCCGCAAATCATTACTGAGGTCACCGCGTACCTTAAAAGCCTGGTGCCAGGCCAGCCGCTCTATTTGACCCAATTAGCCAGCATTGCTACCAGCAACGGTGCCGATGACAGCAGCATTACCGTGCCGGCAGCCAACGTGCTGCCCACCACCTCACAACTGATTCGGCCTGGAGTGATCAATGTTGCGTAACGCCGATGCCCTCAAACTGCTCTTTCCTGCCCAGATTGATGGCGTATTTGCGCAGGATCTGGAGCTGGATGGGACAATCCTTGATACAGCCCAGCAGTCGGCGATCGACCTGCTGGCGGAGCTGTTCCCGGATGGCGCGGCCGATCTGCTGGCTGATTGGGAGCGGGTCTGCGGCGTGGCACCGGTGGCCGGTGATCCGGTGCAACTGAGGCGGGACCGGATAATCAACAAACTGCGCGCCCTGGGCGATATCAAAGCCCCCTTCTTTGTGGCTCTGGCGGCCACCATGGGATTCACCATCACCATCACCCACCTGAACCCTTTTATGGCTGGCTGGAGCCGCTCCGGCGACCCGTTGTATGTCGCCGATGTCTGGTGGGTGTGGCAGGTGAGCGTAACCGGTACCCCGATTTATAATTTCCGGTCAGGCCAGTCGGCCGCAGGCGAGCAACTGACCTGGTGGCCCGCCGCAAATGCCCTGGAGGACCTGTTTAACGATCTGAAACCGGCTGATGTCTATCTGCAGTTTGTCTACGCATAGAGGAGATACCTATGGCAAAAACAGTATTTAGTGATGGCAACCCCTCCCAGGGCATACTGGGCACCATCGTTACGGCGGCGGCCCTCAACGGGATGCAAAACCACCGGCATGATGGAGCCGACGCCGACGGCTCCGCCCCCATTCTTTATGCCGCCGACACCGGCGCGGCCAACGCCTACGCCATTGCCCTGACCCCCGCCCTGACGGCCCATGTGACCGGCATGCCCATCGTATTCAAGGCTCTCACCGCAAACACCGGGGCATCAACGCTGGCAGTAAACGGACTGGCTGCGGTAGCCATTAAACAGATGGACGGCAGCGATCTGCCAGCCGGGGCAATCGTAGCAGGGCAAATGGTAACGGTTATCTACACCGGCGCGGCGTATATGTTGGTGTCAGGGTACGGTATTGCTACTGACACTGAGGTACAGGCCGGGACCGACACAAGTAAGATTGTGACATCAGGGCGACTGTATAACGCATTGAGTGCGCTGGCTACCAAGGCTGGGTTTGCAATCAGTCTGACAACTAATGGGTACATCAAATTTCCGTCGTGGCTGGGTGGAGTGATATTCCAGTGGGGGGTTTTAGGTGATGCGTCTTGGGTAGCAAACACCTTTAGAACAATTAACTATCCGGTCACTTTCCCTAATAATGCGCTGCAGAATGTGGCGTCCATGTCAAACAGTGCGGGAACACTTGGCCGAGTGAATACAAATGCGCTGTCTAACTCACAAATACAATTAATGGTTGATTATAGTGGTGCCGCCACCGTACGGTGGGTTGCAGTAGGTTATTAAGGAGGATTTATGCTTTACTCACAATCTAAACAAGGTTTTTTGGATGCGGTAATTAACAAAGATGGCATCCCCTCAGATGCTATAGAAATCACGACAGCACAATATACACAACTGCTGACCGATCAATCTGCCGGGGCCAAAATTCAGGCCGATGCCAAGGGTTTTCCGGTGGCGGTGTTCCCGCCCGCTCCAACCTTCGCCGATGTTAAAGCCAACAAGCTGGCTGATCTGGCTGCCAAGCGCTTTGCCGTGGAAACTGCGGGTACGACGGTAGGCGGTTCTATCATCAAAACCGACCGCGAAAGCCAGGCACAACTCAACAGTGCATTAACTGCGCTGCAAGGCGGGATGATCCCTGATACCCCGTGGAAGGCAGCTAACGGCTGGGCCGTGGTGACGCTGGCGCAGATTCAACCGATTGCCCAGGCGGTGGCTACGCGAGTGCGTGCGTGCTTCGCCCAGGAGAAGGTTCACTCCGATGCTATCAATGCCCTAACTACCATTGATGCAATCAAGGCCTACGATATCACCACCGGGTGGCCGGTGTGAAACGTACGCTGGCCTTGATCATTATTTGGCTGGTGTGCCTGATCTGCGCGGTAGTGTCGCTGCTGTGGATGCTTACTGCCTGTTTTTTGGGGCCTAATCGGGCATGGAATATTGCTAAGGGGTACGATCTGGTGGGCAACGCCACCCTGGGTAACTGGGTGGATGAGTACATCAGCTCCATGGCCACCAAGGCGGCCTACCGGCGCCATACATGGTGGGCAGTTGCGCTCTGTAAACTACTGGAAACGATTGACCCCGGCCACTGCGCCGCAACGCTGGTGACCGACCGTGGGGAACAGCTTACTGCGGCTGAAATCGCTGATATTGAGGGGGGTTGGAAACCATAAACAGAAGAGACAGCGACCGGACGGTGCGGTAACACCGGCCGGCCGCCGACCCACTGCCGTCGCAGTGAGCCAACCAAGGCTGCCCCGCTCCGATCAGAGCACGGGGAGCCTATCACAAACTCCATCTACCAACAAGGAGAGGCTCACATGCATCAGCCCATAATACCATGGATTGGCGGCAAGCGTCGCCTGGCAAAGCAGATTTTACCGATGTTCCCGGCCCATACCTGCTACGTTGAACCGTTTGCCGGTGGGGCCGCCCTGTTCTTTCTCAAACCAATATCTGACGTCGAGGTGATTAACGACTGTAACAACGACCTAATCACCCTCTACCGGGTGTTGCAACACCACCTGGATGAGTTTATTCGGCAATTCCGCTGGGCGCTGGTCTCGCGGCAGATCTACCAATGGCTCAAGATCACCCCGGCCGATACACTTACCGACATTCAGCGGGCTGCGCGGTTCTACTACCTGCAAAAGATGGCCTTTGGTGGCAAGGTAAAGGGCCAAACCTTTGGGACTTCGGCTACCAGCCCTCCCAGGCTCAATCTGCTGCGGATTGAGGAAGACCTCAGCCAGGCACACCTCCGGCTCTCAAGGTGCTGCATTGAACACTTAAACTGGCAAGAGTGTATAGATAAATACGACAGGCCCGCCACGCTCTTCTACCTTGACCCTCCCTACTGGAAGACCGAGGGGTATGGCGTACCCTTCGGCATCGATCAATATGAGCACATGGCTGAAATGCTGAGGTCGATAAAAGGCCGGGCTATCCTGAGTATTAACGACCACCCGGACATGCGGAAAACCTTTAAAGGGCTACCCATGGAAACCACCTCAATCAAGTACACGGTCGGGGGTAACGGTAGGGGTCAAAATAGGCAGGAATTGATCATCAAAAACTGGTAAAAAATAGGGGGTATAAAAGGGGCTTTAAACACCCCTTCACACCCCCGCTTCGATAAACTTCTTTACTTCCAAACCGCTCACAATTACTTCCAAATCATTTTGCGCGCTACAGAAAAACCCGGTACCTTTTGGGGGCAGTACCGGGTACAGTCTGGGGATCATCAAGCCTAACTATCTAATCCCTCTATCTTTTTAATGGAGCGGGAAACGGGATTCGAACCCGCGACTTCAACCTTGGCAAGGTTGCACTCTACCACTGAGTTATTCCCGCGTGAAGAGATGAATTGTATAGCAAAACCAGCTACAGCTTGTCAATATTTTTTTAGTGTCAGTGACACCCGAAGCGCTATTTTGAGGCTCCGAAAAAATTGAGAATAGCGGCATCCAGACTGACTGCTTCTTCCTTTTTGGGTTCAGGCGCTTTCTGCGGACTGGCCGCGGGTTGTTCACTACCCGCTGGTACGACCGGTTCCTGAAAAAGGAGATCGATTGTAGCGAGCGGCTCCGAGGGAACGAGAACTGGCGGTTCACTGATCGTTGCCTCTTCCTTCAGTTCGGTGACCGGTTCAGCTTTCTGCTTGTCTGGAAAGGCACGTTCATCAAATTCGCCGCTTTTCAGGCGACGCATCATCTCCTTGTGCTGTTCCTTCATCAGATCCTCAACCACCGCCTCCAAGGTATCGATCTTGAGGATGTCGGCGTAGCTGGTCTTCTTGGAACAGAGAATAACCCCTTCGCGGTACAGCAGGGTAATAATGTGAGGGTTCTTGATCCCGCTGTCTTCGGTCTGGATATGGAAGACTTCGCCCTTGTACGTGACGTTGTGGTTATAGCCGAGCAGCATGGTGATATCTCCGCAACCCTTAGTTCTTAAGCAACTTCTTGATCTTCGCCACGGCCTCCATGGCATCCTTGGCGTACAGGTCGGCACCGATCCGATCGGCATAGTCCTGCGAGACCACCGCGCCCCCCACCATGGTGAAGGTACGCACCCCCGCGGCCTTAAGTTTCTTCAAGACCACCTCCATCTCGGCCATGGTGGTGGTCATAAGAGCCGAGAGTCCCACCGCATCCACTTTGAGTTCCAAGGCCTTCTTGACAATGGTGGCGGCGGAGACGTTCTTGCCGATATCGAACACCTCAAAGCCATGATTCTCCAGCAGCGTACAGACGATGTTCTTGCCGATGTCGTGGATATCCCCCTCCACGGTAGCCATTAGAATCCGGCCCAGCGATTGCATCTGCTGACCGGACAGCTCCTGCTTGAGGCGACTGAAGCCAGCCTGCATGGTCTCTGCCGACTGCATCACCTGGGGCAGGAAGACGATGTTTTTCTCAAAGCGGCGCCCCACCTCTTCCAGACCGGGCAGGAGCCCCTCGTTACTGACCTGCATCGGTGTCAGGCCTTCGGACAGGGCCCGCTCAATCAGGGAGACCACCCCTTCCCTATCCCCGTTGATGATGGCGCGGGCCAGCAGGTCACGGACCGCCAGCGGCCCATCCGTTGCCGCCGGCGCCGCTGCGGCAGGCTGCTCGCCGGCATAGGCGGCGATGTACGCCCCCGCTTGAGGATCCCGGTTCAACAGCACCTGGGCCGAACGCCAAGCATCCATCATCGCCTTTTCCTTGGGGTTGATGATGGCCGCATCCAGGCCGGCCTCCATGGCCATGGCAAAGAAGGCGGAGGAGATCAATGGCCGCTGGGGCAGGCCGAAGGAGATATTGCTGACCCCGAGCACCGTGGCCAGGCCCAACTTCTGCTTGACCAGACGAATCGCCCGTAGGGTCTCCATGGCCCGCTTCTGTTCGGCGCTGACGGTGAGGGTCAGACAGTCGATGATGACATCCCGATCGGGTATCCCCAGGCGTCGGGCGGCATTACGAATCCGGCGGGCAATGGCCAGCCGCCCCTCGGCGGTGTCGGGAATGCCCTTTTCATCCAGGGTAAGCCCCAGTACTGCAGCGCCATATTTTTTAGCCAAGGGCAGAATACGGCGCAGGCTCTTACGCTCACCATTGACCGAATTGATCAGCACCTTGCCGTCGGCGGCCTTCAAGCCCGCCTCCAGCGCTTTGGGGCTGGAGGAGTCCAGCACCAGCGGCTGATTGACGGCGGTGGTCACACAGAATACGGCCCGCTCCAAGGCGGCCGGTTCGTCGATACCCGGCGCGCCGACGTTCACATCCAAAAGGTGGGCACCGACCTGGGACTGTTCCATGGCCTCGCGCCGGATATAGGCGGTCTTGCCCTCCTGGAGTTCCTGGGTGTAGAGCTTTTTGCCGGTGGGGTTGATCCGCTCGCCGATCAGGGCGGTGGGATTTCCCTTGCCCACGGCGGCCCAGCCGGAACGGCTGGAAAGCAACAGCGGCAGGGAGCTTTCATCGGCCTGCCAGGCTCGTTGGCGGCCTTTAAGCCCATCACGCATCGCCTTGATGTGGGCCGGTGTGGTGCCGCAGCAGCCGCCGATCACCCGCACCCCCAGCTCCAGCAGCCGGTCGTGGTAGGCGGTCATATCAGTGGGGCTGGCGGGAAAGATGGTCTTGCCGTCCACCAGCTGCGGCAGGCCGGCATTGGCCTGACAGATCAGCGGCAGAGGGGTGACCCGCCGCATGGCCCGGAGCAGGTCGTACATCCCCTCCACCCCCAGCCCGCAATTGGTACCGACCAGATCGGCGCCGGCAGCGGTCAGGGTAATGGCGGCCGCCTCGGGCGAGGTGCCCAGCACCGAACGGCCATTGTCTTCAAAGGTCAGCATGGCGATCACCGGCAGCTCGGGCGCCACCTGTTTGCAGGCCAGGAGCGCCGCCTTGCATTCCTTGATATCCAGGAAGGTCTCCAGCGAGAACAGGTCGGCACCGGCGGTGGCCAGGGCCTGGGCCTGTTCGGCAAATACGGCCACCATCCGGTCGAAGGAGACCTCGCCAACCGGCTCCACAAACTGGCCCGTAGGGCCGATGGAGGCGGCAACGTAGGCCTGGGTACCGGCAACAGCACGGGCGATCTCCACCGCCCTGGCGTTGATCTCCGCCAGCCGGCCTTCCAGGCCGAAGTGTTCCAGTTTGCAACGGCTGCCACCAAAGGTGTTGGTGACGATGATATCGGCACCGGCCTGCAGATAGTCACGATGCACCGAGGCCACCACCTCGGGCATGGTCAGATTGAGCTCCTCGGGAGATTGGCCGGGTCTGAGCCCCCGCTCCTGCAACAGGGTGCCCATGGCGCCGTCAAGGATCAGGGTCTGCCGGTGTATTGCATCGAGAAATGGTTGCAACGCGTCAACTCCTTTTCGGCCCCGGCTCTGCCGCAGGGGCTTCCAGATCGGCATCAGGCTCAAGCGGGCTGGACAGATCCAGATGACGCAGCCGGGCCTGTCGGTTGCCGTCGATAGTGATCTGTACCCGTTTAATCTCGGGCAGGTTGTCACAAACGGTGTTCACAATGCCGTACACGGCCAGCATCTCTGCCGAGCTGCCGGGCACAAGCCCATCGGCAAAATCGGCCCCCAGATCGACGATAGCCAGATCGCCTTCGATACGGGTCTCATTGATGGTCGTCCATTCCGGAAACTCATTGTCAAGGTTTGAAATAGGCCCGCTGAACAGCTCTTCCAGCAAGGCCCGCAGGCAGGTATTGCGGTCTTGGCAACGCTCCACTTCACGCGCTTCGGGGACCAACTGCCCCTGATCGTTGGCATACAGCAGAATCACCTTCTGCGTTACAGCCGGCCCCTGTTGGCCCGGAGGCACCGTGGGCAGTCGTGACGCCACATGGTACTTCTGCCACACCAACCCGCCAAACACAACGGCCAGCAGCACAAACGGCACCACCAGATCAGCGCCTATCCGCCGAGAACGTTTCATGGCTCCTGCCCCTTGTCTGTCAGACGACCGTCATCCAACGACACTTGATAGACATCCCCCAGCCTGCCCCCCAGAAACCGGTTGCCAACCCTGATGAAACCGGCGGGCACATCGGTTACGTAGTAGTGGTGATTGCCCTGTTCGGCGGCGGGCCGTAACAATTTTTTCTCCTGTAGTATGGATGCTACGGTACGCGCGGTCTCTTCAGCCGAGTCTACCAGCGCCACCTGCGGCCCCATGACCTCGGCGATAATCTTTTTCAGCAAGGGATAATGGGTGCACCCCAGCACCAGCGAATCCACCCCGGCCTCCCGCAGTTCATCAAGATACTGATGGGCGGTCAGACGGGCGATATCGTTATCGATCCACCCCTCTTCAGCCAGCGGGACAAACAGCGGACAGGGTTTGGCCAGAACGGACACCGACGGATTCAGCCGTTTAATGGCCCGGGAGTAAGCCGAACTGCGGATCGTGCCGGCCGTACCGATCACCCCCACGACGCCACTGCGGGTTACCTCCACCGCCCGGCGGGCACCCGGTTCAATCACCCCCACCACCGGGATCGGCAACAATCGCCGCAAGGAAGGCAGCGCAACCGCCGATACGGTGTTGCAGGCCACCACCAACAACTTGATGTCACGGGTCATCAGAAACGAGGCGATTTCGTGCGCATAACGGATGACCGTATCCGGCGACTTGGTCCCGTACGGCACCCGGGCTGTATCGCCAAAATAGATGGTATCCTCCTGAGACAACGCGCGGGTCAGCTCCCGCAGCACGGTCAGCCCCCCGACCCCTGAATCAAATATACCAATTGCCCGCCAAGACACCAGCTTCACCTCGCCCGATAATGTAGAACAATTCTATATATATTGTTTAGCCTTCTCAGGCAAGCCATTTACCCTCTCCCGACCACCTCACCACGCCCAGCGACATGGCACTATGACCTTGACAAAACCACGGTCGCTGATTACCTTGTGACCTGCTAGCACTCATCACAATCGAGTGCTAACCAGGGGGAGTGGTGGTAGATCTCAGCCTATCACAACGCAGCAGACAAATCCTTGAAGCGATCGTCGAGGACTATATCGCCACGGCCGAGCCGGTGGGAAGTAGCGCCGTTGCCCAGCGCCACGCCATGTCGCTCTCATCGGCCACGGTTCGCAACGTGATGGCCAGCCTGGAAGAGCTGGGGCTTTTGACCTCCCCTCACACCTCGGCCGGCCGGGTCCCCACCGAAAAGGGGTTTCGCTTCTATGTGGATTCACTGGTGTCGCTGCGTCCGATCAGCGCCCAGGAAAAAAAGGAGATACTGAAACGCTACCGCGAGACCGGCAACAACCTGACCGACCTCCTGCGTGAAACCAGCCGGACGCTGTCCTCACTTTCCAATTACACCGGCCTGGTGGTGGCCCCCCGTTTCACCAGCTGCCTGTTCCGTCACATGGAATTTGTCAAACTGGGCCCCCGCAAGGTGCTGACGATCCTGGTCTCCTGCAACGGGGCGGTGCAGAACCGGATCATCGAGACAGATCAGGACTTTTCCGGCGACGAACTGGTGCGGATGGCCAACTATCTGAACAGCATGCTGGAAGGGCTCACCATTGAGCAGGTCCGGCAAAAGATCCTGACCGAGATGCAGTCGGAAAAGAGCCGTTACGACCAGTTAATGACCAGGGCCTTATCACTTTCCCAGCAGGCGCTTCCCGATACCGACCAAGACGTCTTCATCGCCGGCCAGTCCCGGATCCTCGACCAGCCTGACTTTACCGACCTGGGCAGGATGCGGGAAATCTTCGAGGCCTTTGAGGAAAAGGGACGCCTGGTGGAGCTCTTGGGACGCTGCATGCAGGCCAATGGCGTCCAGATCTTCATTGGTGCCGAGACCCCCCTGAAGCAGATGGCCGGCATGAGCCTGATCACCTCAACCTACCTGACCGGCAACGACACCATCGGGCTTTTGGGCGTGATCGGCCCCACCCGCATGGGCTATTCAAGCGTGATACCGATCGTCGACTACACCGCCCGCCTGGTGAGCCGCCTGTTGACCAACGAATAAGATAACGCCTGACTACAAACGAAGAGAAGGAAGATAGTCCATCATGGAAGAGACACAGCACCAAACGGAAGCCGTTACAGAACAACCACAGGCCGAACTGACCCCGGACGAGCGGATCAGCCAACTCGAAGAGGCGCTGTGCGCCAAGGAACAAGAGGCACGGGAAAACTGGGACAAGCTGCTGCGCGAACGGGCCGATCTGGAAAACTACAAAAAGCGCGCTTCCCGCGAAAAGGAAGAACTGCTCAACTACGGCGTCAAGTCGATCATCGAGGAGATCCTGCCGGTGGTTGACAACCTGGAACGAGCGCTGGAACACGCCAATGAAGATGGTTTGCCGGCACTGCTGGAGGGAATCCGCATGACCCACGGCCTGCTGATGACGGCCCTCAAGAAGTACGGCGTCTGCGCCGTGGAGGGAAGCTGCGGCACCCTGTTCGACCCGGCCTTCCACCAGGCCATGAGCCAGGTGGAGACCAGCGAGCAGCCCCCCAACACCATCGCCCAGGAGTTTCAGAAGGGCTACCTGTTGAAGGAGCGGCTGCTGCGGCCAGCCATGGTGTCCGTGGCCTGTCAGCCAAAATAAATGTAACCGCCCCTTGTCTTTCAGGGGGTCACTACTTATCTTGCTTTTTAGAGCAGTATCTCTCACGGAAGGAGAATTGAAACCATGAGCAAAGTAATCGGTATCGACCTGGGTACCACCAACTCCTGCGTCGCCATTATGGAGGGTGGTGAACCGGTTGTCATAGCCAACTCCGAAGGGAGCCGCACCACCCCCTCAATGGTGGCCTTCACCGACGCCGGTGAGCGTATCGTCGGCCAGCAGGCCAAGCGTCAGGCGGTCACCAACCCGGAGAACACCCTATTTGCCATCAAGCGTCTGATCGGCCGCAAGTTCCAGACCGAGGCGGTGCAGAAGGATATCGCCATCTCTCCCTTTAAAATCGTCAAGGCCGATAACGGCGACGCCTGGGTGGATGTGCGCGACAAGAAGTATTCGCCGCCCGAGATCTCGGCCATCGTGCTGCAGAAGATGAGGAAAACCGCCGAGGACTACCTGGGTGAGACGGTCACCGACGCGGTGATCACCGTGCCGGCCTACTTCGACGACTCCCAACGCCAGGCCACCAAGGACGCCGGCAAGATCGCGGGCTTAAACGTCCTGCGGATCATCAACGAGCCGACCGCAGCCGCCCTGGCCTACGGTCTGGACAAAAAGAAGGACGAAAAGATCGCCGTGTTCGACCTTGGGGGCGGCACCTTCGATATCTCGATCCTTGAGCTGGGCGACGGCGTGTTCGAGGTGAAGTCCACCAACGGCGACACCTTCCTGGGGGGCGAGGACTTCGACCAGAAGATCATCGACTGGATCGCCGACGAGTTCAAAAAGGACCAGGGGATCGACCTGCGCGGCGACAAGATGGCCCTGCAGCGCCTGAAAGAGGCCGCAGAGAAGGCCAAGTGCGAGCTGTCCGGCTCCATGGAGACCGACATCAACCTGCCGTTTGTCACCGCCGATGCCAGCGGCCCGAAACACCTGAACCTGAAACTATCCCGCGCCAAGCTGGAGTCGCTGTGCGACGACCTGCTGCGCAGGTTGGACGGCCCCTGCCGTATGGCTATCAAGGACGCCGGCCTGTCGGCCTCCGAGATCGACGAGGTGATCCTGGTGGGCGGCATGACCCGGATGCCTGCGGTACAGAAACGGGTTGAGGACATCTTCGGCAAGACCCCCAACAAGGGCGTCAACCCGGACGAGGTGGTGGCCATCGGCGCCGGTATCCAAGGCGGCGTGCTGAAGGGCGATGTCAAGGATGTGCTGCTGC
The DNA here is from genome assembly GCA_021782545.1 of Deltaproteobacteria bacterium. Classification (GTDB taxonomy): domain Bacteria; phylum Desulfobacterota; class Desulfuromonadia; order Geobacterales; family Pseudopelobacteraceae; genus Trichlorobacter. The sequence continues at coordinate 9,180 of JAJXUW010000026.1, read as the reverse complement.
TGGACGTAACCCCGCTTTCCCTAGGGATTGAGACCTTGGGCGGTGTGCTGACCAAACTGATCGAGAAGAACACCACCATCCCTTGCCGCAAATCCCAGGTATTCTCCACTGCGGCCGACAATCAGCCGGCAGTCTCAATCCACGTCCTGCAGGGTGAACGCGAGATGGCCCGGGACAACAAGACCCTGGGCAACTTCGAGTTGACCGGCCTGCCCCCGGCCCCCCGCGGCGTACCCCAGATCGAGGTGACCTTCGACATCGATGCCAACGGCATCGTGCATGTCTCGGCCAAGGACCTGGGCACCGGCAAGGAACAGTCGATCCGGATCACCGCATCTTCCGGCCTCTCCAAGGAGGAGATCGACAAGATGGTGCAGGACGCCGAGTCGCACGCTACCGAGGACAAGAAGAAGCGCGAGGCCATCGAGGCCCGCAACCAGGCCGACTCGATGATCTACAACACCGAGAAGTCGCTGAAAGAGGTGGGCGACAAGGTGGATGCGGTGGACAAAGGGACTATCGAGAACAAGATCGAAAACCTCAAAAAGCTGATGGACAGCGAAGACGCCGAGGTGATAAAGAAGGCCACCGATGAACTGGCCCAGGCAGCCCACAAACTGGCCGAGGCGATGTACGCCAAGGCACAGACCGAGGGCGGCGCAGAGACCGCAGGGCACCAGACCGAGGGCGAGCAACAGGCGGGCGGAGCAAAGCCCAAGGATGACAAGGTAGTGGACGCTGATTTTGAAGAAGTGAAGGACGATAAAAAATAATTCTGCACCCTCTTTGTATTCATGCAGTTGCGTAGGGGCGTCCCTTGGGCCGCCCCTACACCTGTATGCAACTAACGACAAGGAATCCAACCTGTGGCAAACGGCGAAAAACGCGATTATTACGAGGTCCTCGGGGTTCACAAGAACGCCTCCGAGGCCGAGATCAAGAAGGCCTTCCGCAAACTGGCCATCCAACACCACCCTGACAAAAACCCCGGCGACAAGGAGGCCGAAGAGCGCTTCAAAGAGGCGACCGAGGCCTACGAAGTACTCTCCGATGCGCAAAAACGCGCCCAGTACGACCAATTCGGCCACGCCGGTCTCTCCGGCGGGGGCTTCAGCGGCGGCGGTTTTGGCGGTTTCGGGGCAGGCTCCCCCTTCGGCGACATCTTCAATGACATCTTCGGCGACATCTTCGGCGGTGGCGCCGGCCGCCGCGCCCAGGGGCGCCGGGGCGATGATCTGCTGTACAACCTGGAGATCAGCTTTGAACAGGCCGCCTTCGGCTGCGAGCAGAAGATAGAGGTACCCTACGTCAAGCGCTGCAGCGCCTGCAACGGCTCCGGCGCCAGGCCGGGCACCGAACCGAAGATCTGCCCCAGTTGCCGCGGCGCAGGCCAGGTACGCTATCAGCAGGGCTTTTTCAGCGTCAGCAAGACCTGCGGCCAGTGCAACGGCGAAGGCAAGGTGGTGGATAATCCCTGCCCGGAATGCCGTGGCAAAGGTGGCATTAAAGATACCAAGACCCTGTCGGTCAAGGTGCCGGGCGGTGTGGAAACCGGTTCCCGGCTCAAGCTGTCCGGCGAAGGGGGCCAGGGGGTGAAAGGCGGCCCCAACGGCGATCTGTACGTGGCGATCAGCGTCAAGGACCATCCCCTCTTCCAACGTGAAGATGACAACGTGATCTGCGAGATACCGGTCAGCTTTGCCCAAGCGGCCTTGGGCTGCGAGATAGAGGTGCCGACCCTGGATGGCAAGGTGGCCATGAAGATCCCCGACGGCACCCAATCAGGCAAGATATACCGACTCCGGAACAAGGGGATATCCTCGCTGCAGGGCTATGGTCGCGGCGACCAACTGGTGATCATCAAGGTGGAGACACCGACCAACCTGAACAAGAAGCAGAAGGAACTGCTGGAGGAGTTTGCAAAGATCAGTGGCGAAGAGGCCCATCCCATGAAAAAATCCTTCCTGAACAAGGTGATGGATTTTATCAGCTGACTGATCATGCTTGCTGGACCGCCTATTTTGAGCTAGCATGATGCGACTGTCCCCTGGGAGGCACCATGGAAAAACAGGAGTTGATCGACAAGACCGCCGAGGCCCTGCGTCCTTTTGAGACCCAGAACCTGATGACCACCATCCAGCACCTGACCCTGCACCAGATATTCACCAACTGGGCCTTTCTGCTGATCACCTGTGGCCTGATTTTCTTCGGCATATACAAGCGCTCCAAGACGGTCCTGCTGACAGTCTTTTTCCTGCTTGCGCTGATCGTGATGGTGCGCTTCGCCCTGCCTGCCCCCGGCGAAGAACTGGGGTTGAAGACCGTCCTGCCGTTTGTCGGCTTTGGCTTGGGAATCGGCGCGGTGATCGTCTACTTTAGCTTCATCAAGGAGTAGGACCTGTCATGAAACTTGAAAAACGGGATTGGCTTTTTATTGCCGTACTTGCGGTGGTGCTGGCCACCTTTATCGCCATCTCCGGCAAGGAAAAGACCAAACCGGTCCCCGATGACCCGATTCACAACCCGGTCTATGAAGAGGCCTATAAAAACGCACCCGGCCCGGATGCCTCGTTCTTCAAAAAGGCCTTCTTCAGACCTGCCAAAAAGGATGCCGAGCAGCTCTGCGAGCCGTGCCATCAACAGTTCGGCGTCAAGATGCCCCCCAACCACCCCCCAAAATTTCGCTGCCTATTCTGCCATAAACTGGTCAGATAGCGCCATCGGCACCTGCTGTCAGAATCAAGGCGCCCCCCCCCCTTCGGAGTGGCCGCCTTCTTGTGCTACCTGCAACGCACCGCGTTGCTACTTCCCGGAACGCAGCATCTTCCTGGCCATGGCCAGGTTGTGGTAGGCCACGGCGCGAATCTCGGGCACCCGTGGGTCATCCTTGCGTCTGTCAAGTTCGGCCAGGAAACGTGCCAGCTCCTTTCTGGCCGCATCGGTACGCTTTTTGTTATACGGCAACTCAAAGTTGATCCCTTTCACGTCCCAGGCCGTAGGAGGCAGCACCGCAAAGGGGGCGATATCCTGCACCGCACGGTTGGGAGCCAGGGCCGGTTGTTCCCATTTCTGGTTGGTAAAACGGATGCCGTTCCTGTCGGCAACGATCGTATAACTCCCCGTAAACGGTCTGGTCACATCGCGCTCCTCGAAGTAGCGCCACTCCGACCTGCCCAATTGGGTTTTACTGTCGTGGCAGCTGCCACAACTGCGCGGTTTACCCAGGGCGTGACTCAGCTTGTCCATCTGAATCCACAGTATCGCCTTGTTGCCGCCGGGCAGGTCATTGCGGGTGCCCACCACGATATAGGCATCATTTACCTCCGTCACTGAACGGGATACCTCAAAGGTCAACGGCTCGCCGATGCGTGGATCACCCGGTATGCTACGTTGCGGTATGGCCCGGAACAGCAGACCGGTGGGGGCCAGATCTCGAGTCTGGTTGAGCACCGCCATGGGGTACGGCTTGACCGGAATGAAACGTCCTGAGGCGTTCTTGATAATGGTCGGCAGATCGCGGGTGCCATAGTACTCCTTGTGCTTGCCATAGGGCGTCTCGACCCCGAAGAAATGTCCCTGCCCCCAGAAGGTGTATTGATACGCCCCGGACACGGTGATATGACAGGATGCGCAGTCAACCCTCTTGTGGGCCGAACTCTGCACCGCCTGTACAATGGCGCTATGACAGTTTTTGCAGGCATTGCGGGCATCATCGGCGGCCAGATGGCCAAATTGATGATTGACCGGCTTATGGCAGTCAAGACATTCAAGGCCGGCCTTGATATGGGCCCCCTGTGGTAGATTGGCCGGGAAGGCGTACTCGCCGCGCACATAGCCGGCCCCCCGGCGACGGTCCATCGGTCCGGCATGACAGATGCTGGCCCGGCCGCTGCCATAACAGCTCTGGGTATCCGGCATGCCGAAGGCATGGGTCCCTTTGTTGGCCACCGGCTTGAAATGGCAATCGTTGCAGGAGGGATGGCAGATATTACAGGCGCGTTCCATGGCGCCGTTCATCGCCTTGGTATAGGGGACCGCCGTCTCTTTGCGCAGTCCCTCTTCGTTCTGTCCGGGCCACATGCCGCAATTTTGCGGGCCGGGCTGTTTTTCCGACCAGCTGCGGAAGGCGCGCTGATACTTCAACAGTCCTTTGCCGGAATGATTATAGTCCTTGACCTCCTTGGCATGGCAACGACCGCAGGTCTGCTCTGCCACCTTGGGGGCATAGGCCATGGTCTCCGGGTCACGATCATGCCACTGGATGTCGATGATCTTCTTGATGCCGGCCGCCTCAAGTTTTTTGGGATCACCTTTGGGGATCATGGTGCCGATACCGTGTCCCTTCGGCACCAACGGTTGCAGAGCCCCCGCTGTTTCACGGGAGACGGCCTGTCCCTTGTACTTCTTGCCGGCTACCATTAAAAACGGGGCCAGCATCCCGTTGTGGGCGTCAACCTTGTCAACCGCCCGGGGATTACCCAGATGGCAATCAACACAGGTCGGTTTGCCTTTCATGCCCACCTCACGATCGACCTGGGCCGGATCGAGGTACATCGCTTCGCCTCCCAGTTCCTTCAGCTTCGCCCGGTCGCTGTGACACGTAACGCAGCCGGATCCGGCATCACCTCCCCAGGCCACAACGGCCATCGCCAGCATCAGCAATCCAGCAAGCACTGTCTTCATAGCGTCCTCCTCCTGATGATGAGTCCTACACGAAGCAGACACCATTACACATACCATGCCTTTTTGAAAAAGCCAGTGAATGAAAAGGGTTGCGCCCTTGGTCGCAAATGGCCTACAGTGTCTTCAGTGCAATATGCACCGAAAATGGAGTATCCCTCCCCCCTAGCGGTGCATTTTGCACCAATGGAGCTGCCATGTACCGCCTCGACATACGTCGCAAGGCCCTCATCGCCCTACTGGGAGTGGCCGTCCCCTCACTGCTTACCTTTTCGCTCCTGCTGATCGCTACCACCGCCCATATCCTTGAAGCCAACGCCACCCGCCAGGTCAGCAGCCTGGCAAACCGTTCGGCCGTCAGACTGGCCGAGCTGGTGGAACACGCACGGGGCACCCTGCTGACTATGGCTGCAACACCTGAAATACGTGAGTTCTGCCATGCGGTTGGACACCAGGATCACCTCCGCCAGGCACGGGCGCTCCGCGAACTGGAGCGCAGCTTTCTGGGCTGGCAACGCTTGGACAGCAGCCTCCAGGCGATCCGTCTGGTCGACCTGCAGGGCAATGTCCTGGTCAAGGTCAAGGAAGGGGCCCTGATCCCCGCCACCGGCCCCCCACGGCCACCGTACCGGTTCCCGTCAGTCCATTCGGTTGCTGATCGTCCTTTTTTCCGTGCCGCCGTAAGGCTGCCGGACGGTGGCATACTGATATCCAACCTGGAGCGGGGCAAAGTAGAAGGTGAGGAAGGCTTCTGTCCGGCCATGGTCCGCTTTGCCGTGCCGTTAACACTGGCTGATGGCAGACGGGTCGGCATCTTGATGATCAACGTGTGGGGCGAGCAGGCCGGCCGCATGATCAATCGCCTTATCGACAAGGCCGAGGGGAGCGCGTTTCTGGTGGAACGAAACCGCACGGATAACGACCGTAACGGCATCTACCTGTTCCATCAGGATAGATCCTGTCAGTTTGGCGATCAGACCGGCAGCCATCGTACCGTATTCAACGACTATCCCGCCTCGATCACCGCTGGCTGGATGAGCACCGATCATGGTGTCACCAGTGACCCGCGCAGCAACGATATCCTGGCCCATGCCTACTACTCGCCCTATGGCAGCGCCGACCGTGGCTGGGTCGTTGTGGTCAATGCACGCACATCGTTCTTTCTCGGCCCGCTGAGCACCATTGGCCGCCTTTCGGCGCTTTGGGCCCTGGTGGTAGTGGTGATTGCCACGGCGGTCTCCCTCTTTTTCGCCCGGTCACTCACCCGGCCAATCCAGACGGTCATTGAAGGGGTACGCCGCATGGGGGGCCACCCCGAGGAGCGGATCACCCCTCCCGGCTCCGACGAGGTAGGCTTTCTGGCTGATGAGATCAACCGGATGGCCGATGCCCTCCAGCAGAACGCAGAAGATCGGGTACGGGTGGAAGAGCAGATCCGCAACACCGAAAAACTGGCATCGGTAGGTGAAATGGCAGCCGGACTGGCCCACGAGCTGAATACACCGTTAGGAAATATCAAGGCGCTGGCGCTGTTGAGCCGCAAGGAGATCGAGCACGGCAGATGCGACCGTTCCACCCTTATGGCCGACATGGACGATATTGCCGACCAGGCCGGCAAATGCAGCGGCATCATCGGCGGCCTGCTCAGCTTCGCCCGTCGCTCGTCACCACGGCTGGCCCCGCACGATCCGCTGTTGTTGTTGCATGAGGCCCTCTCCCTAGTCAGACTGCGGGCCGATAAACAACTGGTCGGGATCAGGTTTGATGAACCGCCGCCACTCCCCTTGTTGACCGTTGACGGAGACCAGCTGCGCCAGGTATTCGTCAACCTCCTGCTCAACGGGATTGATGCCGCACCCGGAGGCTGCATTGACATCACCGTACGGCATGTCCAAAACCGCCTCGCCATTGCCTTCCACGACACCGGCAACGGCATTGCGGCAGAACACCTCGAACGGATTTTCGACCCGTTTTTTACCACCAAGGAGGTAGGCCAAGGGACCGGCCTGGGGCTGTCGGTGAGCTACGGCATCATCAGCAATCTGGGCGGCACCATCGAGGTCAATTCAACGGCGGGACACGGCACGACCTTTACGGTGATCCTGCCCGCACCGAGCGGAGACACCCCATGATACGCGCCTTGGTAGTCGATGACGATCCCCTCACCTGCCGTATCCTGACACGCATGCTGGGGCCCGACTTTGAGGTGCACAGCTTTGACCACGGCGAAGCGGCGTTGGAACATTTTCGCCGCCTCGGGGCCGAGGTGATACTGACCGACCTGACCATGCCCCGCATGGATGGCCTCGAACTGTTGCGCCGGATCAGACAGCTTGACTCCCAGGCGCTGGTATTTGTGATTACCGGACATTCCTCGTTGGAAGGCGCGGTGATGGCGATCAAGCAAGGCGCCTATGACTTCATCGCCAAACCGTTTGACCCTGACGATGTCCTGTTACGAATCAATCGTGCCCTGAAGGAACGGCATCTCGAGGAGACCATCAGCTGCTACCGCCGTAACCAAGAACAGGGCATGCCCCTTACCCGCAACCCCCGGATGCTCCAAGTGCTGGAACTTGCCCGACGAGCGGCGCGCACCGACAGCACCGTTCTGATCCAGGGCGAGACCGGCGTTGGCAAGGAACTGGTGGCACGGGCGATTCACCACTGGTCGCCACGGCGCGAACAACCGTTCGTCCCGATCAACTGCGGCGCCTTAGCCGAGGGTGTTCTTGAAAGCGAACTATACGGCCATGAAAAGGGTGCCTTTACCGGCGCTCACAGTAAACGGATCGGTTATTTTGAGCTGGCCAGCAGCGGTACGCTGTTTCTGGATGAGATCGGGACGACCAGCAATTCCTTCCAGGTCAGGCTGCTGCGCGTACTGCAGGAACGCACCATACAGCGGGTGGGGGGCGGGACGCCGGTGCCGGTTGACAGTCGAATCATCGCCGCCACCAACCAGGACCTGGAGGCTGAATCACGTCTAGGACGCTTTCGGCCTGACCTTTATTACCGCCTGGGTGTAATAATGCTGACGATCCCACCGTTGCGGGAGCGACCTGAGGATATCCTGCTCCTGGCCGACCACTTCTTTGAGCGGCATCGTTCGATCAATCCGCAGATCCGCGGGATAGACGGCGAGGCGCAACGGCTCCTTGCGGCCTATCGCTATCCCGGTAACATTCGGGAACTGGAAAACATCATCGAACGGGCCATGATTCTCGAAACCGGCACGGAGCTCACCGCTCACAGCCTGCTGGTGGGCAGCGACACAGCAGGCGACGCCCCGATGGAGAGGGAGCCGGTCAGCATGGATGCCGCCGAACGGGAACACATCATCAAGATATTGAGGAGTTGCAACGGCAGGAAACAGGAGGCGGCCCACCTGCTCGGAATCAACAAGACCACCCTCTGGCGCAAGATGAAACGGTACGGTATCGCCGGTTAGTACAACTCATACCGCAGCAGGCGGCATTCAAGCGGTCCGTTGAACAGTACGAAACGGCGGGCAGGCTTGAGCCCCACCAGCCTGGCCAGTTCGAGGTCACCGGCCAGGAGGTAGGCGGTCCAACCAGTGAAACGGCGCTTCAACACCTCGCCAATCTTGCGGTAGAGCGCTTCCAACTCTCTTTTTTCACCCATCCGCAGACCGTAGGGAGGGTTCATCACCAGCACCCCCTCGTGTCCGCTTGGTGCAGTCTCCTCGAACGACCGTCGATCAAAGGCGACCATATACTCCAGGCCAGCACGACGGGCGTTCTCACGGCAGGCGATGATCGCCTTGGGGTCCTGATCGAATCCGAGCACCGGTACGGCCAGGCTGTCCACAACACCCTGCCCCTCTTCCTGCACGACCTGTTGCCACAGCCGGCGGTCAAAATCACGCCACCGCATCAGACCGAACTCCCGGCCGGCCCCGGCCGGCTGCCCCAAGGCGATTGCAGCCCCCTCAAGCAAGAGGGTACCGGAACCGCACATCGGGTCCATAAGCGGCACCGCGCCCTTCCAGCCGGTGTGCAGCATGATAGCTGCTGCCAGGGTTTCCCGCAGGGGGGCGGCGTTGCGGTCAAGACGCCAGCCGCGCCGGTCCAGCGGCTCTCCGCTGGCATCCAGCGATACCGTGGCCTGATTCTTGGCAAGGTGCAGATTGACCCGCAGGTCTGGCGCCTGGGTGTCAACACTGGGACGCCTGCCGCAGGCATCACGCAGATGATCGACAATGGCATCCTTGGCTTTTAGTGCCGCAAAGTGTGAATGGGTGATGGCCGAGTCTCGCAACGTGCAGTCAACGGCCAGGGTCATGTCAGGGGTCAGCAGTTCCGTCCAGGGGAGGAGCCGCAGCCCATCGTACAGCTCCTGGGGTGAACCACAGGGGAACTGCCCCAGCTGGACCAGCACCCGGCTGGCGGTCCGCAATCGCAGCAGGCTGCGATACAACAGGCGTCGCGTCCCCCTGAAACCGACGCCTCCCCGGACCACCGTCACCTCGGAAGCGCC
>JAJXUW010000025.1 GCA_021782545.1 Deltaproteobacteria bacterium | reverse complement strand
AACAGCACCGCCCCTTCGAAACAGGCGGTCTGCATCAAGGAGCGGGCCTCGATCAGGCCGGCGGCATACAGCTGGGAGACCAGCGGCGATTCGCCGTGGTAGCGCAGGCCGCCGGCATGGATGCCGGGGGGCATGAAGTCGTGGCCCAGGGTGTACATCTTGGCGATCGGCCCCAGTTTGGCGGTATCGCCGTAGTCGAAGTCATAAACCCCTTTGGTCAGGGTGGGGCAGGAGGCCGGCTCCACCGCCAGGCAGCGGACCTGTTTGCCGGCCGCCTTGTCGGCCAGAAACGGAAAGGCCATGCCGGCGAAGTTTGAGCCGCCGCCGCAGCAGGCGATCACCACGTCAGGGTAGTCGCCTACCAGTTTGAACTGCTCGATCGCCTCCTGACCGATTACGGTCTGATGCATACAGACATGGTTCAGTACACTGCCCAGGGCGTAGTTGGTGTCGCTGTGGGTGGCGGCATCCTCCACCGCCTCGGAGATGGCCAGACCCAGGCTGCCGTTGGAGTCGGGATCGGCGGCCAGGGCGGCGCGGCCGGCCTCCGTCTGATCGGAAGGGGAGGGGTACACCGTGGCCCCCCACAACTGCATCATGGATTTACGGTACGGTTTCTGAAAATAGGAGACCTTGACCATGTAGACCGTACACTCCAGGCCGAACAGGCTACAGGCCAGCGACAGGGAACTGCCCCACTGGCCGGCGCCGGTCTCGGTGGCCAGGCGGCGGATGCCGGCCTGCTTGTTGTAGTAGGCCTGGGGGATGGCCGAGTTGGGCTTGTGGGAGCCGGCCGGGGACACGCCTTCGTACTTGTAGTAGATCTTGGCCGGCGTGCCGAGGGCCTTTTCCAGGCGATGGGCGCGGAACAGCGGCGATGGCCGCCAGATTTTATAGATTTCCCGTACCGGCTCGGGGATGTCGATCCAGCGTTGGGTGGAGACCTCCTGTTCCAGAATGGCCGGGGGGAAGATGGCCAAAAGCTCTTCAGGGGTTACCGGCTGGTTGGTGCGGGGAGAGATGACCGGCGCCAGCGGCCCGGGCAGATCGGGGATGATGTTGTACCACCGGGTGGGAAGCCGGTCTTCCGGGAGTAAGATCTTTGTCTGCACAGGGGCTACCTCCTCCTACGAACAAAATCCTTTGTTACTGCAGATTGTCCTCTATGCGGATGAAACGACTCTTTTCACAGATGAAGTCGTGCCTGTCGATCTCCGCCAGGGCCTCACGGATCGAGCCTTCCCGTGCCTCATGGGTCATAATCACGATCGGCACCGCCTGGCCGCCGTTGTGGCGGGTGGTCTGGACCATGGATTCGATACTGATGCCACGCAGTCCCAACGCCCCGGCAATGCCAGCCAGTACGCCCGGCTGGTCAAGGGCGGCAAAGCGCAGCATGAATTTGGTGACGATCTCTTCCATCGGCTTGAGCGGCAAGGTGGCAATAGTCTCATCCTGAAAGCCGAGCGGTGCCGCCCGGCGAGACCGCACACCGGCCGTAATGCTGCGGGAAATCTCAATGATATCTCCCACGATGGCGCTGGCGGTGGGGTTCTGGCCGGCACCCCGGCCGTAAAACATCACGGGGCCGACAAAATCGCCCGCCAGACGGATGGCGTTGAATACGCCATTCACATCGGCCAACGGGTTGTCTTGCGGAATCATGGTGGGATGAACCCGTACCTCCAGCTGGCCGTCGTCGGTCTGCTTGCCGATGGCCAGCAGTTTGATCCGGTAACCAAACTGCTCGGCAAAACGGATGTCAATGCCGGAAATGGCGGTGATCCCTTCGGTGTAGATGGCGCCAAAGTCGATTCGGGTGCCGAAACAGAGCGACGCAAGCACCGCCAGCTTGTGGGCCGTATCGGTTCCCTCAATGTCGAAGGTCGGGTCGGGTTCGGCGTAGCCCAGCTCCTTGGCGTTTTGCAGCACATCGGCGAAATCGGCGCCTTCCTGCGTCATACGGGTCAGGATGTAGTTGCAGGTGCCGTTCATGATGCCGAACACGGAGCCGAAACGGTTGCCGGCCAGATTTCCTTTAATGGCAGACAACACCGGGATACCGCCGCCCACCGCCGCCTCGTACTGGACCTCAACCCCTTTGGCGGCAGCAGCGGTATAGATCTCATCGCCGTGCAGTGCCAGCAGCGCTTTGTTGGCGGTGACCACATGCTTGCCGCTGGCTATCGCCTTGAGGACAAAGGTCTTGGCCGGTTCATAGCCACCGATCAGTTCGATGACGATGCTGATCTCGGGGTCGTTGAATATCTGGTTGACGTCGGTGGTAAGGCATGCCGGATCGACGGCAACGCCACGGTCGCTGGTGATATCCAGGTCGGCAATCCGTTTCAGCACAATGCCGGTTCCTGTCTTTTTCCGGATCACGCCGGCGTTGTCCTGCAGCATGCGCACGACACCGGCGCCAATATTGCCAAATCCGATCAGACCTGCCTTGATGTCAGTCATGGTAATCCAGTCTAGTCACCCTGCTCTTCGTGCTTGGCGCAGGGTACCAGTTCATCCAGGATACCGTTCACAAAGGCGGGTGACTCCTTGTCTCCGAATTTTTTGGCGATCTCGATCGCCTCGTTGATGCTGACCTTTTTGGGGATGTCCGGTCTGTGCAGCAGTTCAAAGGTAGCCAACCGCATAATGTTCAGATCAACCCGGGGCATCCGCGACAGTGACCAGTTTTTGGAGCGGGAACGGATCGCTTCGTCGATCTCTTCTTGATGCTCCAGCACACCCTGGACCAGCCCCTCAGCAAACTCCCGTACCCGTTGGGGGGCATCAACCCCGTCACGGAAGCCGCGCAGGGTCTCCCGCAGATCCCCTTTCAGCGAATCCTGGGCGTAGAGCATCTGCAGGGCAAGTTCGCGCCCTTCACGTCGTAGTCCCATTATTTGAGCGCTTTCAGCAGGTTGGCGGTCTCAATGGCGGTCATGGCCGCCTCGAATCCCTTGTTGCCGGCCTTGGTGCCTGCCCGTTCCACCGCCTGCTCGATGGTATCGGTGGTGAGTACCCCAAAGGCAATCGGCACACCGCCCGCCAGGGAGACCGAGGCAATCCCCTTGGATACTTCGGCAGCAACATAGTCGAAGTGGGGGGTCGAGCCACGGATCACCGCTCCCAGGCAGATCACGACATCGTATTTGCGGGTGGCGGCCATGGTCTGGGCGGCCAGGGGGATCTCAAAGGCCCCCGGTACACGGGCCACCGTGATATCGGCGTCATTGGCACCATGACGGACCAGCGCGTCAATGGCCCCTTCAAGCAGGCGTTCGCAGATAAAGCTGTTGAAGCGGCTGACGATGATGCCGCAAGTAAGCCCTTTGGCGTCAAGGTTACCTTCGATGAAGTGTGGCATGGGTTGCCTCCCGGACAGGCTGCAGACAGCCTGATTGGTCTCGTTCAAAAATAGTTATATACCACAGGTTGTGGGCGGTTTGAACTACTTTTAACGCGATCGGGACGGGTAGGGAATGGCGTTTTTGCCGTCATAACGGCTGATCAGGATGGTGGGCGTCAGGCCAGGGGCGTGTTGTCTGATGGCAATCAGCAGTCTGTCGCAGACTGTCTGCAGCAACAAGGGTGAGTAATCGCTTGCCAGCACCAGTTCCCGGGCGGTATTGGCCGTGGCTGCCCGTCTGATGAGATCATCCGGCACAGCGGCCGCCCGTAGCCAGCGTGTAAGCTGTGCCAGATCCAGCTGAGATGCGACGGCATGCGTGTTGGCGTGCCCACAGGCGATCTTGACCAGTTTGGCAAACTGGCAGGCCAGCATCGGCTGCGTGAAACCGTGCCTCTGGCAGCTTTGCAGGGCGTGGGCAACATGGTCGCCCATCATAATGAAGGCCTCTTCCGGCAGGTTGGCATGGTGTCGCATGGCGGCCAGTTCACTGGTGCGGCCGGTAGCGAGGACGACCGTGGGGCAGTGGACGGCCCTGGCCACGTCCAGTGCGGTGTCGATGGTGTCGGTCCAGGCTTGGATTGAGATCGGCCGGACGATGCCGGTGGTGCCCAGGATTGAGAGACCGCCGATGATGCCGAGCCGGGCATTGAGCGTTTTTTTTGCGCGTGCTTCCCCATCGGGAATGCTGATGGTGACCAGCCAGCCGCCAGCAGGATAGATCTCCCGCACCGCCTGTTCAATCATCCGTCGCGGGATAGGGTTTATGGCCCATTCTCCAACGGCCACGGCCAGCCCCGGTTTGGTGACCTTGCCGATGCCGGAGCCTCCGGCAATGGTGATGTCGCTACCGGGCGCCGGCGTCAGGGTTGCGGTCAGCTCCGCCCCGTTGGTCACGTCCGGGTCGTCGCCGGCGTCTTTGGTGATGGAGCAGGTGGCGTTGCCGTTTTTGTGAGAGGCCGTGGAGGGGGTGAAACGGGCCTGTTCGCCGCATGGCAGCGTCAGTGTAATGACCGTTGGTCTGATGCCGTCCCGCAGCAGCAGCGCGGCCCCTTTGACCGCCGCCGCGGCGCAGGTGCCGGTGGTGTAGCCTGAGCGTAAGGGGCGGGCCATAGCTTAGAAACCGCGGAGCAGCATGCTCCAGACGGGCAAGGTGACAAAGGAGAGTGGTATGCCGATTCCCAGCATCATCGTCACCAGGGGCGGGTCCAGATCGTGGTCCATGGCGATGATGCCGGCGGTGATCATCGGTGCCATGGCGGCCTCGAAGATGGTCACCTGGATCGGCGTACCTCGGAGGCCGATCAGTCCGAGATACAGACCGGCTATCAACACAGGGCCGAGCAGCAGCTTGTAGACAAGCCCCAGTGCCAGTCGGGTACGCAGGCCGTTAAGGCTGGTGAAGCGCAGTTGGAATCCTACCGAAGCCAGGGCCAGCGGGGTGATCGTATCGGCCAGTTTCTGCAATACCGTCACCGACCAGGCCGGAAACGTCACCGGCCGCAGGATCAGTGCCAGCAGCAGGGCCTGAAACGGTGGGAAAAACAGCACCTTCTGCAGCATCTGGCGTGGCGAGGCGTTGCCGGAGGAGTAGATGGTGGCCGCCAGGATGCCGAGCGTGGCCAAGGTCATGAAGGTACCCAGCTGGTCGGCCAGGATACCGATTCCCAGCATATCCCGTCCATAGTAGGCCTCAATCATCGGTAACCCTACGAACGAGGTGTTGCCCAGACCCCCTACCAGCACCAGTGCGCCAACGGTCCTTGGTGGCAGCGAGAACAGTCTGCCGCTCAGGTGGAAAAAGAGCCACGCCACGCCGAACAAAAGCCAGGCCATCAGTGGGGTGAACAGCATCGAAGAATCGAGGCGCAGGGCGTGGATATGCAAGATGGCGGCAGCAGGCAACGAGATGTGGATAACAAAGCCATTCAGGGCGGAGGGGGTACTCTCCGGAAAACGGCCGGTCCAACGCAGGATCAGGCCCGCCAGCAGGCAGATGATCAGCAGGATGATGTTGGCCACTACCCCTCCGATGCCATGATGAGTAACGCATTTACCAGGGCGGCGACAACGTTTGAACCGCCCTTGCGGCCAATGTTGGTGATAAACGGAATCTGCAGATTGCCCATCGCCAGGGCGTTTTTGCTCTCTTCGGCCCCGACGAAACCTACCGGCAGGGCGATTACCAGTGCCGGCCGGCAGACTGCCCCCCGTACCTGTGCCAAGAGTTCGAACAGGGCGGTAGGGGCGTTACCGATGACAAAGAGGGCATTGGGATCCTCGCAGCAGGCGTGCCGCATGGCTGCAACGGAACGGGTGATACCCGCCTGTCTGGCGGTGGCTACAATGGCAGGGTCGGCCACATGGCAGGCCAGCGTGCAGCTAAACGTGGCGGCCATATCCTTGCGGATACCGGCCAGGGCCATGGTGGTGTCGGTGATGATGCTTCGCCCTGCCCTGATGGCGGCCAGGGCGGACGGAATGGCATCGGGGGTGATCACCAGACTTTGCAGGTACTCGAAATCAGCGCTGGTATGGATCGCCCGGCGTACCAGCGGCCACTGTTCAGCCGGCCAGTCGTGAGGGCCGGCCTCATCCTCGATGATGCGGAATGAGGTGGCTTCAATCTCTTCGGGGCGCATGCTGCGTGAATCCATCCTAGTGCCATCCTTTTTCAGTCAGCGATTCATGAATCCGCTGCGCCATTACCTCGGCCAGCTTGCGGTGGACGCCTAAGTGCTGTCCCATCTCCATAACCAGGCCAGGATAGCGTTTTTGGGCGGTTTCGATCTCTTCAGGCAGGTCGTGCAGCACATGGGCGCCCATGAACAGGAAGTAGGGCATCATCAGTATCCGTTGGGCACCACGGGCCACGCAGGTGTCAATCCCCTGTTGGATGTCCGGTTCATGCAGCTCCCGAAAGGCGACTTCGACGATCTCAAAGCCGGTGATCTCCTGCACCATGGTGGCGATCTGGCGGGCGGCGTCGTTGGCGGAGGCTACTCGGCTGCCATGGGCCATCAACAAAATGGCGGTTTTCATCGGTTTGCATACTCCTTGTGCTGGTCTTGTGGAGATCATGATGCGCAAAACAGCATGAAGTGTCAACGGCAAGAACGTGCCGCAGGCGTGCGAGGCACTTCTTCTCCCGTGCTGATACGGAAGCGTGCTCGTTGCCCTGTGGTATCTGATGCAGCCGGTCATCAGATGAGCGTATTGCTGATTTTTTGCTATATTATCATTTTGCTAAAGAACACATAAAGGTATGGTATAGTAAAGTCCATACGATAATTAAGGCCTACAGGCCATGCCAGAGGGGGAAGACTATGTCTTTTTTTCGTAACCTTAAGCTGTTCTGGAAGTTTTCTGTCTTTGGCGGCGTGGTCTTGATGCTGCTGATACTGGTGTTTGCCATCTCGTACCGTGGGTTAACGGGGAGTGAGGAGCATTTTAAAGAGTATACCGAACGTTACCAGGGGATCGGCCAACGCCTTTTTAAGATCAATGCCCAAGGCTTGCAGACTGAACAGGCGATCCGCAATATCGTGTTGAATCCTGCTGACGAGAAGGCATTCAAAAATTATCAGCAGGCGCGTTCGGCATTCGCAACCCTGAACGACGAGGCGTTGGGGCTGGCACGGGGTATCCCCCAACTGGCGGATGGCCTGCAGAAGCTGCAGGCTGTCTGGCAGCAACACAATGCGGTGCAGACAGAGGTTATCGACCTTGCACGTGGCGGTAAACCGGGCGATGCGGCTGCCCGTATCAACGAAAAGGAGACCCCAAGCTGGCGTGGCGTGAAAGATACCATCAGTGGTTTGCAGACGGCATCGCAAACCCTTTTGAAGGACCAGCATAAAGTGTTGAAGGCGTTTACGCGCAAAACATTTATCTATACGGTTTCAGTACTTGTATTTGCGATGTTTGCCATCAATCTGCTTCTGCTGTTTTTCTGGCGGATGATGCAGCAGTCAATGGATACCATGGTGCATCGTTTAAAAGATATCGCAGCAGGTGAAGGGGATCTCACGCAGCGGCTTGAGGTGAGGGGGAAGGACGAGTTCGCCGAGGCCGCCCATTGGTTGAACGCATTCATTGAGAAGTTGAATCAAACCTTGGCTAGTGTCAACGGGACAACTGTCACCTTGACGTCGGCTACTTACGAATTGAATACCACCTCCGATCAGATGGCAACCAGTGCTGATGAGGTGGCGGCCCAGGCATCGACCGTTGCCACCGCCAGTGAGGAAATGGCTGCCACCAGCAACGATATCGCTCAGAACTGTTATGCCGCTGCGGAGAGTGCCCAGCAGGCTGCACAGACCACCCAACAGGGATTTGAAGTGGTGACGAGGACGGTCAACGGTATCCGTGAACGGGGTGAACGGACCCGAGAAAATGCCCAGGCCATCGCCTCGTTGGGGGAACGTTCCGATCAGATCGGCGCTATCGTGTCCACCATCGAGGATATTGCTGATCAGACCAATCTGCTGGCCTTGAATGCCGCTATTGAGGCCGCCCGGGCCGGTGAGCAGGGGAGAGGATTTGCCGTGGTGGCCGACGAGGTGCGGGCGCTGGCCGAACGGACCACCCGGGCAACCAAGGAGATCGGCGAGATGATCCGGACCATCCAGCAGGAGACCAAGGCGGCAATCGTCTCTATGGAGGAAGGAGTGCGCGACACCGAGAAGGGCGCAGCTGAAGCGTCCCAGCTTGAATCCGCATTGCAGGCGATCCTTGAACAGGTGAATGCGGTGACCATGCAGATCAGTCAGATCGCCACCGCCTCAGAGGAACAGACGGCCACAACCAGCGAGATAACCAGTAATATCCATAAGATATCTGAGGTGATTGAAGGGACCGCCAAAGGGGCTCAGGATACCTCATCGGCCGCCACTTCGCTTTCACGGCTGGGAGAAGATCTGCGGCGGCTGATGGGGCAGTTCAGACTCTAACCGTGCCATCGAAGAAGTGATCTCCGGGACGGCCCACGAGTGCGGTGGGCCGTTTTTTATATGAACCTGACAAAGACCTGATTGGCCAGCATCATACCGCGTCGGGTCAGGGCGATTCGACCGCGGCGCCGTTCCAACAGGCCGAGGGCGAATAGTTCGTCGATAGCCCGTTCGTGGGGCGCCCACAACGCTGTCCCAAACTGTCTCAGACAGGCCTCAGGTGCGATGCCTTCCGTCATGCGCAACCCCAGAAAGATCTGCTCGGCAAGCGCCTGCTTGGCGGAAAGCTGTTCGCTTTCCTGGTGCGACAGCCGTCCGTCAGTAACCTGCGAAGCCCACTTCTGGTAGTTGGCGGGGTTGCAGCAGCGTAGCCCCCATCCCTGCAGCAGCAGAGAATGGGCCGAGGGACCGAGCCCCAGGTAGCCGTCCCGCTGCCAGTATCCGCAGTTGTGGCGCGAACGGTGCCCCGGCCGTGCGAAGTTGGCGATCTCATAATGCTCGTAGCCAGCCGCGATCAGCAGTCTGTCAGTCATCTCCAACATCTCGGCCTGCTGATCGTCGTCGGGCAGCTCAGGGCTGTCGGCCTGGTAACGTCGGCCAAACGGCGTGCCCTCTTCAATCGAGAGGCCATAAATCGAGAGATGGTCGGGAGAGAGCAACAGTGCCTGTTTGATCTGGTCGTGCCAATCGACGCAGGATTGCCCCGGCAGACCACAAATCAGATCAAGGCCAATACTTCGGAAAGAGGCCTCTCGGGCAGCGGCATAGGCCTCTCGGGCATCCTGCGCGCTGTGTGCCCTGCCCAGCACCGCCAGGGCCCGGTCCTCAAACGACTGTATCCCGAGGGAGATGCGGTTGACCCCTGCCTGTTTAAAATCGCTCAACAAACGGTCGGTTACGGTGCCAGGGTTTGCCTCCAGGGTGATCTCGATATCGTGCTGATGGCCCCACAACTGTTGGGAGCGTTCCAGCAGGCGATTCACCTGCTTAGGGGTGAGCAGCGAGGGGGTTCCACCGCCAAGATAGATCGAGGCGAGCCGCTCGCCGGTGTAGCGTGCGGCGGCAAGCTCCATCTCGCGAAGTAGCAGGTTGACGGTTTCTTCGTAGCGAGCGGTGGTGCCAGTGGCTGAGAAAAAGGCGCAGTAGTCGCACTTGCGGAGGCACCACGGTATATGCAGATAGAGCCGCGAAAACAGGCTGGACGGAGAGTCAGCACGACACAAGGCAGGGGGCTCGCTGCGCACTATTCGTCTTGGTAGCAGGCCAGTTCAGCCAGCTCAACCCGGTGCGCCTCAGGGGAGAGGGTAATGGTCACCGGTACCTCGAGGGGGACCCTGGCCCGACCGTTCGTCATGACCAGCTCGCCATGATGCAGCGCCCGTCCAGGAAAACGGATCTCTTGCTGGTCGCTGCCGGCGGCCACAAAGGTATAACGGATGTCGCAATGGTACTTGATCGGTCCGTTGAGGGTATTAGGCCCCCGGGCAGCGACTATGCCGCTTAAGGTGCATTCGTTCGGCTGCTGGTTGTCTTTGCCACAGGTCAGATTTGGCAGGGCCACGTTGATGCTGATCTGGTCAAGTGCGGAAGCGACGGCAGGCAGGATGAGGATTGCGGCGAGGATGAGCAGGAAGGTGCGATGCATGACATGCCTCCGTGGGGTTACAGGATTGGCCAGCCGGCCTCAAATCCGGGGGGGAAGAAGTTTTCCCGGGTACGGTTGTAGTAGCCGAACTGCAGACGGGGAAACTCCTGCTTCAGCCGTACCAGCAGTTGATAGATGCCGATTCCTCGGCCGGTGACCTCCATGGCCCGGTTGTAATAGTCGGGGTCGATGGAGAGGTTGCGCAGCTGGATCATATCGACCCCGGTCTCAGCGACAAAACGCAGCAGTGCGTCGACCTCCTCGGGGGCGTCACTGACTCCGGGCGAGATCAGATAGTTGATCATGGTGAAGCGGTCGGCCTGTTTGGCGATCTTCAGCGACTGTACAACCTGTCCAAAGCCATAGCCTTTCGGACGATAGTAGGCGTTGTAGCGTTCTTCAATCACTGAATTTAAGGAAAAACGAAAAGAGTCCATGCCGGCATCGCACAACAGTTGTACCCGGTCTGGCAGTGAACCGTTGGAGTTGAAGTTGATGGTCCCCCGGGAAGTGGCCGCCTTAAGCCTGCGCGTCGCCTCGGCGATGGTGGGGGCCTGCAGGATCGGATCGCCTTCACACCCCTGGCCGAAGGAAACGATCGCCTCAGGCGCCTCCTGCAGGTGGGGCAACGCCACCTCTAAGAGCTCCTCTGGTGTCGGAACGAAGCCGATTCTTTCCTGATTGGATGGGCAGTAGTCGGAGGCCTGTAACGAGATGCACCCCAGGCAGGCGGAATTGCAGGCCGGAGAGGTGGGCAGCGGGGCCTCCCAGCGGCGGAAGAAGAGGTTTTTTGCAGCAAAGCAGTGGTAGTCGATGGCGCATCGGGCGAGCTGTTCCAGAAGCCGGTTGTTGGGCAGTTCCGCCAGCCGTTTTCTGACCAACGGGTCCAACAGCCGGTCATCGTACTTTTCAGGGTTCCAGTTCTGGTTCGTGTCGACCTGGGTCGCCGCCACCACAAAGCAGTCCTGCTCTTCATCCCAGCCGACGGCGGTATATGACCAGAGCGGCAGGTGTACGGTCTTTTTGCGGTAATCGCAGGCCGGCAGCAGGATACGGGCGTAGCCGGGCGCCATGAACGCCGAGACCGCTTGCGGTCTGCCCCGCATGCCAGGCGCACGGGTGACCGTTGTGTAGGATTTGCTCCGTTCGTCCCAGGCGATGGGCGGTGTGTCGGGGATGGTGAAAAGTCGGCTGCCTGCAGGCAATGGTATTAGTTCAACAGTATCGGGCAGTACCGTTTGCGGGCCGTTCATGCCGGCCATGGTCAAAGAGGGGTGGTCGTAAATCTGGCCCTGGGCATCGGCATATACCAGGCGCGGCAGTCGTTTGGTCATGAGCCGGTCTCCAGCTGCGGTTTTCCTGCAACGCCACCGCCCGAAGGACTGGTACCGATGGTGAATAATCCACCCAGGTTGATGTTGATGGTCCAGACGCGTTCATTAGGACGCTCTCTGTAACTGACGATTATCCCCCAGCACTGATGGCGGTATTCGACGCTGGCCACCTGTTCCAGAAAGTCTTTCTTGTCAAAGGAGTAGCGGTTGCTGTAGCTGAGATAGACCGGTTTAAGCAGCGCCAGCTCCACGCGGCTCTCCAGGTATTCCACCTGATGGCTGGACATGCGGTAGGTGGCGCTGGCGTTGTTGCCCCTGCCGTCACTTACCTCTCCCCCCAGGGCCGTGCTGGTGATCCGTTTTTCGTAGTGGTTGAAGGTGGCGTCGGCCAGCAGCCTGACATTGCGGAGCAGCATGGTCTCGCTCTCCAAGGCCAGGTTGCTCCATCGCCGGTTGTCGTCCACCAGTTCCAGCAGGTTGGGACGTTCGCCGCTGAAACTGTACCCCTGTCTCAGCCGTATGGTCTGCAGGTCGCGATACTCGGTTGCCCCGGCTTCACTGGTGATTTTGCCGCCCAGATGGCTGGCAAGTGAGAAATAGACGGCATTTTGATGGCTTAACCGGTCATTCTCGTCGAACAGTGGGTAACTGGTCTGGTTTTGATCCACCACGTACTGGTAAGAGATGCTCGGCACCAGTTCGTGGCGCAGTCGGCTGAATCCCAGTAGCGAGCCATCGAATGTCTGGCTGAAGGAGCTGCTCAGCTCAGCATGTAATTCGGGGACGATGATGGCAGCCTGGTCCTTGGTTCCCGGCTGGGCCTCGCTCACGTTGTAGCCCCTAATCTGTGCTCCGGCGCTTACCTGCGCGTTGAGCCGGCCGTTAAATAGCGACTGGTTGCCGGTCAGCTGGGGCGTCAGGATGGCCCGTTGCCCCTGCATGCCTTTTTCGCGGTAGTAGTTGGTCGCCACCAGGTCAAGGTCAAGAAAGAGCGGCAGATAGGGAACCTTTTCCCGCACCCCGTAGAGCGACAGCTCAGGAGCCCGCTGCAGGGTGCTGGTGGTGTTGTTGGTGTAGAAATCCTGGGTATAGATACCCTGGGCGCTGGCCAGCCAGTGTTCCCAAAATTTGGTCAAGACAATGCGGGAGTCGGTGTACTGCTGGTTGTACTCGCCGCTTTTTTCGCCGTAATCCTGCAGGAAGGTGCGGTCGCTGGTGATGTTGACGCTGGTTATCAGCGAAAGGTTGTCAGCGAGCAGCTCCTTGTGGGACTGGGTCAGCTGTCCGCGCACCTTGCGCTCATTGTTGTCATAAATGATATAGCCGCCTGCCGAACCTTCGCTGGATCGCGAGCGCAGGTAGCGGTAGTCGACCCCCACCCCCACACCGCGCTTGGTCTGGATGTCCAGGTTGAAGGTCGCCTCCTGGGAGGGCGAGATGGCCCAGTAAAAGGGGATGTCCAGAAACAGGCCGCCCTTTGTCGAAGAGCCGAAACTGGGAAACAAAAGACCCGACTGACGCTCACGTTTAACCGGCAGGATCAGGTACGGAAAGTAGAAGACCGGTATGTCTTTGACGTAGAAGACGACATTTTTGCCGGTGGCAAAATCCTCAACCGTCACATCAAGGTCGGAAGAGCCAAACTTCCAGCTGGGGACCTCGGCATCACAGGTGGTCAGTTCCCCTTGATGCAGGGCATACTGATCGTCACCCAGTCTGGCAATCTGTTTGCCCGCGGCCCGCACGTTACCAGAACTCATGAAGATATGGCCGTTTTCCATTTCAGAGCGGCCGGTTTCCGTGTCCATTACCAGCCGGTCGCCCCACATGGTGTCTCCGGCCTTGATCATGATAACATTGCCGGTTGCCACCAGTACTTTATTCTGCCGGTTGTAGGTGGCACGGTCGGAGGTCACCGTCATCCCCTGCCAGGTCATTTCCACCTTGCCGGTGGCGGTCAGCAGGTCGTCGGTCGCATCGTGGTCCATCCGGTCGGCCTTGATCACCATCCCTTCCGCACCAGGCGCTTCGGCCGCCAGGAGCGTCGCGGGTGCCAACAGCAACAGCAGCAGCAGCAGTATGTAGGCGATGGTCTGTTTCATTCGGTATGGTTCATCCTTCAGGTTGGTTCCTGTTATCCGCGCACCGCGGTCGAGGTCTGACCAGTCAGAAGTGCCCTGGTCTCACCTACCGTGAAGAGCGATCCGGCCACCACAATCAGATCTCTTGGGTGGGCTTGGCTCTGGGCTATGGCAAGTCCCTGCGCCACGGTGCCGGCGGGTGTCGCTACGTTGCCAAATGCGGTGCAGTGTGCTGCAAGCTGAGCGGCGTCCAGGGCCCGTTCCTGATCCGGTGCAACGGTGATGACCTGATCCGCCAGCGGCAGCAGGGCGTGCAGTATGCCGGTCAGATTTTTGTCCGCCATGATGCCCAGCACCAGCACGATCCTTTTGCTTGGCTGTTCACGCCGCAGGCTTTCGGCTAGGGCCCTGGCTCCGGCCGGGTTGTGCGCGCCATCCAGCAGCAGTTCTACCTCTGCTGGCAGAGGGAAACGCTCCATCCTCCCCTCCCAGCGGGCGTTGGCAATGCCGCCGGCCAAGGCCTCGGCACGTACCGGCAGACCGGCATCGATGAGCAGCTCTGCGGTGGCCAGCGCACAGGCACTGTTCCACAGCTGGTAGGTGCCAGGTATCCCCGGCCTGAGATGGTCCAGGTGGCTGTGAAGGCCGTTGTAGCAGATGCTGTCATCCGCTTCCCAACTTGCCTGAAATGCCTGCTCAGCCAGCACCAGCCGATTGTCCTGTTGCTGGCAATGACGGGTGATGGCCGTCAACGCATTGGGTTCCTGAGGGGCGCAGACAACCGGGCAGCCGGGCTCGGCGATGGCTGCCTTCTCGTCGGCGATAGTGGCCAGATCGTTGCCGAGCCACTGCTGGTGATCCAGGCTGATCGGCGTAATGACGGTAGCTACGCCAGGAACGGCCGCTGTTGCATCGGCCCTGCCCCCCATACCCGCCTCAAGCACGGCCAGCTGTACGTTGTTTTCCGCAAACCAGCAGCAGGCAAGTGCCGTGGTCAGCTCAAAAAAGGTGTCGTCGGGCCCTGCAACGGCAAAGAGTTCCGTGAGCAACCGGTCGAGCCGCTCGGCGGGAATCTCGGTGCCGTCAACACGGAAACGTTCCGTGTAGTTGATGAGATGTGGCGAGGTGAAAAGGCCTGTGCGATAACCCGCCGTTGTCAGGATGGTGGACAGAAAGGCAGCGGTAGAACCTTTGCCGTTGGTACCGACAACATGGATGGTGCGAAACCCGCGCTCCGGATGTCCCAGACGGTCCAGCAAGGCCTTGATTCGCCCGGTCCCCGGGCGGATTGCAAAACGACGTCGACCGAACAGCTCGGCAAGACTTCTGGCAACCGCCATTGCGTCAGTGTTTGGTCAGCATGGCCAGTACCTGGGCCAGAGTGGTGCGCATGTGTTGACGCGGTACGATCATATCTATCATGCCATGATCCAGCAGATATTCGGAACGTTGGAATCCTTCCGGCAGCTTTTGGCGGATGGTTTGCTCAATGACGCGGGGGCCGGCGAACCCGATCAGCGCCTTGGGTTCGGCGATGTTCAGGTCACCCAGCATGGCGAAGCTGGCCGTTACACCACCGGTGGTGGGATCGGTCAGAATCGAGATGAACGGCAGGCCGGCCCGCTTCAGCTTGGAAAGGGCGGCCGAGGTTTTCGCCATCTGCATGAGGGAGAGGATCGATTCCTGCATCCGTGCGCCGCCAGAGGCCGAGATGATGATCACCGGTTGCTTCTTCTCCAGGCCGCGTTCAATGGAACGGGTGATCTTTTCCCCGACCACGCTGCCCATGCTGCCGCCCATGAAGGAAAAATCGAAGATGGCAACCTGTGTGACGATGCCTGCAATGGCGCCTTCCACGCAGATCACCGCATCGCGCGATCCACCTTTGGCCACGGCGGCGTCAATCCTCTCCTGGTAGCTTTTTGAATCCTTGAACTCAAGAAAGTCCACCGACGTGATGTTGGCATCGAACTCTTGCCAGGCACCGCCATCAAGCAGCAGCTGCAGACGTTTGCGAGGGGCGATCCGGTAGTGGTGACCGCACTTGGGGCAGACCTGCTGGTTGTCAACGATCTCCTTGGTAAGGATCGATGCGCTGCAGCCCTGGCACTTGGTCCAGAGTCCCTCCGGTACCTTGACGTTTTTGGTCTGGGCCTTTTCGATCCCTGTCTTATCACGGGTGAACCAGCTCATAGGCGTTTATCCTCGCTTGAAAGTTAGTTGATGGGGGTTGTCATGCCTTGCTTCAGCGCGCTGACCAATCGGCTGACCTGTGTGTTTAGTTGGTCACCCTGGTGTTGCTCAAACAGCTTCACGATGGCGCTACCCACTACCGCGCCATCGGCAGCGGTCGCCACCTGGGCGGCCTGCTGAGGAGTAGCGATGCCGAATCCAGCCACCACCGGGAGTTTGATCGATTGACGGATACGGGCCAGGTCATCGGTGATGCTGGTGGCCACGGCCTCCCGCACCCCGGTGACGCCGGTGACGGTGACATAATAGACAAAACCGCTGCCGAAACGGGCAATGGTGTCGATTCTGGACCGGTCCGAGGTGGGGGTCAGCAGGAAGATGATATCTAACCCTGCCGCTCGGGCCGCTGGCAGCAACTCACCCGCCTCTTCGGGGGGCAGATCCACCAGCAGAAGACCGTCAACCCCGGCAGCGGCAGCATCTGCGGCAAAACTCTGCCAGCCGTAGGCGTATATCGGATTGCTGTAGCCCATCAGGATAATCGGTACGGTTACCTGCGGCCGTGCCTGGCGCACCAGATCAAGGACAGCGCCAAGGGTTGTACCGCTGGCTAAGGCCCGTTCCGAGGCCCGCTGGATTGTGGGACCATCGGCCATCGGGTCGGAAAAGGGGACCCCCAGTTCAATGATGTCGGCCCCCGACTGCTCCAATAGCGGCAACATGCGTGCGGTTGTGGCAAGATCCGGGTCCCCGGCGGTGATAAAGGTTACCAGGGCAGGCGTTCCAGCTGCCTTGAGCTGTTTGAAGCGTTGCGGTATCCGATTGCTCATAGCTGAAATCCTGTCATCTCCTTTTCCAGAAGATCGATCTGCCGTGAAAGGCCTGCCACGGAGCTGTCCATTACCCGTGCGGCCTGGTAGGTGGCCTGGGAGGACTGGCGGATGTTGTCCACCATCCGGGCGATCGCCTGGCTATAGTCTGTTTGCGACTGGCAGGACTCACGGATCTGGCCGATCATCACGTTGACATCCTCGGTGGCCCGGGCGATTAAGGCGCTGGTCCGGCTCTGTTCACGTGTTGAGCTGCGTACCTGTGAGGTCATCTCCCGCATCCGTTCCACGGCCGTGGTGATCAGCTCGCTTCCCTTGCCGTGTTCGCGGGCCGAGGCAGCCATCTGCTCCACCATTTCTTCAACCTGTTCCATGGCAACTCGGATGCTTTGGCTGCCTTTGGCCTGTTCTACCGTGGCGCGGGCGATGGCGCTGATCTGAAGCCCGGCCTGTTGCACCCCTTTGACGATCTGTTCCAGGGCGGCGCCGGAGCGTTCAGAGAGCTCCTCTCCGGCACAGATGGCAAGTTCTGCTTGGTTTATGGCGGCCACGGCGCGACCGGTGTCTTCCTGTACCCCGGTGACCACGGCTGCAATCTCACGGGTGGAGGAAGAGGTCCGTTCCGCCAGTTCCTTGATCTCGTCGGCCACCACGGCAAATCCCTTGCCATGCTCGCCGGCCTGGGCCGCGATAATGGCGGCGTTTAGCGCCAGCAGATCAGTCTGTTCGGCCACTTCGTCAATCACTGATAAAATGGCACCGATGTCGTTGGCCCGCAGTGAAAGATGTTCCACGACTTCTGCGGTGGTCTGGGCCGCCCGGCGGATTTCCTGCATGCCGACGATAGTCTCCTGCACGGTTTTCAGGCCGTTGGCGGCATCGGCCTTGACCGTTTCCGAGATGGCCGCCGTCTCCATGGCATTTTTCTCCACCTCGCGGATGGTGGCATCCATCTCGGCCACCGAGGAGGCGGTAGTGGTTGATGCGTCCAGCAGGTTAACGATGTTGGTGCCGATCCCTTTGATAGAGGTGGCCATCTGAATCACCGAGGAGCTGACTTCGTCCACCGCCTGCCCCAGTCGGTCCGTGTTGGCCGCCACCTCTTCAATGCTGGCCGCCATTTCGAGGATGGAGGAGGAGGTTTCGGCGGACGAGCCTGAAAGTCGGTCAACCCCTTGGGATATATCCTTGACCGAGTCATTTATCTGAAGCACAGCCTGGCTGCTGTCGTTCACCGCCTGTTCTTGAATGTGTGTGGCACCGACCACTTGTCGGGCTGCTTTCTCGATGTTCTGGTCGATGCCGGTCAGTTCGCCGGTAGCTGCATTCAGGCGGGTGACGATATTGTGAAGATTTTCCGCCATGGTATTCATGGCGCTGGCAAGCTCGCCGATCTCGCCGCAGGCGTTGAGTTCAAGGCGGTTGCTCAGGGTACCGGTAGCCACTGATCTGGCAAATTCTACGCACTTGCGGATCGGCCGGGTGACCGATTCGGTGATGATGATGGAAAGCACTGCGATCATGGCAATCAAGGTCACCGTGATGGTCGCGGTCATCACCATTTTGCGCCGGATGGTGAGTTTGATCTCTTTTTCTACCCGGTAGACCTCCCGGCGCAGGGTGTCCACCATTGTGGCCACGGTGGAACTGAATGAATTGAAACGCTGGGTCTGGATGCCCTTGGTCAGGGCTATCGCCTGCTGCAGGTCGTCCCGCTGTACGGCCGGGATGATCTGTTCCAGCAGGGTTTTTTTGTACTCCTGCCAGATAGCCTCTGCCTTGGTGATACTTTCCCGTTTTTGGGGCGTGTCGAGGAGATCGAGCACGTCATCATACTTGAAGTCTATGTCGTCGGTGTGATCCTGGATCTGTTCCAACAATGCCTTGGCCGCAGTGTGGTCCTGCTCCTGCATGTAGGTCAACACTTCGCCCTGTAACTGGTAGATGTCCGATTTGAGCAGGGCGATCTTTTCAAGGGCATCTTTGCTGTTACGGATGGTCTTATAGACATCGCCGTTGATCCGCACCTCATTGAGTAGCAGTATCCCCAGCATGATAACGATCAGTATGGCGGCAAAGGAAACCAGCGACAGCAGGAACATCCTGGTTCGTAGGGTCAGACCGGAGCATTTTGCCGCAGGGCGAATCTCTTCCACTCGCGTTCTTCTCCTTTCCAGATACGGAACAGCGCAGGTAAAAGCCGGCAAACTATAGCAGAGCAGTTGCTGTAAGGGCAAGCAAAAAGGGGGGGTTAGCGCCCGTCACATAGGCAGTGAAAGCCTCGTGTGACGGGCAACGACATGATCGTAATTGTGTGAGGGCAGCAAAAGGGATACTGCGGCAGGAAGAGCGGATGATTGGGCCTGTGGTGGATTGAGGCGGTTAGTAGGCAGCGCTCCATTGCGCTACGGCGCAGAAGACATTACTCGACCGCAACATCGGTTTGGTTCATGGCCAATTGCGCGTTGGAACGTTTCATTTCAGCCAACAGGCTGTTGCGGATTGCATGTATCTTGCGTAGATAGGCGTCTGCCTGCGGTCCGATGCCGCAATAGAGCTTCTTGGCCCGATCCAGGTTGCCGTTGGCTATCTCCAGCTTGCTGCGTAGGGTACGGACGGCGGCCTCGGCGCAGATCTCATCATTACGCATCTCTTGCGGTGAATAACCGTGGCTCAGGGCCTGGCGCGGCATCAGCTGCCAAACGCCCATCGCCCCTTTCGGCGAGGTGGCTTTTGAGGACAGGCTGTGGCCACCGGTCTCAGCCAGAGCAATCTCGGCAAGATCAAGGGGGCTGAAAGGGGACCCCAAGGTTTTCAAATAGCACAGTGCTGCCAGGTTTCTGGCGCGTTCTTTCGTGGTAAGTCGGGCAAAGGCCAGCTCGATCGCCCTGATCTGCTGTTTGCGCTTTTCGAGGCTGATCCCCTTTTCCATGAGGGTCCGCACCTCTTTTTCAAGCGAACTCTCCTTGAGGTTGCCTTCCAGTAAGGGATGCGATGCTGCCGTGCGTGGCTCGCTGCTGCAGGCCATGAACAGCGCCGGCAACCAGAAAAGGATGATGACCGCCATCGCGCAGCTGACTTTTTGTCGAATGATTCTTTTTTGCATAGTAAAGAGTAGGGGAAGACAGGACAGGTTGGTGCCGGATCTGAATCCGGTGTCTGGGGTGTACGATGGGATCCGGCGATTGCTCCTTTCGTTTTTTCGCTATGTTGATAATGCTACCACAAAAACGACAAAAGTCCCGTGGCTGGCGCGGGACTTTTTTTGCTTCCGTTCTTCGCGGAAGGTACACTCTTGTAGCAGGACGTAAGCGCAAAGGTCAAGAAAAAACGTATTGTTTTAATTATATTAATGTGTTGCCGTTTGATTCGGTGGGATTGTGTGGTTTGCAAACCGGTAGCCGGTTCAGATGCCGGCCAGATCCTTCAGGCTCACTTCGGCTAGCAACGACCTGGTCTGTTGTTTTACGCGTGCCCACACCGGATGGACGGTACAAATGCTGTCGCGTTCGCATTCGCCTGCGGCAATGACGCAACGGTTGGGGGTGATGGGGCCCTCAACCGCCTCCACCACCTCAAGCAGGGTGATCTGCTCCGGCGGACGAGCGAGCATGAACCCGCCACCCGTGCCGCGGTAGGATTTTACGATGCCGGATTTGCTGAATTGCTGAAATATCTTGGCGAGAAAAGTCTGAGGTACCTGCACGGCAGCCGCGATGTCGGATAACAACGAGATCTTGTCCAGTGGCTGGCCGGCTAGATAGACGATACCACGGATGGCGTAATCACCCTTGCGGGTCAGTTCCATCATGGGGGTCTCCTAAAAGGACTGTGATAGTCCCTTTATATCCTGAGCTCAAAAGACCTGTCAAGTCCGGTTAGCGCCCCAGCATGATCCCCAGCGATTCCGCCTCGCGTACGATCTCGCCATCAGGGTCTACCTGTTTCAACTCTCGGGTGGCCTCGCTGATCGGTACCGCCACAATCTTCCGTCCCTGCAGCGCCACCATCTGACCGAATCGTCCCTCTGCCACCAGTTCAACGGCCCGCACCCCGAAACGGCTGCCCAGGGCCCGGTCGAAGGTGGTGGGGGAGCCGCCCCGTTGCAGGTGACCCAGTACCGTCACCCGTACATCCATATCGAGGCACTGCTCGATCTGTTTGGCCACAAACTGCCCGATTCCGCCCAGCCGCTCGATAGTGTACCTGGAGCTGGGGCCTTCGGCCACGACCCGGTCGCCACCGACGGGGAAGGCCCCTTCAGCGGCCACGATGATGCTGAAATTGCCGCCGCGTTGTTTGCGCTCCTGTATGGCGGTGCAGACCTTTGCGAGGTCGAACGGGATTTCCGGGATCAGGATCACATCGGCGCCGCCGGCAATCCCGGACTCGAGCGCTATCCAGCCGGCGTAGCGGCCCATCACCTCAAGGATCATCACCCGGTGGTGGCTCTCTGCGGTGGTGTGCAGCTTGTCTAGGGCATCGGTGGCGGTCTCCAGGGCGGTGTTGTACCCGAAGGTGACATCGGTCTCCTCCAGATCGTTGTCGATGGTCTTGGGTACCCCCACCACCGGCAACCCTTTTTCCGCCAGTTGCAGGGCGATCTTGAGGGAGCCTTCACCGCCCACCGCGATCAGGGCATCCAGCCCCAGGGTGCGTGTATTGGCGATGACCTGGTCGGAGATATCGGTCTGTACGATTGTTCCATGCTGTTCAATCGGGTAGGCAAAGGGATTGCCGCGGTTGGTGGTACCAAGGATGGTGCCGCCACGGGGCAGGATGCCGCGTACGCTTTCCAGGGTCAGGGGCGTGCAGCGCTCCGGTGAGAGCAGCCCGTCAAAGCCGTCGTGAATCCCAAGTACCTGCCAGCCATGGCGCAGGATGGCACTCTTTACAACGCCGCGGATAACGGCGTTAAGCCCCGGGCAGTCGCCACCGCCGGTAAGGATGCCGATCTTTCTGGACATTGACAAAGCTCCTTTCTGCTAGGCCGGTTCCGCCTCCGCTCCCGGCGGGGGTGTCGGCTTCTTTTTACCGAAGATCAGCGCCACCCAGACGCTGACCTCGTACATCAGATAGAGTGGGATCATGATCACGAACATGGTCACGAGATCGGCGTGGAAGGCCGCCACAACGGCGCTGGCCAGCAGGGCGTACTTCCGTTTGGGGGCCAAAAATTGGTAGGAGACCAGCCCGAAGCGGGACAGCAGCAGGGTGATCACCGGCAATTCGGCGATCAGGCCGAACAGCAGGATCAATCGCAGGCAGAAATTGACGTAGGCCGAGAGCGACAGCCAGCTGCGCAGCCCCACGGTTTCGTAGGAGAGTGAAAAGTTGATGATGAACGGCCAGATGGTGGTGAGGAAAAACAGGGCCCCGGCGCAGAACGCCACCGTGGCCACCGTGATGAACGGTACTACCAGCCTCCGTTCCCTGCGGGTGAGTCCGGGGGCGATGAAGGCCCACAGTTGGTAAAAGACGATCGGGAGCACCAGAACAAAACCGGCGATTGCCGAGATCTTGCACTGCATGAAGAACGGTTCCAGCGGGGCGGTGTAGTTCAGGGCGTGTGTCGTTTTCGGCCTGGTAGGAGGCTCTTCCAGGTTGGCGTGGCTGTAGATGGCGGGGAAGCGTTCTTTGAGGTAGCGGTACCCCTCCCGTTTGGCCGTGTCGAGGTAAGTCTCGCCGGTGAGTGGTTTTTCCATGAAGAGCAGAATCCGGTCTGCCAGGCTCCAGGCGAAGCCCATGCCGATCACCACCGCCACCACGATGATGATCAGCCGCTTGCGCAGCTCCACCAGATGTTCGATGAACGGCAGGACCTTGGCTGGTTCTTCTGACATGATGGCTCCGAGGGTGAGTAGAGGTGGCGGCAGGCTACCACAGCCGTAAGCGGTCTGCAACTAGCGTCGGCCGATGACCTTGGGGCGTTTCCCCCTGATCGGCATTTTCGGATACTCTTCCGACGTTGGACGCGGCGGGGGGGCGTCATGGCGGGCCGGGGTATGACCCACCAGTGCAAACTCGATCCGCCGGGCCTGGGGGTTGACCGCAACCACCCGCACCCGCACCGGATCGCCGATCTGCAGCACCTTGCCGCGCCGGCCCACCAGGGCGTGTTCCCGTTCTTCAAAGCGGTACTGGTCGTCCACCAGGGTGGAGAGATGGATCAATCCCTCCACAAAGACCTCACCAAGCTCGACGAAACAGCCGAATCCTGTCACTCCGGTGATGTAGCCGTCAAATTCCTGGCCGATCCGTCCCTGCATGAACTGGAGTTTTTTCAACTCGACGATGTCCCGTTCTGCCTCCATGGCCACCCGTTCCCGGTTGCTGGTATGTTCGGCCGCCTCAGCCAGGGTGGCGCCGATCCGGTCTAGCTCCTTCTGACCCTGTTTGTCTAGGGTGCCCTCCTGATGCGCGAGGGCCAGTTTGAGCAGGCGGTGTACGATCAGGTCGGGGTAGCGTCGGATCGGCGAGGTGAAGTGGGTGTAGCACCCTGAGGCCAACCCGAAGTGACCGAGGTTTAGGGCTGCATAGCGGGCCTGCTTCATACAGCGCAGCAGGCCGTAGTTGATCAGCCGTTCCTCCGGCGTACCCGCGGCCTGGGTGATCAACTGCTGCAGGGCGGACGGGGTGATCTTTTCACCCTCGAATGCCAGCGTGAAGCCGAGCGGGAGGATGAAATCTCGGAATTCAGCAAGTTTAAGCGGATCGGGCGGTTCGTGGACCCGGTAGATGAACGGCAGCCCCTGCGTGGTCACAACGTGTGCCACCGCCTCGTTGGCCGCCAGCATGAACTCTTCGATCAGCTGGTGGGCCAGCGTACGCTCGCTCTTTATGATCGCCTCGGTCTGGCCGGTGAGGCCGATGATGATCTCTGGCTCCGGCAGGTCGAAATCGATGCTGCCTCGCCGTTTTCGCATCGCCATCAACACTAGGGCCAGTTCCTTCATCTGCTGCAGCATCGGTGTCAGGTGCCGTTCGTCCCCCCCCAAGGCCTGTGCGTCACCATCGACGATCACCTGTTTAACCAGGGTGTAGGTGAGGCGGGCCGCGCTGTTGA
>JAJXUW010000024.1 GCA_021782545.1 Deltaproteobacteria bacterium | reverse complement strand
ACACCAGGAAGATCGCCTCGATCAGGGTGTGGACCACCTCTTCGATGGAGATCTTGACAAAGGGGGTGGTGTCGTAGGGGTAGACTACCTTCATGCCGGCAGGGAAATACTTGGAGAGCTCGGCCATTTTGGCTTTGACCCGGTTGCCGGTATCCAGGGCATTGGCCCCGGACGCCAGCCGGATCGCCATGCCGCCCAGCGGCTTGCCATTGTAGAACGACTGGACGTTGTAGTCCTCGGTGCCGATCTTGCATTCCGCCACATCCCCCAGGTGCACGGTGGAGCCGTCGCTGTTGGTGCGGAGTACGATGTTCTCGAACTGCTCCGGGGTCTGCAGCAGGGTACGGGCGGTAATGGTGGCGTTTAACTGCTGGCCCTGGGTGGCCGGGGTGCCGCCGAACTGACCGGCCGAGACCTGGACGTTCTGGGCCTGCAGTGCGGCGCTCACGTCACTGCTGGTCAGGTGGTAGTTGTTCAGCTTGAGCGGATCGAGCCATATCCGCATGGCGTTCTGGGTGCCGAACAACACCACCTCGCCGACCCCGTCCAGACGGCTGATGTTGTCCTGGATATTGGAGACCATGTAGTCGGTCAGGGCGTTGCGGTCCATGGAACCGTCTTCCGAGACCAGGCCGACAATCAGCAGGAAGTTCCGGGTGGACTTGACCACCGAGATTCCCTGCCGCTGCACGACCTGGGGCAGCAGCGGGGTGGCCAGCTGTAGTTTGTTCTGCACCTGCACCTGGGCGATGTTCGGGTCGGTGCCGGCCTTGAAGGTGAGGGTGATCGATACGGCACCGGAGGAGTCGCTGGTGGAGGCCATGTAGATCAGGTTGTCGATGCCGTTGAGCTTCTGCTCGATCACCTGGGTCACGGTATCCTGCACCGTCTGGGCCGATGCGCCGGGGTAGACGGCGTTGATGGCGATCTGGGGTGGTGCGATGGGGGGATACTGGGAGACCGGCAGGGTCTTTATGGCCAAGAGGCCAGCCAGCATGACGATGATGGCGATGACCCAAGCGAAGATCGGGCGGTTTATGAAGAAACGGGGCATGGAGCGGCTCCTTTATTTTTTGGCAGCTGCAGGCTGGGGGGTGGCGGTAGCTGGTGCGGTGCTAAACGGCACCACCTTCACCGGCGTGCCGGGGCGCGCGCGCTGGATCCCTTCCATGATGACGCGGTCGCCGGCCTTGAGGCCGTCGGTGACCAGCCAGTTATCCCCCACGGTCCGCATCACCTGGATCGGCCGCGGTTCGAGCTTCTCGCCGGCCCCCACCACCATCACCAGGGCGCCTCCCTTCGGATCGCGGGTGACGGCGCGCTGCGGCACTAGGATGGCATGGTCGTTCACCCCCTCTTCCACCTGGGCCCGCACGAACATGCCGGGGAGCAGGGTCTGATGCGGGTTGGGGAACAGGGCCCGCAGCGTGATGGAGCCGGTGCTCGGGTCAACGGTCACCTCGGAGAACTTCAGAATGCCGGGGAGTGGGTACGGGGTCCCGTCCTCCAGGATCAGTCTGACCGTGGCTTGGGAAACGCTGCGGTCTTTTTGCAGCAGGCCGCCGGCCAGCTCGTGCTTCAGCCTGAGCAGATCGGCGCTGGACTGGGTCACGTCGACATACATGGGACTCATTTCTTGAATGGTGGCCAGTGCGGTTGCTTGACTTGCCGTGACCAGCGCCCCCTCGGTAACCGTTGAACGGCCGATACGGCCGGAGATCGGAGCGGTTATCCGGGTGTAGGCCAAGTTGATCCGGGCGGTCTCCACCGCAGCCTTTGCCGCTGCCAGATCGGCCTCAGCCTGCTTAAAGGCGGCCTGGGCATCATCGTTGTCCTGTTGGCTGACCGCTTTGATCTTCACCAAGTCCCGGTACCGCTGTGCCTTCAGGCGTGCCGTGCCCAAGGTCGCCTCAGCTCGGGCCTGCGTTGCCCGTGCGCTGGCCAAGGCCGCCTCGTAGCTGGCCGGTTCGATCTGATACAGCACTTGTCCTGCCTTGACATCGCTCCCTTCAACAAAGAGGCGTTTTTTGATGATGCCTCCTACCTGGGGTCTGACCTCGGCGATCAGGTGGGGGGAAGTGCGGCCGGGCAGTTCGGTGGTCAGACGTACCCGTTGCGGCACGATGGTGGTGACGCTTACCTCAGGGGGGCCGGCCTGCATCTTGGGTGGCTGTTTTTTGCCACAGGCGGCCATGGTCAGTGCTGCTGCCAGGAGGATGACAACGGCAATCAGTCGTGCGGGTTTGGTCTTACACATCGGTACACCTCGCGGATTGGGGATATAGGTTCGCAATGAATGAACATTCAGGAGCGGTCTCAGCGTTTCAGGGAATCCCAGCAGGCCTCGGCTATCTGCTGAATAAGGGTAGCATCCAACTGGATAAAGCCAAGGATATGATTTCGAGCCACCGAGATGATCGGGCCGAAGGCGAGATCGAACAGCAGCACCAGCGGCAGGTCCTTGATGACCTGCTGCGTCACCCCTTGCTTAAACAGTTCGCAATAGATGTTGCAGCCCTCGGGCTCGTCCTGGCCGAGCATCTTGTCCCGCCGGAAGGCAACACCGTAGGGGGAGTGGTGAAACTGTTCGATGTATTTGAACTCGAGGGGGGAGGCGATGAAGTACTGTAACAGGCCGCTCACCAGGTGTACAAAACGCTCGCGAAACGGCGCTTCCAGGGTGTAGCCCGTAAGCAGGGTGGCGTTGATCTTGGTCTCCAGCTCGCGATAGAGCACGACGATCAACTCATTTTTGTTCTCGAAATAACGGTAGATGGTGCCGGCCGCCACACCGGCCCGTTCGGCGATCAGCGAACAGGGGGCGTCGTGGAAGCCGTGTTCGGCCACCAGTTCCAGTGTGGCCTGCAGGATCGCTTCGCGTTTATCTTCCTTAGACATCAGTTGCCCCCATAATGAATGACCATTCATTCATTACTCGCTTGTTTTCACCGAGTCAAGGCAAAAAAACGGCACCGCCGTTTTGGCAGTGCCGTTGGATAAACTAGATGGGGTATGGGGGGTTAGGGCGTTTTGCCTTTTTTCTTGCGTTGGTGCGGGTCCAGTTCCTTCTTGCGCAGCCGGATTGACTGCGGGGTGACCTCCACCAGTTCGTCGTCATCAATGAACTCCAGCGCCTGCTCGAGGGTCAGGATCTTGGGTGGGGTCAGCTTGATGGCGTCATCGGAGCCAGAGGCCCGTACGTTGGTCAGTTTTTTCCCTTTATTGGGATTCACCTCCAGGTCGTTGTCACGGCTGTGCTCACCGATGATCATGCCGCCGTAGACCTCCACGCCGGCGCCGATGAACAGCACCCCGCGGGGTTGCAGGGCATCCAGTGAATAGGCGGTGGTCTCCCCGTGTTCCATGGCGATCAGCACGCCGTTTTTGCGGCCGGGGATGTCGCCCCGGTAGGGGGCGTACTCATGGAAGGTGTGGGTCATCACCGCCGTGCCGCGGGTATCGGTCAGCACCTCGCCCCGCAGGCCGATCAGGCCCCGGGCGGGAATTACGAACTCCAGGCGGACCATGTCGCCCATCGGGTGCATGGCCACCATCTCACCCTTGCGGGGGCCCATCTTTTCGATGATCGCCCCCTGATACTCGGTGGCCACATCCACCACCAGGTATTCCATCGGTTCCAGCCTGACGCCGTCTTTCTCCCGGACGATCACCTCCGGCTTGGAGACCGCCAGCTCGAACCCCTCACGCCGCATGTTCTCGATCAGGATCGAGAGGTGCAGCTCGCCCCGGCCGGAGATCTTAAAGGTGTCCGGCGAGTCGGTGTCCTCCACCCGCAGTGAGACGTTGGTGCGCAGCTCCTTGGTCAGGCGTTCGCGGATGTTGCGGGAGGTGACCCACTTGCCCTCGCGGCCGGCGAAGGGGGAGGTGTTGACGATGAAGTTCATCGAGAGGGTCGGCTCGTCGATCGAGACGTACGGCACGGCCACCGGGGTCTCGACCGAGGCCAGGGTCTCACCGATGCTGATATCCTCAAAACCGGCCACGGTCACGATGTCGCCGGTGCCGGCCTCCTGAATCTCGACCTGCTTTAAGCCCTCGTAGCCCAGCAGTTTGGTGATCCGGCCACGGCTCACCGTGCCGTCGGCCTTGATCATGGCCACGGTTTCACCGGACTTGACTTGGCCGTTGAAGATCCGGCCGGTGGCGATCCGGCCGATGTAGTCGTTATAGTCGATGTTGGCGATCAGCATCTGGAACGGGGCCTTGGCATCGCCCTTGGGGGGGCGTACATTGGACTCCACCACGGCGAATAGCGGCTCCATGCTGGTGGAGTTGCTCTCCATGTCCAGCTTGGCAAAGCCCATCTTGGCGCTGGTGTAGACCACCGGGAACTCCAGCTGCTCGTCCGAGGCGTTCAGTTCGCAGAACAGGTCGAACACCATGTTCAGCACCTCGTCCGGACGTGAACCGGGGCGGTCGATCTTGTTGATCACCACGATCGGCTTGAGGCCCAGATCGAGAGACTTCTTCAGTACGAAGCGGGTCTGGGGCATCGGCCCGTCCAGGGCGTCCACCAGCAAGAGCACTGAGTCGACCATCTTCAAAACGCGCTCCACCTCGCCGCCGAAGTCGGCGTGGCCCGGGGTGTCCACGATGTTGATCTTGTAGCGGCCATGGTGGATCGAGAGGTTCTTGGCCAGGATGGTGATGCCGCGCTCCTTCTCCAGGTCGTTGGAATCCATCACCCGCTCGGTAATGGCCTCGTTCTCCCGGAACACTCCGGAGTGCTTTAACATGGCGTCCACCAGGGTGGTTTTGCCGTGGTCGACGTGGGCGATGATGGCGATGTTACGGATACATTCCTGCATGGTTATAAGCTCCTAGCAAAATAAAAGACGGGCCGTACGGCCCGTCCAGATTGATACCAGTATGAAGAAAAACAGTGCTGCTGACAATCTGTTTTTTGTGATAGCGTAATAAAATCATGGACAACGCTTTTAAACTGGTTTCAAGCTACCTCCCCCGCGGCGACCAGCCCCAGGCCATCGACGAGCTGGCGGCCGGCATCGAGCGGGGCGACAAGCACCAGGTGCTGCTGGGGGTCACCGGCTCCGGCAAGACCTTCACCGTGGCCAATGTGATCGCCCGGACCGGCCGTCCGGCCCTGGTGCTGGCCCCTAACAAGACCCTGGCGGCCCAGCTCTACGGCGAGTTTAAGGAGCTCTTCCCCGAGAACGCCGTGGAGTTCTTCGTCTCCTACTACGACTATTACCAGCCCGAGGCCTACCTGCCTAACACGGACACCTTCATCGAGAAGGACTCGGCCATCAACGACGAGATCGACAAGCTGCGCCATTCGGCCACCATGTCGCTGTTAACCCGGCGGGACGTGATCATCGTGGCCTCGGTCTCCTGCATCTACGGCATCGGTTCGCCGGAGGCCTACCAGGCCATGCATATCTTCTTCCACCAAGGGGACGACTACGGCCGCGACACCCTGCTGAAAAAACTGGTGGAGATCCAGTATGAGCGCAACGATACCGACTTCCACCGCGGCACCTTCCGGGTGCGGGGGGACGTGATCGAGGTCTTTCCGGCCTACGACAGCGAGCGGGCGCTGAGGATTGAGTTCTTCGGCGATGAGGTGGAGGCGATCTCCCAGATCGACCCCCTGCGGGGTGTCGTGCTGCAGAAGCTCTCCAAGGCCGCCATCTTCCCCGCCTCCCACTACGTCTCCACCAAGGAAAATCTGGAGCGGGCCGTGGCGCAGATCCGGCTGGACCTGGAGGAACGGATTCGACACTTCAAGGCCCAGGGCAAGCTGCTGGAGGCCCAGCGGATCGAGCAACGCACCTACTACGACATCGAGATGATGGAGGAGATGGGCTTCTGCCAGGGGATCGAGAACTACTCCCGCTACCTGGACGGCCGCCAGCCGGGCGAACCTCCCTTCACGCTGATCGACTACTTCCCGGACGACTTCGTGCTGTTCGTGGATGAGTCTCACATCACCGTACCGCAGGTGGGCGGCATGTACCGGGGCGACCGCAGCCGCAAGGAGACCCTGGTTGAATACGGCTTCCGCCTGCCGGCCGCCCTGGACAACCGCCCCTTGAACTTCCAGGAGTTTGAGGTCCGTATCAGGCAGGTGGTGCATGTCTCGGCCACCCCGGCCGACTACGAGCTGGAGCAGGCCGGCGGCGTGTTCGTGGAACAGGTGATCCGCCCCACCGGCCTGGTGGACCCGCCGATCGAGGTGCGCCCCGCCCAGGGGCAGGTGGACGACCTGCTGGCCGAGGTGCGGCTGACCGTGGCCCGGGGGGAACGGGTGCTGGTGACCACGCTCACCAAGCGGATGGCCGAAGAGCTGACCAGCTACTATCAGGAGTTGGCTGTCCGGGTGCGCTACCTGCACTCCGACATCGACACCATTGAGCGGATGCAGATCCTGCGCAGTCTGCGACTGGGAGAGTTCGACGTGCTGGTGGGGATCAACCTGTTGCGGGAGGGGCTGGACCTGCCGGAGGTCTCGCTGGTGGCGATCCTGGATGCCGATAAAGAGGGATTTTTACGCTCCACCCGCTCCCTGATTCAGACCTGTGGCCGGGCGGCCCGCAACGTAGGGGGGCGGGTGCTGATGTACGCCGATCAGGTCACCCGGTCCATGCAGGGCTGCATCGACGAGACCGAGCGTCGTCGCGCCAAGCAGCTGGCCTACAACCTTGAACACAATATCACGCCGGAGACGGTCAGGAAGGGGATGCGCACCATCCTGGAATCGATCGAGGAGCAGGACTACGCGGCGGTACCGGTGGTGGCCGAGCCGTTGTCCGAGTATGGCGGCGACCTGAAACAGATCCCGAAACTGGTGAAAAAACTGCGCAAGGAGATGCTGGCGGCAGCCAAGGAGCTGGATTTCGAGAAGGCGGCCGAGTTGCGGGACCGCATTACGGCGCTGGAAGATGCGGAGCTCAAACTCCGCTGATCACGTCACACCGGGAGGAACTCATGGAAACGCCGAGGCACGTGCATATCCTCTGGACCAACGACAATCCGGTCACGGCCGAAAAGATGGTCTTCATGTACGGCTTGAACAGCCTGAAACATGGTTGGTGGGATAACGTGACCATTATTGTATGGGGTGCCACAGCTGCACTGGTTGCCCAGGATGCGAACATTCAGAAGCGGCTGAAAGAGTTGATGGCAGGCGGCGTTGCTGTCTCGGCCTGCAAGGCCTGCGCACAGGAATTGGGAATTGTTGATCCTCTGCTGAATTTGGGACTGGAGTTGAAGTACTGGGGCCAGCTCCTTACCGAACTGCTGCAGTCGGGGGCGCCGATGTTGACCATCTAGCGCGGCCCGGCCGCCTCAAAAAACTCTTGTAACTGACGTTTCAAGAGTTCCAGGCCCGCCGGGGCACCGTTGATGTCGCCGGTCTTGGCGGCCGTCTCGATAGCGGCCGCGGTCTCACGCATCTGCATGGCACCGATATTACCGCAGGAGCCCTTGATCGTGTGGCTGTGTATCCGCACATCGTTCACGTTACCAGTAGTGACCGCCCCTTCCAGCCCCTCCAGGTGCTTGATAACGCCGCTCCTGAACATGCCTATGAATTTGGGGATCAACGCCTCGGCACCCCCCAGCCGTTCTAACAGCTCATCCCGAGCATAAACCGGTGTGGTGCTGTTTGACGGGGTGGGTGTTTTTTGCGGGGGGGCCGGAGTCGTCTCGATGTGCGCTGCGCTGCCGCAGTGTCGCTGCAGGGCGGCCAGGATGGCAGCAGGTTTGACCGGTTTGGAGAGATAGTCGTCCATGCCGGCGGCGAGGCACCTATCCTGATCTTCCCTGGCGGCATAGGCGGTCATGGCGATGATCGGTGTACGGGGGCGGCCCATTGTCCCTTCCAGCTGACGGATGGCGGCGGTGGCCTGCAGGCCGTCCATCTCCGGCATCTGGACATCCATTAGCACCACGTCAAAACCGGCATCGCGATAGGCCTCAAGTGCCGCACGGCCGTTGACCGCTTCGGTTATCCGGTGCTGGTCTGATGCCAGCACCGCCTTGACCAGTTCCCGGTTGATATCCACGTCGTCGACCAGCAGGATCGATAGGCCGGTCACCGGCGGCAGCCCGCCGGCCGGCACGCTCGGCGACGCCGGCGTGTCGGTGACGGCATCAGCTGCCGCTGGCTGGAGACAGACCGTAAAGTAGAAACGGCTGCCGGTGCCAGGCTGGCTTTCAAGCCAGATGGAACCGTCCATCAGTTCGGTCAGGCGTTGGCAGATGGCCAGACCCAGGCCGGTGCCACCGTAACGTTTGGTGGTGGTGGTGTCGGCCTGTTCAAAGGTTTCAAATATCCGTTGCTGTGCCTCGAGCGGGATGCCGATCCCCTGATCCTCGACGCAGAACAGCAGCATGGTCCCCTTGTCAGAGGCGGGCCCAGGCCGTACCGAGACGGTGATAACGCCCTGCTCGCTGAATTTGATGGCATTTCCCACCAGGTTGATCAATATCTGGTGGACCTTGAGCAGATCGCCCTCAAAGGGGTCAGGCAACGCCGTGTCGATCTCGATTTTTAGCCGAAGTCCTTTTTGCTCGGCCCGCACCGCCAAGGGATGCAGGCCATCGGTGATCCCTTGGCGTAACCGGAACGGTCGGGGCACAAGCGTCAGCTTGCCGGCCTCGATTTTTGACAGGTCAAGGATATCGTTGATGATGATCATCAGGTTTTCAGTGGAGTCGCGGATGGACAGCAGGTGCCTGTGCTGTTGTTCGGGTGAGAAATTCCCGTCCAGCAGCAGTTCGGTCAGCCCCTGGATGGCGTTCATCGGGGTCCGGATCTCGTGGCTCATGTTGGCCAGAAAGGCGCTTTTTGCCTGGCTGGCCGCCACGGCATGGGCCCTGGCCTGTTCCAGTTCGCTGGTCCGTTCGGCAACCCGCTGTTCCAGTGTGGTCATATGCTCGCGTAGCATCTGGCGCAGCGTGGCGCTCTCCAGGGCGTAGGCGCAGGTATAGAGCACAATGGAGAGCGCGTTTAAGGCCGGTACCTCAATCGTCACCCCCTGGCCGGGCAGTACGCCGATCAACATACCCAGGATGCGGGATTGGGTGGAAACAACCTGCAGCAGCACGCTCTGATCGGTGCCGGTCGGCGACATGACCGCCTGATTGCGGTTGAGGGCCCAGGCAAAGGAGCCGGCCATGATCTGGTGATCCAGCTCGCCCAGGAGGCGTTGGTGGGCCTCGGGGGGGTCGCAAAGGGATAGCTCGAAGCTGCCATCTTCCTGGTTGGTCAGAAAACCGAGGGCGTCAAAGGTGAGCAGCCGGCGGATCTGGGCAAAGGTCGCCCGGTAGATGTCGGACGGCTCGCGGGCGTTGGCCAGGTCGGCCTGAAAATCGCCGCTTGAGGCCAGCATCTCCAGGATCGCCACGTACCGGCGGTTTGACTCCTCCAGATAGCCGATCCGTTCCTGGAGGAAGAAGGGAAAGGCGTCTTGGTGGTTCATGGCCCCTCCGTCAGGATGCTGAAGGTCTCTTCAAGCTGCGGTTCGGCCTGCTTGATGATCGTTCCCAGCTGGTGTGGCGACATGCCGAGGCGGTCCCAGGCCGCGCTGTCGAGGACAGGCAGGCACCACTCACCACTCTGGCCGTACTCCATGGCCTGGCAGATGATATCGGCAAGATGAACGGTGGCGGCCTCCATGGGGAACTGCTCAGCCCGGCCGGGACGGTGGTGGAACTCCACCGGGTCGGCGATATTGGCCGGAATCTTCCAGGAACGCAGCAGCGCCCCTCCGGCAGTGGTATGGTCAAAACCGAGCCGCTCAAGCTCGGTGACATGGTAGATCTGTCCGTTCATGCGGCTCTGTTCGATCATCTCCATCACCACCGGCGGGATGGTGGTGGCCATCATCAGCTGGCCGACGTCGTGCAGGATGCCGGCGACAAAGAACCGCTCCACGTTGGTCTCCCGGCGCCAGGTGGCCAGGGTGCGGGCGATGATGCCACAGGCCACGCTGTGCCGCCAGAAGGAGGTCATGTCCAGGAGTTCTGGCGGGATGCCGGTGAAGACCCCCATTACCGAGGCCGCCAGGGCAAGATCCCGCAGTTGCTGGGTGCCGATGATGGTGACCGCCTTGTTGATGGAATCCACCTTGCCGAACCAGCCGAACATCGGGCTGTTGGCCAGCCTGAGCAACCGGGCCGTTAAACCCTGGTCCTCGGTGATGATCTTGGCGATGTCGTCGATGGAGGTACGGGGATGGTTGATCGCCTCATTGAGATGGTCATAGAACAGTGGCAGTGAGTAGACCGTACTGGTGCGGTCTACCAGCCATTCCAGGGTGTAGACAGGCTGATCAGCAAAGGCCATGTTGCACCTTCCTGATGGCGGCCAGCCGCAGCAGTTCGCGTAGGGCGGGATGTTCAACACCGGCATGGCTAAAGAGCGGCAGCAGGGCCTCTTCGGCCGCCGCCAGGGCGGCTGGGTCCACTTCGGCCGGCAGGGGTGATTCGTCCTCGGCGTAGTCGAGACCGGCAATATCCGCCTCAACGACGCCCCAGGTGCGAAAGATGGTCAGGTGTTTCTGGGTCAGTTCGGCACCTGCCCCCAGCAACAACCGGCCGGTGCGATCCATTACATCGTTTGCCAGCACCATGCCAACTTCGAGATTGTCGATCGGCAGCATCCCCATGGGTTACACCCCCTTTAGCACCGCGATAGCGGCCTGGGGGGCTACCGTGGCACCGCGCAGCACCCTGGCGAAGATCCCCTCCCGGGGCATGACGCAGTCACCGGCCTGCTGGTAGATGGCACAGCGCGCATGGCATTCCTTGCCGATCTGGGTCACTTCCAGCAGGGCCTCCCCGATCAGCAAACGGCTGCCCACCGGCAGACGTGGCAGGTCGATGCCGCGGGTGGTGATGTTTTCGGCAAAATCGCCACTGCCCACATCCAGACCCAGGGCCTGCATCCTGTCAATGCTCTCCTGGGCCAGCAGCGAGACCTGGCGGTGCCAGTCGCCGGCGTGGGCATCGCCCACAATGCCGTGGTTTTCCCGCAGTTCGGCCGAAGGGACCGGGGTCTTGCGTTCTCCTTTGGCGGCGCTGATGCAGACGGCAATCACTTCGGCCATCCTAACCTCCGATGCCTGACATGGTGAAATGGGTATGCGGTACGGTACGTTGCCCCGGTTCAATGCCGTGCTGCTGCGGTTTACGGGAGATCATCCCCTTCAGCGTCTCCTGGAGCAGGTGGTCGTCGTTGCGGTTCAGGATCGGCCGCAGATCGAGGGTCTCGTCGTTGAACAGGCAGCCTCTCATGCGGCCGTCGGCGGTGACCCTGATCCGGTTGCACTCGTTGCAGAAGTGTCCCGAGATGGCGGTGATGATCCCGATGGTGCCCGGTGCGCCGATGATTCTGAAGTCTCTCGACGGTCCGGCGTAGACCCCCTTGTCCACCGACTCGAGGCGGTAGCGGGTCGACAGGCGGTCAAGCAACTCCTGTCCCGCCACGGTGCGGTCCGGCCAGTGATCGTCTGCGATGGCCGGCATGTATTCGATGAAGCGGACCGTTACCCCGTGCGAGATCGTGAGTGCGGCAAAATCGAACAGTTCATCGTCGTTGATGCCCCGCATGACCACCATGTTGATCTTGGGAGGCGGGAACCCGGCGCCAAAGGCGGCGCCGATCCCCTCCAGGGCCATGTTGACATCACCTCCGCGGGTGATCAGGGCAAAACGGTCGGGCCGCAACGAGTCGAGGCTGATGTTCAGGCGCTGTACACCCGCCAGATGCAGGTCGACGGCCAGCTCCGGCAGCAGCAGCCCATTGGTGGTCAGGGCCAGGTGGTGGAGCCCGGGGATGGCTGCCAGCTGGCTGAGAAAGGGAATGATCCCGGCGCGGACCAGCGGCTCTCCACCGGTTATGCGTACCTTCTCGATGCCGATTGCCACCGCGGCCCGGGCAATTCGGAGGAGTTCCTCATACCGCAGGATCTCGTGGTGCTCTTTGTGCCCCACCCCCTGCTCCGGCATGCAATACTGACAGCGCAGGTTGCAGCGGTCGGTCACCGAAAGGCGCAGGTAGTTGATCTTCCTGCCGTATGAATCGGTCAGCTGGATACCCATGGGGTAGTTGTACCCAAACATGTAGCGATGGTAAAGAGACAAGATCAGTTTTTTTGACCGGCGTCATGTGG
The DNA here is from genome assembly GCA_021782545.1 of Deltaproteobacteria bacterium. Taxonomy (GTDB): domain Bacteria; phylum Desulfobacterota; class Desulfuromonadia; order Geobacterales; family Pseudopelobacteraceae; genus Trichlorobacter. The sequence continues at coordinate 11,757 of JAJXUW010000024.1, read as the reverse complement.
TTGGCAGCAACTATCTGGCAGGATCAGATCATGCAAACGCTCACGAGACAGATTGAAAAGGAACTGAAGGTCATCGGCAGATTCACCGAGGTCTGGTGTTCCGGCCATCACCACGGGGGACGGCAACCGGTGACGGTACCCGGCGGCACCGTCACGTTGCAGCTTTGTCCCGACTGTGCCGAGTTCTTTGCCTATGCGGTACAGAAACGCCACACCTGCCCGCTTGAGCCCGAAAAGCCCAGCTGCAAAAAGTGCCCCGTCCACTGTTACGCCCCCCCGCAGCGGGCCAAGGTCAGGCAGATCATGGCCTGGTCGGGCCGACGGATGATCCTGCGAGGGCGGCTTGATTATCTCTGGAAATATCTCTTTTAAGCGAAAGGAGCAGTACTAATGTTACGCAAGATTGTGAAGATTGATCCGGACAGGTGTGACGGCTGCGGCCAGTGCGTCCCGTCCTGCGCCGAGGGGGCCATCAAGATCGTGAACGGCAAGGCGGTGCTGGCGGCCGACAACCTGTGCGACGGCCTTGGGGCCTGCCTGGGTGAATGCCCCAGGGACGCCATCAGTATCGAGGAACGCGATACGGACGCCTTTGATGAGGCAGCCGTGGAGCAACATCTGGCCACCGCCCAGGGCGTCACGGCGTCTGCGCAGGGTCATCAGGCCGCAGCGCCATCACACGGCCATGCCCATGGTCACGGTCATGGCGGCGGCTGCCCCGGTTCGCGGATGATGACCTTCAACCGTCCTGTGGCAACGCCTGCCCCGGCAGCGGATGCCCCCAAGGGCAGTCGTCAGAGCCGCCTGGCCCAATGGCCGGTGCAGATGCAGCTGGTTTCCCCCTCCGCCCCCTACTTTCAGGGTGCCAACCTGCTCCTGACCGCCGATTGCGTACCGATCGCCTATGCGGGCTATCATGAGGACTTTTTGGACGGCAAGGCGGTGATCATGGGCTGCCCCAAGCTGGATGACAACCAGTTCTTCATGAACAAGCTGACCGAGATCCTGCGGGTCTCGGACATACAGAGTGTCACCGTGTTGAAGATGGAGGTACCCTGCTGCGGCGGGTTGGCCTGGGCCGCCAAGGAGGCGATCAAGAACAGCGGCAAGGTGATCCCCTACGCCGAGGTGACCATCGGTATCCAGGGACAGATCAAGGGCTGACCGGCAGCTCGATGCAGTGTGCGGCATCCCAAAGGCACGGGCCATTTCCCGTGCCTTTTTTTGTCCGGCTATGGTAGATTTCGGCCATGAGTGAACAGGGAACCATTTATTTTGTGGGGGCCGGCCCCGGCGCGGCGGATCTGATCACGGTGCGCGGTGCGCGGTTGTTGCGCGAGGCCGACGTGGTGGTCTATGCCGGCAGCCTGGTGGACCGCGAACTGGTGCAGGCCTATGCCCCCCAGGCACAGGTCTATGACTCGGCCGGCATGGCCCTGACCGAGATCATCACCGCAATGCTGGATGGGGTGACGGCCGGCAAGCGGGTGGTGCGGCTGCATACCGGTGATCCGTCCATTTACGGGGCGATCCAGGAACAGATGGCGGCGTTGGACCGGCTGGGGGTCGGCTACCAAGTGGTACCCGGCGTGACCAGTGCCTTTGCTGCCGCCGCTGCCCTCAAGCAGGAGCTGACGCTGCCGGAGGTTTCACAGACCGTGATCATCACCCGCGTGGAGGGGCGCACCCCGGTGCCGGAGCGGGAGGCTTTGCGTTCACTGGCTACGCATGGCGCCACCCTGGCGTTGTATCTCTCAGTCGGTATGATCGACGCGGTGGTGGCCGAACTGCTGGCCGGTGGCGCCTATACCCCGGCCACGCCGGTGGCGGTGGTCAGCAAGGCCAGTTGGACAGACGAACAGATCGTTACGGGCTGCCTGGGGAATATTGCCGCCCGGATTGCCGCGGCCGATATCACCAAACAGGCCATGATTCTGGTGGGCGAGGTGCTGGGGGTACGGCAGGCGGGGGTGCAGGCGGCCTCCAAGCTGTATGACGAGACCTTCAGCCACGGCTGCCGTAACGGCTTGGTGGCCTGAGGCGGATCATGGCGGCAGCAATTATCGCCATCACCCGCAACGGGGCCCAGTTGGGCCGACGGCTCACCGGCGGCCTGGCCGGCAGCAAGCTGCATGTGCTGCGCAAGTTTCACGGTGCGGCCGGCAAGGGGGCGCTCCCCTTCGACGACCTGCGTGAGCTGCTGACGACCTGTTGGCAGGAAGGCCGTGATCTGGTCTGCATCATGGCCGCCGGCATCGTGGTGCGGATGATCGCCCCGCTTGTCACCGCCAAGGAGTGCGACCCTGCGGTGGTGGTGATGGACGATGCCGGCAAGTTCGCCATTTCGCTGCTCTCCGGCCATCTGGGCGGCGCCAATGAGCTGGCCGAGCGCTGTGGCTGGCTGGTGGGGGCCCGGCCGGTGATCACCACCGCCACCGACGCCAATAACCTGCCCTCCTTCGATATGCTGGCCAAGGAACAGCACTGGGTGATCGAGGATCTGGGGGCGGTCAAGCTGTTGAACAGTCTGCTCCTGGACAACCAGCCGATCGCCGTGGTGGATGACAGCGACCGGGTCCGCTCCTGGTTTCATGGCAGCGGCAGGCTCTCTTTTTACGGCACCATCGCCAGCGCCGTGAAGAGCGAGGCCAAAGGGTTTCTGTTCGTCACCAACCGGCAGTTGCCCCGCCAGGTAATGCCGGAGCAGCTGCTGATCCTGCGCCCGCGGAACCTGGTGCTGGGGATCGGCTGCAACAGCGGCACCTCGGCCGACGAGATCGAGGCCTTGGTGCTGCAGCATCTCAAGCGTCTGCTGTTGTCGCCCCGTTCAATCTGCGGTATCGCCACTGTCGAGGCCAAGCGTGACGAGCCGGGTTTGGTGGCCTGCGCCCAGCGATTCGGCGTTGAGCTGATCTGCTTCAGCAGCGAGGAACTGAATCGGGTGGTAACGCCGTCACCGGCCTCGGAGTACGCCCTGGCCGCCATCGGTGCCCGTGGCGTGGCCGAGCCGGCAGCACTGCTGGCCGCAGGCACTGACCGGCTGCTGCTGAAGAAGGTCAAATCGGAAAACGCCACCCTGGCGGTGGCGGAGCGAAAGGGGTAACCGGTGGCACGACCGTTGATCGCTCTCACCATGGGGGACCCGGCCGGGGTCGGGCCGGAGGTCATCCTGCAGGCGCTGGCCGATCCGGCGCTGCGGGGCTGCTGCACCCCGCTGGTGCTGGGGGACCGGCGGGCCATGGAGCGGGCAGCGAACGTCTGTACGACTGCGCTGCGACTGGTGACGGTCGCTACACCGCTTGCGGCCCTGGAGCTACCGGAGGACGCTGTTGCGCTGTTGGAGCTGTCCCAATTGGCGGACGGGGACATGGCCTTCGGCCATCCCTCAGAACGGGCCGGCGATGCCGTCTACCGCTACATCCGCCGTGCCGCCGAGCTCTGCCTGACCGGTGCGGTGGCGGCCATGGCCACCGCACCGATCAGCAAGGAGGCGATGCACCGCGCCGGTCATCACTACCCCGGCCATACCGAGCTTTTGGCCGAACTCTGCCGTTGCGATGATTTTGTGATGATGCTGGCCGGGGATGTGTTGCGGGTGGCCCTGGTGACGATCCATGAAGCACTCAAGGATGTGCCTCGCCTGATCACGACTGAGCAGGTGCTGAAGACCATCCGGGTGACCGCCTCCGGCGTGGCTCCGCTCTGCGGCAGTAACGCCCCCCGGATTGCCGTGCTCGCCTTGAACCCCCACTGCGGCGAGGGCGGCGCCTTCGGCACGGAGGAGGCCGACGCCATCGTGCCGGCCATTGCTGCGGCCAGAGTCGAAGGGCTGGAGGTGGCCGGCCCCTTCTCGGCCGATACCTTCTTCCACTTTGCGGTACAGGAACCGCCACCCTATGATGCGGTGGTGGCCATGTACCACGACCAGGGGCTGATCCCGCTCAAGATGCGGCACTTCGACGACGGGATCAACATTACGCTGGGGCTGCCGATCATCCGCACCTCGGTGGACCACGGCACCGCCTACGACCTGGCCGGCACCGGCCGGGCCTCGGCCAGCAGTATGCAGGCCGCCATCCGCACCGCGGCCCGGCTGGCAACAGGACGATGAAACTCCCTCCTTTAATCCTCGGCACGCTGATCAAACGCTACAAACGTTTCCTGGCTGATATTGAGCTGGCTGATGGCAGCGTGGTGACGGCCCACTGCCCCAACTCCGGCAGCATGCTGGGCTGCAACCTGCCCGGCCTGCCGGTCTATCTCTCTGAAAGCCCCAACCCAAACCGTAAGCTGCCCTATACCTGGGAACTGGTGCAGGTGGACGGCTTCTGGGTGGGCCTGAACACCATGCTGCCGAACCGGCTGGCCGAGGAGGCGATCCTGGATGGGACTATCGTCGAGCTGCAGGGGTATGAACGGCTGCGGCGTGAGGTGCCCTACGGCAGTGAACGCAGCCGGATCGATATCCTGCTGGAGGGGGAACAGGGGCGCTGTTATGTGGAAGTGAAAAATGTGACCCTGGTGGAGGGCGGACTGGCCCTGTTTCCCGATGCGGTCACCGAGCGGGGGCAGAAACACCTGCGGGAGCTGATGGCGGTGATCAGAAACGGCGACCGAGGGGTGATCCTGTTTACCGTGCAGCGGGGTGACGGCGCCGCCGTGGCCCCGGCCGACGCCATTGATCCGGTCTATGGCCGGCTGCTGCGCGAAGCGGTGGCAAACGGTGTCGAGGCGCTGGCCTACCGCGCCCGGGTCGAGCCGGAGGCTATCCGGCTGACCGGGCGGCTGGCGGTGCGGCTTTAGCTGCCGGCGGGGATCATGGCTGCGAATTCCCGTTCAACCTGTTTGGGGTCCTGCAGCAGTCTGGCATGGACGGCCTGCGACATCGGGTCGGGGAAGATATCCTCGGCATCGTTTGCCAGACCGGCCACAATCGCGGTAGCCACCTGGGCCGGGGTTGCCTTGGGCATCTCCTGGCCGGCGGTCATCCGGGTATCCACCGGCCCGGGGTAGATGCCGACCACGCGTACCCCCTTGGGGGCAAGTTCGGCCCGTATCCCCTGCAACAGTGAGTGAGCGGCCGCCTTGGAGGCGCAGTAGGTGCCGTTGACCGGCAGGTTGACCATGCCGATGATGGAACAGACATTGGCGATCACCCCGGTGCCGCTGGCCGCCACGATCGGCGCAAAGGCCCGGCAGACCGCCAGGGTGCCGAAAAAATTGACCTCCATCTCCTCCCGGGCCGCCTCCATGCCGGTGGGCCCTAACAGCCACATGCAGCGGTTCAGGCCGGCGTTGTTAATGACGATATCCACATCGCGGTGCTGTTCCGCTGCCGCCGCCACGCAGGCGGCATTGGTGATGTCCAGCCGGAAGGCAGACACCCGCTCATCGAGGTGCGACAGTTCAGTGACGGCATCGATGCTGCGTGCCGCCGCATACACCTTGGCCACCCCCTGCCTCAATAGCTCCCTGACCAGTGCCGTGCCGATGCCGCCATTGGCACCGGTAACCAGCGCAATTTTCCCTGTGAGATCCATACCAGCTCCTTTCGTGTGCTTATTGGTTACAGGCCTCAGATGCCGTACGATGGTACAGACGGTTGAAAAAGAGCAGCGTCACCACCACGCCGGTACCGACCACCAGGAATGCCGGTCTGAAGCCGTGGGCCTTGATGATCGGGCCGATACCCAGCGAGCAGAGCATCATGCCGGCATAGACACTGGTGTTGTAGCAGCCCATGGCCAGACCGCGCATCTCCCGCGGCACCACATCGGCGATCAGGGCGCAGATCACGGTAAAGGCCGTTCCCATGCTCAGTCCCATCAGGGCAGCGGTCGCAACGAGCGTCAGCACCGAGTGGCAGAGGCCGAAAGCAGCCATGGACAGGCCGAAGACCGTAAGTCCGCCGGTCACCAGCAGGCTGCGATCCGCCACCCGGTCGCACAGCCTGCCCGAGGGCAGCCGGGACAGGGCGTTGGCCAGGGCCTGGGTGGCGAAAACGAAGCCGATCTCCTGGGTATGCATGCCCAAGCTGCTGATGTAGAGCGGCATGAAGGTGACGAACATCCCGAACCCGAGGCAGCCGCCGACTGTCGCAAGGAGGCAGGCCACCAGCCGCTGGTTTTTGAACAGGCCCTTCAGGATAGGCGCTATGGGTGGGCAGGGGGTGCCGTTCCTGCCGCAGCGCTGCCTGTCCGGGCTGGGCAGGGCAACCAGCGCCAGGCAGAGCATGGCAAAGATCAGGCCGCCAGCCACCAGAAATACCGGCCGCAGCCCCACGGCCGTGCTCAGGAACCCGCCAGCGGCCGGCCCGATGGTCATACCGCCATACAGGGCCATGGTATACCAGCCGTAGGCCTGCCCGAGCACCTCGGGCGGGGTGATATCGGCCACGTAGGACATGAGCGTCGGCGAAAAGGCCGAGAGGCCGACACCGAACAGCAGATAGACGGCAGCCATCTGCAGCGGGCTGTTGCACCAGTAGAGCAACAGGGACGAACCGGCCAGCAGGGCCATCCCACCCAGGAGCGGCACGCGGCGTCCGAGACGGTCCGAGACGAGTCCCGACGGGATGGAGAGCGCCCCGGCCATGACCATGAAGGCAGCGTTGATCATCCCCACCTCCACCGTGTCGGCCCCCAGCGATTGGGCAAACAGCGGCACGATAGGGATCCGCATATAGGAACCGAGAAAGCTAAAAAAGCTGATGATGCAGGCGGTCAGCAGCAGACGGCTGGCTGATCTGGTATGGGCGCGCATAGTGCCTCGAAGCGTGGTTTATTCAGCGGCCGGCAGCCAGCTGATGTTCGTGAGCGGCATCCCCTCCTTGTAATAGAGGAGCGGGGAGAGCGCAACGAAGAAGATATGGACATCGCGGTAGTTGTAGTTGTTGAGCAGCCCATGCAACCTGGCGGCAATCCGGTCATGCCGCTCTTGGCTGCGCGGGAACATGAGGATCTCCAGCGAGCGGGGCGTATCAGTGATACGGATGATGCTCAGCAGTTCCACCTTGACGATCTCGCGCGGCACGGCAGCAACACGGGCAAATTCTTCGACTATGGCCGGTGCCGCCCGCAGCAGGAACTCCTCATCAAACCCTTTGAATCTTAGGTAGGGCATGGTGCCCTCTCAGAGTCGGTGAGACGTCTGTTTTTCTCGCGCAGTTCCTGCACGGATGCTTCAAGTTGCAGGATGAAGTCGACCAGTCGACCTACCTCCTGCTCACCGAAGGGACTCAGCAGCTCTTGTTCAAGAGAGGATACGCGGTTGCGGATTTTTTCGATAAGCAGATGACCCGCCGGGGTCAGGCTGAGCAGCTTGGCGCGGCGGTCACGCGTATCCGCAGACCGTTCTATCAGTCCTTTTTTGATGAGGGTGTCCAGCAGGCGTCCCAGTGAGGGGCCTTCGATGCCGACAGAGGCCGCCAGGTCCTTTTGGCGGATGTTATCACCTAGGTGTGAGAGATGCAGCAGAGGTCGCCAAGAGGCGTCGGTCAGGCCGGTCGTCTGGAATTCGGCATCCAGCACCTGGCGCCAGCGGCGCGTCAGCAGCCCGAGGTGATACAGCAGGTTGGTATGTTTGGGACGCTGGAGAGACACGCATAAATAGATAGCATACTATCTATTTGGTTGCTATCTATTTATGCATATATGTCTATCTGGTTGCAATGGGTGTTGGTACCAGGGGAGAGCTGGTCAGCTCTCGTAATCGACCGCCACGATGGACGAGCAGTTGGCCCGCATGAACGGCAGCACCTCGCCGGCGTGGTAGGGGTGCACCTGGTAGGCCTGCAGGTCGGAAAGTGAATCGAATCGGGTGAGCAGCGCCACGTCGTAGGAGCGTTCGGAACGGATGAGGTCGGCCCCGGCCTCAAGGTGACGCAGCAGATCGACCTTGCCCTGCATGCTGAGCAGTCTGTCGCGCACCGCGGCCATGTTTGCGGGAGTCGGCTCGGTCAGTTTGAAAAAGACGATATGGGTTATCATGGGTAGTCCCTCCGGTAATGAATGTAAGTGTCATTCAGATAACGTGAAGAGTGCCGTTCTGTCAACGCTGCCTTGAGCATCTCGAATTCCATGCTACACTTATCTACAAGCTGGCTATGAAGCGGCCCAGGGCCGTGGATCCTCCGGAGGTGACGACCATGCAAGAATCCAGACTGATCCCCTCTATTGACAAACGACTTGGGGCCTTTATCGAGATGAACCGCCGTCAGGATGTCACGCCGGGTGAGCCGCGCCCAAAGCCGGCCATCACCATCTCGCGGGAGTTCGGCTGCGAGGCCTATCCAATGGCGGAATTGCTGCGCCAGCAGCTGGAATCGCGCACAAAGCAGAGTTGGACTCTGATGGACAAGGCGCTGCTGGATGAGGTGGCCAAGAACCATAACCTGTCGGCACAGGTGTTGATGAACCTTGGCGAGAAGAACCGTTTTCTGGATGAATTCCTCTCCACCTTCTCGCCCCGCTGGAAGACCGACAAGGATTATTACCGGCTGCTCTGCAAGCAGATCATTGCCCTGGCCGAAGAGGGCAACGTGATCATCATCGGCCGTGGGGGCGCCCAGGTGACCCAGCGGATGAAGAACTGCTACCACTTCAGGATGTTCGCCTCGCACAGCTTCAAGGTCGCCTCCATAGCCAAACGTCTCAGTATTGAAAAGGCGGAGGCCGAGGTGGTGGTGGAAAAACGGCAAAAGGAACGGGATCGTTTTATCCGCGATTTCCTTGATCGCGACCCGTATGACCTGAATGTCTATCATCTGATCTTCAATAATGACCGTAATAGCGCCACAAGGATCGCCGAGACGATCGTCGAGTACGTGCTGAAAGGCTGAAATGGGCAAAGGCAACTCTGTTTCGTCAGGGCCGGGCAGTTCCCCGGCCCTTTTCGATTACGGGCCGTGCGATGAGAACGTTTTCCTCGCGCCGATAATCTGCTACAAGTAGCTGCAGGAGGCGCGTGTGAAAAAGTTTATTATCGCTGGCGTGGTGGTTGTGGGGCTGTATCTGGCCTATATCGTCATTTCGTTGTCCCTGTTGCCACCGGTCAAGGAGCTTGCCGACCGTAAACAGAGCATGACCATCACGGTCCGTGATTGGCAGGGAAATGAACGGCCGTTCATTGTCGGGCCGAAGAATAAGTACTGGGCCCCCTCAAACCAGATCCCACCGGAGATGAAATGGGCGGTGATTCTGGCCGAGGACAACAACTTTTACCGTCACGACGGGATTGATGTAAAGGCGATCAAACAGGCCATCAAGTACGACCTTGAGAAGAAGAGCCTTGCCAAAGGCGCCTCCACCATCACGCAGCAGGTGGCCAAGAACATCTATCTTTCCCGAGAGAAGACCATTACCCGCAAGCTGAAGGAGGTCTATCTGGCCTGGCGGATGGAACAGGAGCTGACCAAGGGGCGGATTCTTGAACTGTATCTGAATGTCGTCGAGCTGGGGCCGATGGTCTATGGCATCGGGCATGGCTCGCGCTATTACTTCGGCAAGCCACCCTCGGCAATGACCCCCCGGGAGTGTGCCTTTCTGGCCGCCATGCTTCCCGGTCCACGGGTTGCCTATAACCCCTACCGTAACCTGGGAAAGGTGCTGCGCCGCTCCAACATGATCTTGCGCACCATGCGGGCTAAAGGGGTCATCTCCACCGAGGAATATCAGGTGGCCCTTGGCCAGCAACCGAATATCAGGGGATTGCAGCACAAGGTCGATACCACTTTGCAACAACCGCCGGTCCAGCAGCCGCTTTCTTCCGCGCAAGGCCAGCCGCCGGTGTCTGAACCTGCTGAACCTGCCCCGACCGATGGAGGGGCTGCTGGACCGGCGCCGCCCACCCCAGCGCCACAGGAACCGCCGCCATCTACGCCCCCGAGCGGTCCCCCTGCGGGGAACTGAGTCGGCATATGGTAGCCGCATCGTCCCGGCAGGGTCGCATGGCGCGCCTGATGCGCCATCTGCGCCACCGGATTGCGGGGCCGTTGCCCGAGCTGATACGGGCTGATCGCGTCGAGCTGCACGCCACGGGTGCTCAGTTCTTTGCCGCTCTGTTCGGCGCCATCGAACAGGCGCAGACCTTGCTCTGTCTGGAGTATTACATCATTCGCGCCGACCGTACCGGCAGTCGGCTGGCAGAGGCGCTGACTGCCGCCGCCGGGCGGGGGGTGCAGGTGTTTCTGCTCTATGACGCCATCGGCTGTCACGATACACCGCATGCCTATTTTGACGAACTGCGCCGCAGCGGGGTGCAGTGCCTTGCGTTCAACCCGTTTTCGCTGCGCCGGGGTATCCGGTGGTACGACCGTCGCGACCACCGCAAGTTGACGATCATCGACGGGCAACGGGCTTTTTTGGGCGGACTCAATATCGGCGACGAATATGCCGGCCTACTGGATGGTGAGCACAGCTTCCACGATGTCGGCTTCAGTCTGAGCGGTGCTGCCGCCGTCTCGTTGCTCTCCCTGTTTGCAGCAACCTGGGCACAGGAACGGGGCGTTTTCCCCGCCATCCCGACGCTGCCCAGCCCGATTGCGGCCGCACGGCCCGGGATGGCCGTTGTGTCATTGATCAGCGGCAGTCCCCATCAACAGCGCTCATCCATCAGGGCCGCCTTTCGGGTGGCGATGGCATCGGCTGTCGATGAACTGTTGATCGCCAACCCCTATTTCATCCCCGGCCCGCGGATCATCCGTTCGCTGCTGCGTGCGGCCCGCCGCCGGGTGCATGTCCGGCTCCTGCTGCCGGCGCGCAGCGACGTACCACTGGTCAGGCTGGTGAGCCGCAGCAGCTACGAGCCGCTGCTCAAGGCCGGCATCGAGATATTCGAACTGGAACGGCAGCCGTTACACGCCAAGCTGATGCTGATCGATCGCAAACGGACGGTGGTGGGCTCGGCCAACCTGGATCAGCGCAGCTTCCATCGCAATTATGAGATCAACGCCATCATTCGCAGTACCGCCTTTGGCAGTCAGGTGCGGGAGTTGTTTGAACGGGATATCGCCAGCTCGCGCAGGATCACCCTTGATGGACATGCCCGGCGAGGGATAGTGGCGCGTCTGCTCGAGACCCTGTTCAGGCCGATCTGCTGGTTTCTGTGACGACCATGCTGATCGATACCCATTGCCATCTCGATCGTGAGCCGCTGGCCGGACAGTTGGGGGCACTGCTCGACGAGGCCCGTGCTGCAGGGATAGGGCGATGGGTGGTACCGGGTATCCGGCCGGAGCATTGGCAGGGGATTTTTGATCTGTGCCAGCAGGTTGCGGGGGCGCTGCCCGCCTTCGGCATCCACCCGCAGGCCAGCGCTGTGGCTGACGAAGACGACCTGGCACGGCTTGAACAGCTGGCCTGCCGGGCGGTGGCGATCGGTGAGATCGGCCTTGATCGGAACTGCGCTGACATGGCACGGCAGGAAGCGTTGTTCCGTGAACAGCTGCGTGTTGCCCGCCGGCATGGTCTGCCGGTCCTGATCCACTGTCGCGGTGCAATCGGCAGATTGATGGCCATTTTAAAGGAAGAGCACGCCGGTCAGGTGGGTGGTATTATGCATGCCTTTTCCGGATCGATCGAATCGGCATGGGACGCTATCCGTCTGGGGTTTGCGATTTCGATCGCCGCTACCGTCACCTACCAGGGGGCGGTGAGGCCGTTACAGCTTGCCAGGGGGGTGCCCCTTGAACACCTTGTGCTGGAGACCGATGCGCCTGATCTGACACCCCAAAGATATAGAGGGTGTTTTAACCGGCCG
>JAJXUW010000023.1 GCA_021782545.1 Deltaproteobacteria bacterium | reverse complement strand
AGGCAGCCAAGGCACGGGCACGAGGATATCGCAACCCGAAGAATCTGATCACTATGGCCTACCTCATTGCAGGCAAGCTCAGATTCAACTCGCTATACACTCTACCCACTTGAAACAACGAGGAACCACCATGACCACACCGATCGTTTCAATCTGCATACCTACCTATAATCAGGAGCGTTTTATAACCGAGGCCTTGCGCTCTGTCTGTGCCCAGACCTACCCCCATTATGAAGTGCTGGTCAGGGATGATGCCTCTTCCGATGCCACGGCGGCCATCGCCCAGCAGTTTGCCGCCGTCGACACGCGTATCCGCGTTGAGGTCAACAGTACCAATCTCGGCATGGTGGCTAACTGGAACCGTTGTCTGGCAGAGGCACAAGGCACCTATATCAAATTTCTTTTTGGTGACGATTTCTTTGCTGTCCCTGATGCCCTCGAGCAGATGGTGACTGCCATGGAGACAGCGTCTGATATTGCATTGGTAGCATCCGGCCGTTCTATTGTGACCGATCAGTCGAAATGCACCGAGGTGATCTCCTCGTTCCCAGAGGGCTTTACTGCTGACGGTAAGGAGCTGATTCGCCGTTGTCTGCGCAAGATAGTGCGGACGCATAATCTTATCGGTGAGCCATCAGTGGTCATGTTTAAGAGAAGAGATGCCGCGCGGGGGTTTGACCCTCGTTACCGCCAGCTGGTGGACATTGAGATGTGGTTTCATCTGTTGGAACAGGGACGTTTTGTCTATCTTGCCCAACCGCTTTGTTCATTTAGGCATCACGAGGGGCAACAGACTAAAAAGAATGCGGTTGCGCTTAATTTCGTCGATGACTTAAAGCTGCTCTTTGATACCTACCTGGCAAGACCCTATGCCGGTGTACCACGGCTTGATCAGTCATATATGCTCTGCTATTCCTTTTATAAATTGTTGAAACATGCCGATCAAGGTCTGTTCGAGAGGGATCTGGTCCTGAAAAAGATTGACACTCTGTACGGGTGGCGCAGGTTTGTCGTCCTGTCTCCGCTGTTCCGCCTATATACACCGTTATGGAAGCTTAAGCGGGCGGTTGCTGTATGGATGGGGCGTGAGTGAATCAGTGCGTATCCTGATCGTCAAAATATCCGCCATGGGAGATATTCTGCATGCCCTGCCGGTGCTGGATTATCTGCATCAGGCCGCTCCTGGATGCGAGATAGACTGGGTGGTTGAAGAGGCCTTTGCCGACCTGTTGCGTGGTAACCCGCTGATCGGGCAGATTCAGACGGTACGTCTTAAAAAATGGAAGCGTTCGCCGTTTTCCTGGGGTACTGCAAAAGAGGTGATGGCTGCCCGTGCCTCCTTGGCAGCGCGCCGCTATGACCTGGTAATTGATTTGCAGGGGAACATCAAAAGCGGCGTAATCACCAGTCTGACCCATTGTCCTGTGCGTCTGGGGTTTGAGGGCCGCGTGGCCCAGGAACGTCTCAACAGTTTTTTTACCAACCGGCAGGTGCCACTCCATGCCGATGACCTTCATATCACCGATCAGTACCTCCGTGTTGCCAGCGCCCCATTCAGTTTGGATTTCCATGACCTCCCGCTGCAGACCGCAGTTGTAACCACAGCAGAAGATGACCGCTGGGCCGCGTCGTTGGTACAGGACTGTCGGGCGGATCACCTGTTTTTATGCCACATGGGGACCACGTGGCAGACAAAGTTTTGGTCAACTGAGGGATGGACGATGGTAGGCCGACGCTTGGCTGTCGCATTTCCTGGCTCAGTGCAGCTCTTTTCATGGGGAAACGAGACGGAGCACCAGGCGGTGCACCAGGTGGTTGCCGCCATAGGGGGTGGTGCCCGGGTGCTGGAGCGGCTACCCCTACGACGATTGGCCGCGCTGGTCAAGCAAGTCGATCTGGTGGTGGGCGGCGATACCGGTATCATCCATCTTGCGGCGGCCGTTGGTACTGCGACGGTTTCGTACTATCGGGCGAGTGACGGGTTGCGAAGCGGCCCCCGCGGTGCTCGCCACCGGATCATTCAGGCGCCGATGCCCTGTACCAGGTGTTTTAAAACCAGTTGCAGCAAGGATATGGAGTGCCGCGCTAGTATTACGCCGGATATGGTACTAACGGCGATCAGGCAGTTGGTGACGTAATGGTGCTGGATCTCTCCCGTACCGCCCTGTTGATCAGCGACGATGGCCTTAAGCGTCTGGCAGCCGCCAGGGTGCTGGTGGCAGGCATTGGCGGTGTGGGCAGCTATGCTGCCGAGGCCCTGGCCAGGGCCGGTATCGGCAGCTTGACGCTTGTTGATGGTGACTGCGTCCAGGCTAGTAATATCAATCGTCAGCTGCACGCCCTGACCACCACCGTCGGGCGGCCAAAGGTGGCCGTGATGGCTGAACGGCTGGTGCAGATCAATCCTTCCCTGCAGTTGACCCCGTTGCACGAGGTCGTGACCCCTGAAAACAGTGCCGAATTACTTGGTCCTGGCTATGACATTGTGTTGGACGCCATTGATACCTTCAGCGCGAAGCTGGGCTTGATAACTGCTTGTGTACGGTGTGGCCTCCCGATTGTCGCCAGCATGGGGGCTGCTGGCCGGCTTGATCCTGCAAGGATTCATACCGCCAGCCTTGCAGAGAGCCATGGCTGCCGCTTGGCCCGCAAGCTGCGTAAGGCGCTGAGGCGTGAGGGGATCGAGGAGGGCGTGCGGGTTGTTTACTCGGATGAGCCGTTTGCAGTGCACAGCTTTGGCGAACACTCCCCGGCGGAAGGTGATCTCCGTCGCCCTTTGGGAAGTATTTCCTATCTACCCGCCATGTTTGGTTTGCAGATGGCGGCCGAGGCGATCAGGCTGCTGCTTGCGGATATCCCCAAAAAATGACGTGCAGGAGTTGAAGATTCCAAATTTGCCGGTATAACCTACTCATCATCTACCAACCTGACCGAAGGAGGGGACCGCTATGGGCAAGGAATATGGCGTGCAAGAAGCGCTCAAGCTGGCGATCAAGGCCGAAAAAGACAGTATGGATTTCTATATTCGGGCAGCAGCGGCTGCCAAAAACGAACGGGCTAAAAAAGTTCTCGAAATGTTGGCCGCAGAGGAGGCAACCCACGTCAAGCACTTCTTCGACCACTACAAGGGGACAGATCTAGGTGATCTGCAGACGTTTATGACCTCTCCGGTAGACATCAAAAATCCTACCTATATGAAACTTGAAAAGGCAATCAGCGAGCATCTGGGCGAGCAATCGGCGCTTGAGCTCGCATTGGCAGAAGAGAAGGCCTGCATCAGCCAATACACCCGGTTGGCTGCCGATGTCGTTGACCCGGGGGTCAAGGCGATCTTCGAACGGGTGGTGAAAGAGACGCAGGGGCATTATGATCTGATTGAGTCAGAGTATGCCCATATCATGGGTATGGTGCATGAGAGTGACCAAGATACCTTTGTGCGGGAATAAGAATTGGTAAGAGCAAGCTGACGGTTTGACAACAAAGGGCCGGCCGGGAATTACCCGGTCGGCCCTTTGTGCGGATGCAGCCTGCGGACTACAGCTTGCCCAGCAGAGGCACAATCAGCAGTGACACGATGTTGATGATTTTGATCATCGGGTTGACGGCCGGTCCGGCGGTATCTTTATAGGGGTCGCCGACGGTGTCACCGGTAACGGCAGCCTTATGGGCGTCACCGCCCTTGCCGCCGAAGTAGCCGTCCTCAATGTACTTCTTGGCATTATCCCAGGCGCCGCCGCCCGTGGTCATGGAGATAGCCACGAAGATGCCGGTGACGATGGTGCCGACAATTACGCCGCCCAGGGCCTTGGGGCCCAAGGTGAAGCCGATGACGACGGGCGCAGCAATCGGTATGATACCGGGGATTACCATCTCTTTCAGGGCGGTCTTGGTGACGATGTCGACGCAAGCAGCGTAGTCGGGTTTGCCGGTGCCTTCCATGATCCCCTTGATCTCGCGGAACTGACGACGGACCTCTTCAACTACCGACCCGCCAGCCTTACCCACGGCCTCCATACAGAGGGCCGCGAAGTAGTAGGGCAAAAGTCCGCCGAGGAACAGGCCGACAATGATATAGGGGTCAGACAGGCTGAAGTCGATCATTTTGCCGGCAGCTTTGAGCTCATCCACATAGGAGGTGAACAGGATTACGGCAGCCAGCCCAGCGGAACCGATGGCGTAGCCCTTGGTCACGGCCTTGGTGGTGTTGCCCACGGCGTCCAGCGGGTCGGTGACGGCGCGGACCGAATCATCCAGTTCAGCCATCTCGGCAATACCACCGGCGTTGTCGGTGATCGGGCCGTAGGCGTCCATGGCCACCACGATGCCGGTGAGCGACAGCATGGAAACGGCGGCAATGGCGATGCCGTAGACGCCGGCACAGTTGTAGGCCACAATGATGCCGGCGGAGATGACGACAACCGGAGCGGCGGTTGACTTCATGGAAATACCGAGTCCGGCAATGATGTTGGTTGCGTGGCCGGTGGTGGATGCCTGGGCAATATGTTTGACCGGAGCGTATTCAGTGGAGGTATAATATTCGGTGATCCAGAAGATGGCGCCGGTCACCACCAGGCCGACGATGGCCGAGATGAAGATGTTCATGGCACTGTAACCGGTGGGGTTGCCAGCCGGGAACATCTGTATGGTAACGAAGTAGAAGGCGATGCAGGCCAGGACACCGGAGGCGATCAGGCCTTTATACAGGGCTGGCATGATCTTCTGGCTGGCGCCCAGTTTGACGAAGAAGGTGCCGATGATGGAGGCGATGATGGAGATGCCGCCCAGGATCAGCGGATAACTGACCGCGCCGCTGAAATTATTGAAGGCGATGGCACCCAGCAACATGGAGGCGATCAAGGTCACGGCGTAGGTCTCAAACAGGTCGGCGGCCATGCCAGCGCAGTCGCCCACGTTGTCGCCCACGTTGTCGGCGATAACCGCCGGATTGCGTGGATCGTCCTCAGGGATGCCGGCCTCCACCTTACCCACCAGGTCGGCACCGACATCGGCGCCTTTGGTAAAGATGCCGCCACCCAGACGGGCGAAGATGGAGATGAGTGAACCGCCGAAGCCCAGGCCGACCAGTTGGCTGACCACCTCTTTTACCGGAGCATCGGGCATCAGTCTGGTCAGGATGAAGTAGTAACCGGATACCCCTAAGAGGCCAAGCCCAACCACCAGCATGCCGGTGATGGCGCCGCCCTTGAAGGCAACGTTTAAGGCCTTGTGGATGCCGGATTTAGCCGCTTCTGTGGTACGGATATTGGCCCGGACCGAGACGAACATACCGATGAAACCGGTGAGGCCGGAAAAAATCGCTCCAATGGCAAAGCCGATGGCGGTCTTGATCCCCAATGTGAAAAAGAGCGCAATGAATATGATGATACCTACCACTGCGATGATGGTGTATTGGCGCTTCATATAGGCGCCGGCGCCTTCCTGGACTGCGGCGGCGATTTGTTTCATCCGCTCGTTGCCTTGGGGTAACCCCAAGATCCATCGTGCCGAAACCAGACCGTAGATAACGGCTGCCACGGCGCAGGCCAAGGCGAAATAGACAGCATACTGTTCCATACCAAACCTCCTCTATGAGATAACGTGCCAGAAGCGTCGAATTATTCGATGCGCAAAACGAAAAATTGTTAAAAGAATGGCGGCAGTTTGTCAATTGAAAAATCGGCCGGTATCGCCTTGTCTGCGTTACGGTTCTTGTCACAAACAACAGGGGCATGCTATAAGTACAATTGAGGTGCATACTTCACACGAGGCAGGGGGCAAGGGATCAATGAAAGCACGTTGGATGGTTTTTGGAGGGGTTCTGGTCGCTCTGGCAAGCGGGTGCGCCTCATCAGGTGCCGTCGATGCCGTACGTCGTGACGTGGATGAAACGAAGACCCGGATGTATGCCCTGGAAAGGGATCTGGGGGCGGCACGCGAGGGAGAGAAAGATAGCAAGGCGGATTTTGCCGCTCTGCGTAAATCCGATGCCGATCAGCAGGCGGCATTGGACTCCTTGCGGACCGATATGCAGGTGTTGGCCGGCAAAATCGACGACTCGGGCACCTCGATGAAAAAATCGCTGGACGTGCTGTCCCGCTATCGGGAGGATACGGACCGGCGCATCGTTGCGCTGGAGGACCGTATTGTGAAACTGCAGGCCGCTGTTGACGAATTGAACAAGCGGGTACCGGCAGGTGGTGGTGGCGCACCCGCAGATGCGGCATCTGCTGCAGCATCACAGGCTGAATCCCTTTACCAGGGCGGGGTGGCGGCGTTTAAGGCCGGTGATATGGCTGCAGCCCGGACTCAGTTGAATGCCTTTATTGAGCAGTACCCGCAGCACGACTTGGTCTCCAACGCCCGTTACTGGATAGGTGAGACCTATTACAGCGAAAAGAATTACGAACAGGCCATTTTGGAGTTTCAAGAGGTCATCAAGCAGTTCCCTAAAAAGGGGAAGGCACCGGCAGCGATGTTGAAGCAGGCGTTGGCATTCAAGGCCCTTAAAGACATCAAGAGCAGCCGGTATGTCTTGGGACGATTGGTCAAAGAGTATCCGAAGAGCGATGAGGCCAAGCGGGCCCGGGTGTTATTGAAGGAGCTGAAGTAAACAGACAGCGGCATTATCTAGATGATTGCTCAGCAAAAACGGGGCGGTCCCATGCGTGGGGCCGCCCCGTTTGCCGTTGTAACAGTAGCATCATGGTTGGGCTTGAGGTTGGGGTTATAAGGTGCCTTTGGTGGACAGCACACCGTTTACCCGGTCATCCTGCCGGGTGGCCTCATCCAGGGCGCGGGCAAAGGCCTTGAAGCAGGCCTCGATGATATGGTGTACGTTGTCGCCATACAGTAGGTTGATATGCAGGTTGCAGCCGCAGTTGTTGGTAAAGGCCTGGAAGAATTCACGGGCCAGCTCCACATCGAAATCTCCCACCTTCACCTTGGGCAGGTTCACCTGGTAGACCAGATACGGGCGGCCCGACATATCCAGCGATACCTCTGCCAGACTTTCATCCATAGGTACGCGTGCAAAGCCGTAGCGCCGAATTCCCTGCTTTTCGCCCAAGGCGTTACGCACTGCCGTCCCCAGGACGATGCCGATGTCTTCCACGGTGTGATGGAAGTCGATGTCGATATCCCCGCTGGCCTCGAGCGTCAGATTAAAGAGGCCGTGACGGGCGAACAGGTTCAGCATGTGGTCCAGAAATGAGACCGAACTGTTGATGGTTGCTTTTCCGGTGCCGTCCAGGTCAAGGATGAGTTTGATGCTGGTCTCGGCGGTGGTACGTTCAAGCTCTGCAGTACGAGTCATGGTAGGTCTGCTCCTGCTGCCTTATTTGCTGCCGTTCGTGCCAAGCACGTCGAATTTTTCCAAGGGGGTTCCCTGTATCAGGTGTGCTTTCTGCTCTTTTACATCCCACAACGACAGGTACCCCTTCCATCCCTTTTCAGTCAAGAGTACCTTGATGTTGCTTAAGACCTCCGGCGTCGGTTCCGAATGGAAGGCGTTATAGCCGGTGTAACCTCCCGGTGGGATCAGGCGGTACGCCCCGAATCCTTGTGCCTCGTTGCGTTTCATGAGGGTAGAACTGCCGTCTTCTTCCCAGCGGTGTTCCTCGTAGACGGTCCATCCGCAGATGGGGCACATGATCCGTCGGGAACTGAAGCGTCCCCATGCCTCGGTATCGATCCGCGAGTAGTTGAAGCTGCATTGGTGGCACTTCTCGTGCAACTCTTTCAACTGCATGCTGCTCCTCCTTGCGGGCCCGGCGTCTCCGGTGACTGGCCCTTAACCAATTTCCCTGAGGGCGCTCAGGGTCTGTTCCATCTCCAGCCGAGTGCCGATGGATATCCGCAGGCCGTGGGCCAGGAGGGGATCACTGAAATGGCGCACCAGGATTTTACGTTCAAACAAGCCGTCATAGACCCGTTGCCCGTCGCGGTCGGGCGGCGTGGCAAAGACGAAATTCCCCTCGGAGGAGATTACCGTATAATTTATTTCCCGCAACTCTTGTGTGAAAAACTCGCGGGTCTGTTTGATCAGCTCGCAGTGGTTGCTGAAGTAGGGTTGATCATGCAACGCCGCCACACAGGCGGCCTGGGCTACGCGGTCAAGGTTGTAGTGGTCGCGGATCTTGTTTAAGGCCGCAGTCACCTCGGGACGGGCAATGGCGAGCCCCAGACGCATGCCGGCCAGGGCGTAGCTTTTGGAGAGGGTCCGGGTAATGACGACATTCTCATGGCGTCTGACCAGGTCGAGGGCGTTCCCTGCGGCAAAATCGGCATAGGCCTCATCCACCACCAGCATGCCATCGCAGCGTTCTGCCAATTCTTCTATGTAGTCAAGCGGGAAGGCAAAGCCCAGCGGGGCGTTGGGCGAGGTGAGGAAAAACAGCTTGCCCTGGTAGCGTGAAGGAAAATCGGCAAGGCGAAACTTATCGGTCAGGCTGAACGTGCGTACCCGGGCTCCCTGTATCTCTGCCAGCGTGGCGTAGTAGGAATAGGAAGGGTGGACATAGGCGATCTCTTCCCCTTCGGCGGCAAAGGCACGGATCAGGTTGTTCAGCACCTCGTCGGAGCCGTTGGCCATGATGATCCACGAAGGATCAAAACCATACAGCCTTCCGGCGGTCTGCCGCAGCAGTTCGCTTGAGGCGCTGGGGTAGGTACGCAGGGAGGCGCCGTCCTCGCCCAGCTCCCTGAGGATCGCTTCTTTCACCGTGGGCGACGGCGGATACGGGTTTTCATTGGTATTTAGTTTGATCCAAGAGGCGATGTCCGGCGGTTGGAAACCGGGGACATAGCCGTCCATGGTTGCGATGTTCGGTCGAAGCGGAATCATTGGCCACCCTTAAGTCGCATGCTGACGGACCTGCCGTGGGCCTCGAGCCCTTCCAGGCCGGCAATCCGAACGATATCATTCCCCAGGCGTCGCAGGCCCGATTCGGAAAAACAGATCAGCGACGATTTTTTCACAAAGTCGTCCACCGAAAGCGGGGAGAAGAAGCGGGCCGTACCGCCGGTTGGCAGGGTATGGTTGGGGCCGGCAAGGTAGTCCCCGGCCGCCTCGGGGGTCCAGTGGCCCAGGAAGATGGCGCCGGCGTTGTCGATCATGGGCAACAGGCCGAACGGATCGCTGACTGCAAGCTCCAGGTGCTCCGGTGCAATCCGGTTGGAGAAGGCCACAGCCTCGGTCAGGGAGCTGGCCACAATGATGGCACCAAATCGGTCCCACGAGGCCCTGGCAATGGATTCACGTGAGAGCAGCGCCAACTGGTGGTCTACCTCGACCGCCACCCGCTCACCAAAGGTACGATCAGTGGTGATCAGGATTGATGACGCCAGCTGGTCGTGCTCCGCCTGGGAAAGCAGGTCGGCCGCGATCTGTGCCGGCTGGCCGGTACCGTCATTGATCACCAGTATCTCGCTGGGGCCGGCGATCATATCGATCCCTACCTGGCCGAAGACCAGCTGCTTGGCGGTGGCAACGTAGATGTTGCCCGGCCCGGTGATCTTGTCCACCTGGGGGACGGTGACGGTGCCATAGGCCAGGGCTGCCACGGCCTGGGCGCCACCGATCCGGAAGATCCGGTCGACCCCAGCCAGTCTGGCGGCGGCCAGCACCGCCGGGTTGATCTCGCCGCCCGGGGTGGGGCATACCATGATGATCTCGCCCACTCCTGCAACCCGTGCCGGTACGGCGTTCATGATGACGCTGGAGGGGTAGCTGGCCTTACCGCCCGGCACGTAGATGCCGACCCGGTTTAAGGGGGTTACCTTCTGGCCCAGCAGGATGTCCGGTTCTTCGGTGGAAAGCCAGGTCTGGGTTTTCTGTTTTTCGTGAAAACGGGCGACCCGTTCAATAGCCAGCTTCAGGGCGGCAAGATCGGCCTCAGGGACGTTGGCCATGGCCTGTCGGAGTTCGAGGTCGGTAATTTCCAGGGCGGCCGCATCGTCGAGCCCAAGGCGGTCAAAGCGGTTGGTGTACTCCAGCAGGGCGGCGTCACCCTGCTGGCGCACAGCGCCGATAATGCCGCGCACCGTTTCCAGAACCTCGGCCGAGGTCTCTTCACTCCTGGACAGGATGGAGCTGAAATGCGTATCAAAAGCGGGATCGTTGATATCGAGAAACAGCACGTTAATACCCCGTCACAGTATCTTTTCCAGGTCGTCAATAATGCCCCGGATTCGCGTATGCTTGGTCTTGAGTGAGGCCCGGTTCACGACAAGCCGGGTGGTGATCTCGGCGATGGTCTCCACCTCCACCAGTCCGTTCTGGCGCAGGGTCTCACCGCTTGAGACCAGGTCCACGATCCGTTCTGCCAGACCAACCAGCGGTCCCAGCTCGATGGAGCCGTACAGCTTGATGATCTCCGCCTGGACCCCGATGGCGCTGAAATGCCGCTGTGCCACTGAGGGATATTTGGTGGCAACCCTGATGTGGGACCAGCGGGTCGGGTCGTCGTTGACCGCCGTCAGGCCGGCCGGTCCCGCCACCACCATGCGGCAGTAGCCGAATTTCAGGTCGAGCGGTTCGTAGAGGTCTTTCCCCTGTTCCAGCAGGGTATCCTTACCGACGATGCCCAGGTCGGCACAGCCATATTCCACATAGGTGGGGACGTCGGTGGCGCGGACAATCAGGGCGCGCAGGCGTTGATCGGGGTAGTCGAAGATCAGTTTGCGCGAATCGTCCAGCATGCCGGTCAGCTTGATGCCGATCTTGCCGAACAGTTCGATGGATTCTTCCAGAATACGCCCTTTAGGGATGGCAATGGTTAGCATGTCGTTCATGGTTCCTGTACCCGTTCAATGCTGGCCCCCAGTCCTGACAGCTTGGTCTCGAGGTGCTCATAGCCGCGGTCCAGGTGATAGATGCGTGATACCTCGGTGATGTTGTCTGCTACGAGGCCGGCAAGTACCAGCGAGGCAGAGGCCCTGAGATCGGTGGCCATGACCGGTGCCCCGGATAATTTTTTAACGCCTTTGACGGTTGCCGTCTTCCCCTCGATGGTAATGTCGGCACCGAACCGTTGCAGCTCCGAGACGTGCATAAAGCGGTTTTCGAAGATGTTTTCGCTGATGACGCTGGCGCCATCAGCCACGCACATAAGCGCCATGAACTGGGCCTGCATGTCGGTAGGGAAACCGGGGTAGGGACGCGTCCTGATGTTTACCGCCTGGGGGCGCCGGGGACCCTTCACCTGCACCACCCCATCCTTGTTGGTGATCTCCACACCAGCATCCTGGAGCTTGAAGCAAAGGGCATCCAGATGTTCAAGCCTCATGCTGTTTATGTTTACATTACCCCCGGTGATGGCAGCGGCAACCATAAAGGTGCCTGCCTCAATTCGGTCCGGCATGACCTCGTAGGCGGTTGGGAGTAGTCCGTTCACCCCCTGGATATGGATGGTGTCAGTGCCGGCTCCCTCGATCTTGGCCCCCATCTGGTTCAGACAGTCAGCCAGGTCGACAATCTCCGGCTCACGGGCCGCATTTTCAAGGATGGTCTCCCCCTTTGCCAGGACCGCTGTCATCAGCATATGCTCGGTTCCGCCCACCGTGGAGATGTCGAAGTTGATCCGTTCTCCTTTGAGTTGCTTTTTGGCGATCGCCTCCACATAGCCGTGTTCCAGTCGGATCTCAGCCCCCATGGCCTTGAGCCCCTTCAGATGCTGGTCGATCGGCCGGGCACCGATGGCACAGCCGCCGGGCAGCGATACCCGCGCCCGACCGAAACGTGCCAGGAGTGGACCGAGCACCAGTACCGAGGCGCGCATGGTTTTGACCAGGTCGTAGGTGGCCTCAACGGTATTGATCGTTTTTGCATCTATCCGCAGTGTTGAGCCGTTACGCTCGACGACGGCGCCGAGTGAACCCAGCAGCTTGGCGGTGGTGGTAATGTCACGTAATTCGGGGACATTCGAGATGGTGCTGGCACCCGGGGCCAATAAGGCTGCGATGCAGATCGGCAGAGACGCATTTTTTGAGCCGCTGATGGTGACGGACCCCTTCAGGCGGGTGCCGCCCTTGATGATGAGTTTATCCACGTGTGTTATCTCCGAAACAGGTGGTGCAATACTACCCTATGGTGGTGGCAGGACAAAAGAAAAAACATGCGGCCGTATGAAGCATGGCTAGTAGTGCCGGGGTGGCAAAACCCGTGGCAACTCGCCGCGGACCTCGACCACCGGACCGCTCTCAATCGTCTGCAGGCTGCCGTCGTCATCGCCGTAAATACTGTCAGGCACCGCCCAGGCATACAGTTTTTGAGAATCGAGCAGGACCGGTTTTGCAGGGGTTTCGAACATCCGCTGTTGCATCTCTTCGTCAAACAGGCCGATACAGCCGTGGGAGGCCGGCCGGCCCGGCAGATCCCGGGCGTGGATCCAGTAGCCGATCTGTTTGTTGTCGATGTAAAAACGGAGGGCGTTGTCCATCGGATACTGATCTCCCTCTTCACTGACCTTGTACAGCGACGAGGTGTGGGTCAGATGGCGGGCATCGATCCGAAAGGTGCCGTCGGGAGTCTCAGTGCCGGGTTTGCCGGTGGCTGCTGGCATGGACAATTTGAGCTTGCCATGTTCATAGGCACCAAGCCACTGTTCGCCCTTGTCCACCAGAATATATTTGGCATAGCGTCGTGCCGGTTCGTACTCTGCCGGCAGCGGTGAATAGTTGCGGATCTCTGCCATAGTGTCCGGTTCCTTCAGGGTCACGCCAGGATAGGCATGCCGCCGGTCGATCCGGTTGAAGCGGGCAACCCAGACCCAATCCTTGCCATAGAGCGATTCCAGGCTGTCCTGTGGACGGATGAAGCGGGAATGCCAGTGCATCTCCGCCTGGCTTGGGTACACAATCCGGGTCAGATCTTCCTCGTCCTTATCTAGGAGTGAGGCGGCCGGTTCATCAATGGCATGGGGCGTACGCAGGACGGTAAACCCCACCAGAAAGCTTGTAAAAAGGCCCACCAGCACGATGCGGTGGGTCCAGCGCATACGGCTGGGACGCATGATTTGTTACTCCACGGTTACGCTTTTGGCTAGGTTGCGGGGTTGGTCAACGTCGGTCCCTTTCAAGACGGCGATGTGATATGCCAGCAGTTGCAGTGGTACCGAGAGCAGGATTGGGTCAAGATCTTCTCCCAGGCTGGGCAGCTCCAGCACCGTTTCAGCCTTGGCCTTCACATCTCTATCCCCTTGGCTGCACAGCGCAATCACCCGCCCACCGCGGGCGATGACCTCTTCCATATTGGAGAGCGTCTTTTCATAGGCGCTGTTTTGGGGGACCAGCACCACCACCGGCATCTCTTCATCGATCAGGGCGATGGGGCCATGCTTCATCTCACCCGCAGGATAGCCCTCGGCATGGATGTAGGAGATCTCTTTCAGTTTGAGCGCCCCCTCCAGAGCGATCGGATAGTTTTTGCCGCGTCCCAGGTAGAGGAAGTCGCGGGCATGCATGTAACTCTTTGCGACTTTTTCTGTCGCTGCATTGATGCCCAGGCATTGCTCCAGAAACTCCGGCAGTTTTTTTAGGTCGGCGATCATGGCGCGGCCCTGGGCAACATCAAGTTTGCCCAAGGCGCGGCCCAGTCTGATGGTGAACAGGTGCAGGGCTGCCAGTTGGGTGACAAAGGCCTTGGTGGATGCCACCCCGATCTCGGGCCCGGCGTGGGTGTAGAGTACGCCGTCCGCCTCGCGGGCGATGGAAGAATCCAGCACGTTACAGATGGCCAGGTTGCGGGCTCCCAGCTGTTTGGCCTCCCGCAGGGCCGCCAGGGTGTCGGCGGTCTCGCCGGACTGGGAGATCACTAGTACCAGGGTGCTTGTGTCAATCACCGGTTTGCGGTAGCGGAACTCAGAGGCGATATCCACCTCAACCGGGATACGACAGTGTTCTTCGATCAGAAATTTTCCGGTCAAGGCTGCGTGCCAGGAGGTGCCGCAGGCGACGATCACCATGCGCTTGATGGTTTGCAGGATGGCGTCATCGTAGCGGAGGGTTTCCAGATGCACATCACCGGTTTCCTCCCGGAAACGGCCTGCCAGGGTGTCGCGCACCGCCCGGGGTTGTTCATGGATTTCTTTCAGCATGAAGTGCTTGAAGCCGCCTTTTTCGGCCATTAGGGGGGACCAGTCGATATGGCGCGCCTTCTTTTCCAGCGGCTGTCCGGCAATCGTACTGAATCTGGCCTGACCGTGACAGAATACGGCCAGGTCGCCATCCTCCATGAAGACCATCTCACGGGTATGGGACAGGATGGCGGGGATGTCGGAGGCGACGAAGAATTCTCCCTCTGCCAGTCCCACCACCATCGGCGAGCCGACCTTTGCGGCAATCAGGGTGTCGGGCTCATCGCAGCAGAGTACGCAAACCGCAAACGCCCCCTGTAGTCCCTGCAGTGCGGTACGGGTCGCCATTTCAAAGGTGAGGCCCTGTTTGTAGTTTTCATCGATCAGGTGGGCGATCACCTCGGTGTCGGTCTCGCTGGAAAAACAGTGACCGGCGGTCTTCAGCTTTTCGCGCAGCGGCAGGTAATTTTCGATGATCCCGTTATGCACCACCACAATCGAACCGGCCTTGTGGGGGTGGGCATTGGCCTCGGAGGGCCGGCCGTGGGTGGCCCAGCGGGTATGGCCGATGCCAACGGTCCCGGACAGCGGCTGTTCCCGAAGCATCCTTTCAAGGTTGACCAGTTTGCCTTCGCTGCGGCGTAGTTCGATGCAGCCTCCCTGCAGGGTGGCGATACCGGCCGAGTCGTAACCGCGGTATTCGAGTTTGCGTAACCCCTCGAAGATAATCGGGGTGGCTTGTTGTGAACCGATATAACCGACTATTCCACACATTGTCGGGGTGTTCCTTTCCATCGTGCAGACGATGTCCGTTACTTTATGGCTAAAGTGACAATTTCACTCAATTACCTAGATAAGTCAAGGATTTCTAAGGGGCTTGCCTGCCGTCGTTGGACCTGTCTTCGGGCGGTTGGCCGTTCACCGTTTGCAGGGCGCCGTTGCGTAAGGCCAGATCCATCACGTTGAGCATCGTGCCCTGTCCCTGGGGCTGGAGTACGGTGCAATTGCCGATACGGGCCGGTCGTTGTGGTCTGGTGCGGGTGTGCTGACCCACGATCAGGATCGGTACGGAGGTCACAGGAGCGGGTGGGCCGCACAAGGCCTGCGCCATCATCCAAGCGTGATCGACATCCTGTTGGGTGAGCAGGATGATCAGGTCGGCAGTCAGTTCGGCCTCGTCGATCTGTTCACGTGCCGCCTCCAGGGGCGAGATGAAGGTGAGTCCTGCAATAGCGCGTGGGTTCGCATTTTGACGGCTATCGGCGCCCACCAGGCCGATCACCGCAACCCGTACCCCCCTCCGGTTGAAATAGACACGGGGAAGGACTCCGGGGACACCCTCCAGATTAGCCGCCACCACCGGAAAGTCGGCTTCACTGATGAGCTGTCTGACTATGGTCTGACCTGAATCGAGCTGCTGCGAGCCAAGTGCCAGGGCATCAACACCGAGAGCGTTCATCAGAGCGGTTGTGTCCCTGTATTCAGACGGGTGTCCCCAGCCATCATCACCTGGAGGGGAGGTGCCGCCTGTCACCAAAAATAGGCTTGGGTAGGGGGTACGCAGGCGTTTTACCTGAGTTGCCAGGTCTGCCAGTGGGGGACCGGCAGGCCGGTGCAGCGTATTGAGAGCCAGGATGCGGATGGTGACCGGTCCGGCAAAGACCTCGCTGGAGCAGGCCTGGAATAGTATAAGACAACACAAAAGGTGTCGCATGGTGTCTTTTCCTTATCCCTGTCCGGTGGTAATACTATGCCATCTTGTGTAGCACAAAATGGAGTGATCTCAAGCGGCAAGGCCGCTTATACCTTGAACAAGTCGTCAGTTTCACCTATGATTTCACAACGGCCCGCCGAAGGAAGGATTGGTTGTCTATGCATGTGGAGCAGATGAAAGTGGTGCTGCGGGAAATACTGACTAAAACGGATCTCACGCCGTGCGTGGTCGGGCATCGTGGCGTTGGTAAGACCGCCGGTATTGTCCAGGTTTGTCGTGAGATCGGCTGGCGTTATCAGTCGCTCCGTCTGGGGCAAATGGAGGTGGGTGATCTGGTAGGGATACCGTATCGTGACGCAACGGTTATGCACTGGTCGCGACCTTCCTGGTGGCCTGCTGACGACGATCCACCTACCCTGATCCATTGCGACGAGTTGAATCGGGCCCAGCAGGAGGACACGCTGCAGGCCATCTTCCAGTTTGTGGAACCCCCGGCCGAAGGGTTGCACCGGTCGTTGCATACCCATCATCTGCATCCACGCCATAAAGTGGTGGTTACGATCAATCCGCCAGATGGCAGTTACCAGGTGGCCACCCTGGACCGCGCCTTGATCGACCGGATGGTGATGCTGTATGTGGAGAGTGATTATCAGTGCTGGTCACGGTATGCCGCGACGCGGGGGCTGGATGGCGAAGTACGCGGCTTCTTGGCCGGCAACAGCGCCTTGCTGGCACAACAGGGCGCAGCGATGGAGATGCAGGTCGAGCCCACCGAACGTGGCTGGGAGATGGTGAGTACCCTGCGGCAGCACTGCCGTTTTCCAGGTGATCTGGCCATGGAGGTCTACGCCGGGATTGTCGGGAAGGAGGCGGCCATCACCTTCATGCGTTGGCTGGCCGACCGCTCGGGGCGTCCGCTGTCTGCCCAGGATGTGCTGGATAGATGGCCCGACGTGGCGGAGCAGGCGGCCACGCAGCGCGATGATGTGCAGGCCGCCACCATCAACGACCTGCAGGCCACCTTGCAGGCCATGCCCGATCTTACTGGCGAACAGGAACAACATCTGGTAGCCTATATTGCGGTCTTGCCGCGAGATTTGCGTTTCGGTTTCGTAAAGGGCCTGCTGCGTATCCCGACGGTCGCCTTGGTGATCAGTCAGGACAAATACGACCGTATTGTCTTCGAGGCGATTCGGGCTATCGGTGCGGAGGCTCAGGCCACACCGGTGTAACTAATCAAAAAATGCTACGTACACTCATATCGGGAGGAGGGATGAAAATGGGCAGTGATCAGGTTTGCTATACCTATGAGGGGGCCTTGGAGGCCGCTATTGCCATGGAAGAGCAGGGATTTCGCAACTATCTGCAGGCCATGGCCACCGTCCAGCAGAAGGGCGCCAAGGAAATACTGCGGGAGAATGCCCTGGATGAGCTCAATCATAAGCACCAGCTGGAGAGAGCGTTGGTTGAAGGCCAGATGGAGGGTGCGGGGTTACAGAAGCAGTTGCCCACCATGAATCTGACGGCGATCTTTCCCAAGAAGGAATTGGGGCCGGATTCAGGAGTCCGTGATGCGCTTTTGTACGCCATCCACTTGGAGAAGGAGGCGGTCGAATTCTACGGGAAGGTGGCGGATGGCTGCAGCGGCGCGCCGATGGCCGTTCTGTTTGCCCGTCTGAAAGCCGAGGAGTCGAGCCATCTGCAGCGGTTGGAAGACCTCTATGAACAGCATTTTATGACCGAAAACTGATCGGTTGTCCTTAACGTTGTAAGGCCGGTGCATCTTCTGTATGCGCCGGCCTTTTCCGTTCACATCCCCGTGATTCTGGACAAACGGCATATGTGCGGTATGTTTTGCAAGGGCAGCGATCTTTCATTGTGAGGAGGAGGTTATGGCAACCAGCATACAAGTGGTCTTTTACAGCATGTATGGCCATGTGTACCGGATGGCCGAGGCAATTGCCGAAGGGGCGCGTACGGTTGAGGGGTGCGAGGTGCAGTTGCTGCAGGTGCCTGAACTGATGCCGGAAGAGGTGCTCGAACAGTATGGGGCCAAGGCGGCACGGGCAGGCTTTTCCCATATTCCGGTGGCCACGCCGGCACAGTTGGCCGATGCCGACGGGATCATCTTCGGCACCCCCACCCGTTTTGGCAACATGGCGGCTCAGATGCGTAATTTCCTGGATCAGACCGGTGGACTGTGGATGCAGGGAGCCCTGGTGGGCAAGGTCGGCAGCGTCTTTGTCAGCACCGGTACGCAGCATGGCGGCCAGGAGACCACCATCACCAGCTTCCATACCACCCTTTTCCACCATGGCATGATCGTTGTAGGTGTCCCTTATGCCGAACAGCGGTTGGTGAACATGAGTGAGATCACCGGCGGTACCCCGTATGGTGCCACCACGCTGGCCGCCGGCGATGGCTCGCGGCAGCCCTCTGAAAACGAATTGGCCATTGCCCGTTACCAAGGCCGCCACGTGGCCTCGATTGCCAAGAGGCTGAAGGGATAAGGGGAAAAAAGCGATGCAGCCAGATACTCTCTGGCCGCATCGCTTTTTTAGAGGCGTTAAGGCCTGTGCCACCCGTGGTTCGATGCCGTGGTGACTGCGGTGGGTGCTGTCATGCAACAGGGCCCCCGGGGCTGTTCCATGGCCGTTTCGTTTTTTTGTGTGTTGCAGGACGGAGCTAGGGCAGCTTGATGACAACCCGCCCTTTGATGCCGCCGTGTAGCATGGCTTGGATATTTTCTTCAATCTCCTCCAGAACGGTCTCTGTCGTCAGGTCGGTTAATTGCTCAGGTTTCCAGGCGTCGGCAAGTCTTTCCCAAATCTTGAGGCGTGTCGCAGTCGGACAGTTAACCGAATCAATGCCGATCAGGCTTATCCCGCGGAGGATGAAGGGGTAGACGTTCATAAGCAGTTCGGTGGAACCGACCAGGCCACAACAGGTAACCGCCCCGCCATAGCGGGTCGATTTGATCGCTGCTGCCAGCATCTGGCCACCAACCACATCCACGACTCCCGCCCAGCGTTCTTTCATCATCGGCCGTTCGGCACCTTCGGTCACCTGCTCCCGCGCAATTACCTCTGTTGCTCCGAGATGGCGTAGAAACGGCGCATCACCTGTCTTGCCGGTGGCCGCTGCTACCCGGTATCCCGCGCGGGCCAGGATGGCTACGGCAATGCTTCCGACCCCTCCGGTGGCCCCGGTAACCAGGATATCGCCGTCTGAAGGTCGGATGCCTGCCTGCTCAAGTCGTGCTACCGACAAGGCTGCCGTGAGGCCGGCAGTACCCAGGGCCATACTTTCCTTAAGTGTGAGACCTTTCGGAAGGCGTATCGCCCATGCCGATGGGATCCTGATGTAGTTTCCCCAGCCGCCATCAGTCTCCATTCCCAGATCGTAGCCGGTAACAAGGACCTGTTCGCCAGGCATAAACGCGTTGCTGGTACTTGCTACAACCTCGCCGGCTGCATCGATGCCGGGCGTGTGGGGAAACTGCCGTGTTACCCCGGGGTGGCCGGTGGCCGAGAGGGCATCCTTGTAATTGAGCGAAGAATACTGCACCCGGACCAGCAGGTCGTGAGGAGGGAGTTCATTGATACTTCGTTCTTTAACCCCCCTACTGATTTGTCCCTGAGCGGATTTCTCCACGACCAGTGCCCTGAAGGTTGCGTCTGCATCCATGTCCATGTCCTCCCTGCCTCATTGTACCAGAGATTGTACCGGCATGAAGGGGCTAGGCGGAATTATCACCTAACGGCTTAGCGTTCCCGTTTGGCAATAAGGGGGAGGCAAGGGCTGAGTCGGAAGCTGAAAGAGGTGGGCAAATGAAAATGGATCTAGGAGGGGTGCGCTCCTAGACCCATTTTGCAGAGAACTCAGCAATGGTCCTGCTGAGATGTTATGTATGGCTCCCCAGCGCGGACTCGAACCACGGACATGGTGATTAACAGTCACCCGCTCTACCGACTGAGCTACTGGGGAACAAAAGAGTATTTTCTTTAACATTGCGGCTTATTGACTGTCAAGCAGAAAAAGTCACCGGTCTGCCCGGTTAAATATACGTTTAATTAGTTGAAATCACTTGACTAAGTCCAAAAACACGCTATAAGAGCAGCAGCCCGAGAGGTCCAAAAAACTTAATTTTTTCAAATATTTGTGTTTTTTAATGATGTGGGGCAGTATATCTCAAACAGGGAAAGGGAATTAGTATGAATATGCGACGAATCATTGCGGTAGCTGCTCTATTGCTGCTGGGGGGGGGCTCTGGCGCCGTGGCGGGGCCAAATCATGCCGATTTTATTACGGGCCCTTTTAAGACCGGTCCAGAGGTGACCAAAAAATGTCTGGAGTGCCATGACAAGGCAGCCAAGGATTTTATGAAGGGGGTCCACTGGACTTGGTCAAAGGTGCAGGTGGTGAACGGCAGGAAGGTTGAACTGGGGAAGAAAAATGCATTGAATAACTTCTGTATCGGGCTGCCCAGCAACTGGCCCCGGTGTACCAGCTGCCATGCTGGTTATGGGTGGAAGGATGCCCATTTTGACTTCAGCAAGGCTGAAAACATCGATTGCCTCGTCTGCCACGAAACCACCGGAAAGTATAAAAAGTTCCCTGCCGGTGCCGGCAATCCGGTCTATGTTGGCGAGAAAAAGGAGTTTCCAAAAGGTAATGTCTGGCAGCCGGCCGACCTGCTGAAGGCGGCCCAGTCAGTCGGTATGCCGACCCGCAGCTCCTGCGGTACATGCCATTTCTTTGGTGGTGGCGGCGATCACATAAAGCACGGTGATCTCGATTCGTCACTGATCAACCCAACTCCCGATATCGATGTGCATATGGGGGGCAAAGCCAAGATGACCTGTGTGAGTTGTCATAAGGGAGAGGGGCATGCCATCAAGGGCGAGGCCTTGTCTGTCTCGGCCGGGACAGGCACGAGAACGCTTAGTTGTACCAACTGCCACAAGGCGGCCCCCCATAAGAATGCCATGTACAACAAGCACGCCAAGCGGATAGCCTGCCAGACCTGTCATATTCCGGTCTTTGCCAAGGCGCTGCCAACAAAGGTGTGGTGGGATTGGTCTGCTGCCGGCAACGAACAAAAGGAGAAGGAAGGCAAAAAAGACCAGTACGGTATGAAGCTGTACGACAAGATGAAGGGCGATTTCCGGTGGGCTAAGGATGTGGTGCCGACCTATTACTGGTTCGACGGCAAGGTGACGCGTTATCTGGCGGGTGACAAAATCGATCCGACTAAAGTTGTCCAGCTGTCTGCACCGCAAGGAAGCCGTAAGGATCCAAATGCCAAGATTATGCCGTTCAAGGTAATGCGGGGCAAGCAGGCCTATGATAGCGGCAATGACACTATCGCCTTTGTTAATGTCTTTGGTCCGCCCAGCAGCGAGACCGCCTACTGGGTCAAGTACGACTGGAACAAGGCCATAGCCGCGGGTATGAAGGCGGCTGGTCAGCCTTACAGCGGTAAGTATGGCTTTGTGGAGACATCCATGGTCTGGTCGGTGAATCATATGGTATCGCCTAAGGAGAAGGCGCTTAAGTGCAATGATTGCCACAGCGCGCAAGGCCGGTTGGACTGGAAGGCCCTCGGGTATGCCGGGGACCCGATGAAGAAGAAGTAGCTATGCACGTGTAGTGGTTTATTGTTGATGCAGCAGAAGAGGCTCGCGGGTTCCGCGGGCCTCTTCTGCTGTTATAATGCCTACAACAAACATCTTGCTTTTGGGGCTCTGGATGGTGTAAAAATTTTAGTGTGAATGAAGCAAGCCGTTAGAATTAAAGGCAGAACTAGGCTATAAAATTGCGTATGGCTGGAAATTTTTTTAGTATTGCTAAAATATTGGTGGCGCTGTGAAAAAGAAGAAGATGCTCCTCTCGCAGGAGACCATGGACCTCGCCATGGTGCGCAAGGTGGAGGCGCTGTCCGGCACGTCGGTCCGGCGCTGTTTCCAGTGCGGCAAGTGTTCGGCTGGCTGTCCCATGGCCACCTTCATGGAGCACCCCCCCAACCGGGTGGTGCGGCTGCTGCAGCTGGGACAGTGGCAGCGGATCCTGGCCGGCCGTTCCATCTGGTACTGTGCCTCCTGTGAGACCTGCTCCACCCGGTGCCCCAACCAGGTGCACCTGGCCTCCATCATGGATGCCCTGCGCAAACTCTCATGGGATCAGGAAGGCCCGTCCAAAGAGAGCTACGTCCAGCTGGCCAATCGGCTGTTTCTCCAGAATATCCGCACCTACGGCCGTCAGTACGAGATGCGCCTGGCAGCGGTCTTCAACGTCAAGTCCGGGCAGTTTCTCAAAGATCTGATGCTGGGTCCCAAGCTGATCTCCAAGGGCAAATTGAAGATGTTCCACCAGAAGAACAAAAACATCGGCGAGGTGGAGAAGATCTTCAGCCGGATTGAAGAGATGCGCCGCAAAGGAGAGGCGTTGTGAACGATCTCCGCTATTCCTACTATCCCGGCTGCTCGCTGCATGCCTCGGCCGGTGAGTATGACCTTTCCACCCGTGAACTGTTCGCCGCTCTGGGGATCGGGTTCGAGGAGATCCCCGACTGGATCTGCTGCGGTGCAACCCCGGCCCACAACGTGGATGAGCTGCTCTCGCTGTCGCTATCCGCGAAAAATCTGGAACTGGCTCGCCAGGTATCGGGGGATATGGCGGTTGCCTGCGCCTCCTGCTTCTCTCGCCTAAAATTCACTCAGCATATCCTGGGGGAAAACGAGACCAAGCGGCAGCTGGTGGAAAAGGCGATCGATGGCCCGGTGCACCTTGAACAGAGGGTCAAGCACCTGCTGGAGATCCTGGCCCGTGACCTGGGGCTGGACCGGCTCACCCAGGCGGTCAAAAAACCGCTTGGTACCCTGAAGGTGGCCTGCTACTACGGCTGTCTGCTGACGCGTCCCACCGATGTTCCCAACCTGGACTGCACCGAGGCGCCCACCATCATGGAAAAGGTGATCGAGGCGGCGGGGGCGCAGACCGTGGCCTGGAGCCATCGCCTGGAGTGTTGCGGCGCCAACTTTACCCTGTCGCGGCCCGGGGTGGTGCTGCAACTGTCCCACGCCATTCTTGATTCGGCCAAGGCCGCCGGCGCCGATTGTATCATGGTGGCCTGCCCGTTATGCCATGGCAACCTCGATATCCGCCAGCAGGAGATCGAGGGGGTCTATGCCACCCAGTACGGCCTGCCGGTCTTTTATATCACGCAGCTGTTGGGATTGGCCCTGGGGCTTTCCGTCGAACAGCTGGGGCTCGATGCACTGATCGTCAACCCGCTGCCGCTCCTGACCGAGCGGGGATTGCTGTAGGTCGTGCCATGTTGCGTTGTCTGATAGTTGATGACGATGAGTTGGGACGGGAGCTTCTGGCCGTCCAGATGGAGCCCTACGCGCTCTGTGACCTGGCGGCCGATGGCTATGAGGCGGTGGCCATGTACACCGCGGCCCTGTTTGAAGGACGTCCCTATCAGGTGATCTTCCTGGACATCGTCATGCCGGGGATGGATGGCCATGGGGCGGCCCGGGCTATCAGAAAACTTGAAGAAGAACGGGGTATTCCGGCGGGGCAGGGGGTCAATATCGTGGTGCTCTCGTCGCTCAACACCCCCCAGGATATCATCCAGGCCTATATCGCCGCCCAGTCGGCGGCCCATCTGGTGAAACCGGTCAGGCTTGACAAGTTGTTGAAGACGCTCCGCAAGTTGGAGCTGATCCCCGAGGAGCAGGTCTAGATGTCCCGTATCGGAGTCTTTGTCTGTCATTGCGGCGAGAACATCGCCCGTACCGTTGATGTTGAGCGGGTAGCCGGGGCGGCCGGGCAGTTGCCCGGGGTGGCCTTTGCCACCGACTATAAATACATGTGCTCCGACCCCGGCCAGGGGCTGTTGAAGAAGGCCATTGTCGAACAGCGTCTGTCCCACGTGGTGGTGGCGGCCTGTTCGCCCCGCATGCATGAACGCACCTTCCGTAAGGCGGTGGAACAGGCGGGCCTGAACCCGTTTTTGTGCGAGATGGCCAACATCCGCGAGCACTGCTCCTGGGTGCATGAGGACCGTGAGGAGGCCACGCAGAAGGCGATCGAGATCGTCGGCATGCTGGTGGAGCGGGTGAAAAGGAACCGGGTGCTGCCCACCATCACCGTGCCGGTCACCAAAAAAGCGCTGGTGATCGGCGGCGGTATCGCCGGCATCCAGGCAGCGCTGGACATCGCCGATGCCGGCCATCAGGTGGTACTGGTGGAGCGGGAACCGTCCATCGGCGGCCATATGGCCCAGCTGTCCGAAACCTTCCCCACCCTGGACTGCTCCCAGTGCATCATGACCCCCAAGATGGTGGACGTGGCCAATCACCCCAACATCACGCTGCACACCTACAGCGAGATCGAGCAGGTGGACGGCTACATCGGCAACTTCCAGGTCACCATCCGCAAAAAGGCCCGCTCGGTGGACGAGCAGATCTGCACCG
>JAJXUW010000107.1 GCA_021782545.1 Deltaproteobacteria bacterium | reverse complement strand
TAGCGCCCGGCAAGACGATCCCCTTTACCCTGGTGATCATCAACCCACCGGCCACCGCCAAAAATTTCGGCGTAGAGGCGGTAGGGTCGACGGTGGCGGCCAGCAGCAAACCATAAAAACTACGACGGCCGAACGCAAAAGGGCTGCCGGATATCCGGCAGCCCTTTTGCGTTTGCAACTGCGTAACGCTTTGCTAGACGATTTCTACCAGCTTGATGGCAAAGGTAAGCTCACGGCCCGCCAACGGATGATTGGCATCCAAGGTCACCGTGCGGTCGGTCACTTCAGTGATCAATACCGGCATGGTGGATCCATCCTGCAGGACCACCTCGAGGTGCTGCCCTTCGATCGGCTCGACACCGTCTCCCAGTTCGCTCCGGTCAATCACCGCCACCATCTGCTCATGACGGGGGCCATAGGCCTCGTCCACCGGGATGGTCACGGTGGTGCCGCTCCCCACGGCCAGACCGATCACCGCCTTTTCAAAACCTGGGATTACATTACCCTGACCGATCACAAACTCCAACGGTTCACAGCCACAGTCACTACCGGTGCCACAACCGCCGGAACTGCTGCAACCACATCCGCAAGCCTCTTCCTGGGCCGCCTCCGAAGAGTCGAACACGGTCCCGTCTTCCAGCGTTCCGGTGTAATGAACGCGCACCCGATCACCATTTTTTGCCAACAGCATCTGCACCCTTTCCTGTATCCAGTAAATCCCTGTCCCTGATCGGGACAGGGGTAACGCCCTTAATTGACTAGCCGAGGGCCTGCTCAAATTGCGCTGCGGTTGCGCCCAGCACTCTGATACAATTGTGGCGCGACGTCTCGCCAGACTCGATCCGGACCGCCGATTTGGGCACCCGCAGCAGTTTGGCCAGAAACTCCTGGCAACAGGCGTTGGCCGCACCATCCACCGGCGGTGCGGTCAGGCGCAGCTTCAACTCATCGCCCTGCAGGCCGCAAAAGTGGGTGCGAGAGGCGCGGGGCTGTACCACGACCCGCAGCACCAGGCCATCAGCCTGCTCCTGCCAAGGCTGATCAGTCCTGTCGGGCATTCTCGATCAGGCGGGCATGGGTGTCCAGCAGACCTTTGAGCTCAAGCTCGAACTGCAGCCGTTGACGCCGCACCTCCTGCACCTTCACCTGCAGTTCCGCCACCGTCCGCTCGGCCTCATCAACCAACCGGCGGGCCTGTTGCTGGGCCTCGGCGATGATCAACTCCCCTTCCTTCTGGGTGTTGGCCTTCATCTCCTCGGTGATGGTACGGGCCGCCAGCATGGTCTCGCGCAGCTCCTTGTCCCGCTCGGCCATCTCGGCCAGTTCGCGGGTCTGACGGTTGACCTGCTCCTTGAGCTCGGTGTTCTCCCGCAAAAGCCCTTCCATCTCGCCAGCGATGGCCTGTAGAAAGGCATCCACATCCTCGGCGTCCAGGCCGCCGAACATCTTCCCCTTGAACTGCTGCTGCTGAATATCAAGCGGCGTGATTGTCATGGCAGGTATCCTTTTTTGCTATTGCAACCGCAGAGTAAGACTGGCGGTAAAGAGATATTGATACAGGGTGTCCAATAGCACGATCTGCAGCAGATAGATCAGCGCAAAGGCCACCAGTGGCGACAGATCAAGGGCACCGGTATCGGGCAGGTAGCGTCGGATTCTGGACAGCAGCGGCTCAGTCATCCGATACAAGAAACTGACGATCGGGTTGTACGGGTCCGGGTTCACCCATGAGATCAACGCCGCAGCGATCAGGATGTACTTATAGACCGTCAACAGGCCGTTCGCCATCTCGACAATCACCGACAGGGCCTTAAGGATATTGGCAAGCAGGATCATGACCGTATTCCTCTGGGAAATTCGCCGCAAACTATGCCCGATTCCGGTATGAAAGTCAAAATGTATGCATCCGGCTCGGTTGACGTTGCGCTGGCCTTTCGGTATGCTGGCCTCCATGAACCTTCAAACCTATCTCGATTCCGCCATCAGCGCCGCCCTTGCAGCAGGCCGCCTGCAGCGTTCCCGCTTTGCCACCGATTTCGCGGTGGACCTTAAGGGGGCCAAGGATCTGGTCACCGAACTTGATACCGCCTCCGAGGCGCTGATTATCGGGATGCTGTTGCAGCAATTCCCCGGACACGGCATCCTTGCCGAGGAGGGGGACTACCCGGCCGGTGACGGTCACCATACCTGGATTATCGACCCGATCGACGGCACCACCAATTTTGCCCACGGCTTTCCCTGGTTCTGCTCCTCCATCGCCCTGGAATGTGACGGCCGGTTGGCGGTCGGTGTGATCTACAACCCGATGACCGATGAGCTGTTCACCGCCACTGCCGGGGGCGGCGCATTCTTAAACGGCCGCCGGTTGCAGGTCTCGCAGCGTGCACCGCTTTCCGGGGCACTGCTGGGCACCGGCTTCCCCTACGACTGTGCCACCCACCCGGAGAACAACTTTGACAACTTCATCCGCTTCCAGAAGGCTGCCCGCGGCATACGCCGTGCCGGAGCCGCGGCGCTCGACCTGGCCTATCTGGCGGCCGGACGGTTGGACGGCTTCTGGGAGGTCAAACTCAAGCCCTGGGACGTGGCAGCCGGCACCCTGCTGATCAAGGAAGCGGGCGGGACGGTATCCGCCTTCGATGGCTCACCCTACGAGGTGCGTAACCACCGCATCCTGGCCAGCAACGGCCTGATTCACCACGAGATGATTGCCCTGCTGGCCCAGGGAGGGCCCCTATGAAACGCCCTGTTATCGCGCTGTTGTTAAATGCCCTGCTGCTGCCGGGTGCCGGCCAGCTCTATCTGGGGCGTAAGGTCAAGGGGATCACCCTGATCATGGCGATCAACCTGCTGCTCTTGGGCGCCCTGTTCCTGATACTGAAAATCATGGGGCCGCTCTTGGCCGCGCAACTGGGCGGTTCGGCCATTACTGCGCCGCAGCTCTTGGCCCAGGCGCAGCCCTATGCGCCGTGGGCAAAGCTGTTGCTGGCCGCCTTCCTGGGATTGTGGGGCTATGGCCTGCTCGACCTGCTGTCAGCGTTCCGCGCAGCGGACGATCAATAGACTTTGACAAACATTGTTTGGCTGTGGCATGATGCAGCATTATGAAACACTCACAAATAATCGGCAGTGGTGCCGGTCTCCCCGAACGGGTGGTCGGCAATGACTTTTTTTCCTACCTGATCGACAATGCGGACGAGTGGATCGCCTCCCGAACCGGCATCCGCGAGCGTCGTTTTGTGCAGCCCAATGAATCGACCGCCGACCTGGCGGTTCGCGCAGCCAAGGCGGCCCTGGCCGACGCCGGCATCGCCGGCAGCGAGATCGACTGTATTGTGGTTGGCACCTCAACTCCGGACATGATCCTACCTGCCACCGCCTGCATGGTGCAGAAGGAGATCGGTGCCACAAACGCCTTCGCCTTCGACCTGAACTCGGTCTGCGGCAGCTTCATCTTCTCCATGGACACCGCCGACAGCTTCATCCGGGCCGGTAAGGCCACCACCGCCCTGGTGATCGGCGCTGACACCTACTCCAAGATCCTCAACTTCGAAGACAAGACCACCTGTCCGCTGTTCGGCGACGGCGCCGCTGCGGTCATCCTGCGGGCAGGCGAAGGTGAAACCGGCATCCAGCATACCTTCATCCGCTCCGACGGCAACGGCTGGCCCCTGATCCAGGTGCCCTCCTCCGGTTCCCGCAAGCCGATCACGGCCGAGACCATCGCCGCCCGGGAAAACACCTTCTACATGGCCGGCAAGCAGGTTTATATCTTCGCCACTGAGGCGATCCCCGAGCTGATCAAGACGGTCTGTGACCAGGCTGGCATCACGCCTGGCGATCTTGACTGGCTGATCCCCCACCAGGCCAACCTGCGGATCATCGACTCCGTGGCCAAGAAACACAACATCCCCAAGGAGAAGTTCCTGGTCAACCTGCAGAAGTACGGCAACACCGCTGCCGCCTCGGTCGGTCTGGCCTTCGATGAATTCCGGCGCAACGGCACCATCAAACCGGGCCAGCTGGTGCTGGTAATGGGCTTTGGCGGCGGCCTCTCCTGGGGCGGCCTGCTGATCCGCTTCTAGCCACCGTCACCTTATTCAAAACAAAACGGTCCAGGAAATTCCTGGGCCGTTTTTTGTTTCAGCGTTGCATATGCTGCTTCGCAGCCGCTATGCACTGTACCAATTTCAGATCGATGCACGCAAACCAAACCATAAAACGTGCGAGAAAGGCCGGCTACCAGGCGCCCGGAGCGCAGCGACCGAGACATACCAGACAAGGTAGGCGAGAGAGCGAGCACCGCGTAACGCCGTAGACG
The DNA here is from genome assembly GCA_021782545.1 of Deltaproteobacteria bacterium. Lineage (GTDB taxonomy): Bacteria > Desulfobacterota > Desulfuromonadia > Geobacterales > Pseudopelobacteraceae > Trichlorobacter. The sequence continues at coordinate 952 of JAJXUW010000107.1, read as the reverse complement.
GCCTTCGCAGCCGTTTTAAACGACGCGGATGATGAACTCTGGGCACCCTTCCGCACAGTACCCGCACAGGATGCAGTTGGCCTCATCCACCACCGGCTTGCCGTCCACCATGGTCAGGGCGGCGCTGCCGCAGATCTCCACGCAGCGGCCGCACCCCTTGCAGTAGTTGGTCATGATCTGCAACCTGCGGCGACGGCTCTCCAGCTGCCGCCAGACGCCATCGTCGGCGGTCCCCTGCTCGAACAGGGCGATATTGGCCTCCACCTCCGCCTCCGACAGCATGCCTATGGCCACGCCGTGGATGCCCGGCAATCCCAGCACATAGCCGATCGCCGCCCGCGCATCGGCGATCAGATTGCCCCCCGCCAACGCCTTCATGGCGTAGACCCCCTTCCCGGCAGCGGCGCTCTGGGCGATAACCGCCGCCATCTCCGCGGCCGTGCCGTCCAGGATGCCCATGCCGGTCTTGTTGATCAGGGGATGGATGATCTCGATCTCGGGATGGGTAAGCGCTTGCCGGAAGGCCGCGATGTAGTGGGACGACAGGCCGATATGGGCAATCTTGCCCGCCTCCTGCTGCCGGAGCAGCTCCTCCAGCACCGCTGCCCGGTCGGTAAACGGATCGGCGATCCGGGCGGCGTGGATATGCACCACGTCCAACCGCTCGACACCCAGCTCGCACAGGCCGAGCTCCACGTGGGCCCGGGCCGTTTCTGCATCGACGGCGTGGGTCTTGGTCACCACCGTCACCGGGTCGCGCCAGCCGGCCAACCCGGCGCGGATATGCGGATAACTGCCGTACAGGGTGGCGGTATCCAGGATGTTAACCCCCCGCTCCAGGGCATGACGGATCAGGCGCCCCCCCTCGGCCGGCGTCAAATTGGCCTGCAGCGGCCCCATCGGCAAGGTGCCGTAGACCAACGGAAATATCTCGATCCCGGTGTTGCCCAGC
>JAJXUW010000022.1 GCA_021782545.1 Deltaproteobacteria bacterium | reverse complement strand
CGTGCGGCCGTGAACGGTAACCTCCGCGGATGGAGGGGATCACGCAGTAGGTGCAGCAGTTGGAGCAGCCCTCGCCGATCTTCAGGTAGGCGTACCAGCCCGGTGACGAGTTGAGGCGGGGCAGGGTCTCGTCATAGACGTAATTCGGATCGCCCACGTACTTGATCTGGCCTTCCCTGGCACGGTGTTCGGCGAGGATCTCCGCCACCTTGGGATAGTCGCCGGTGCCGATGAAGATATCGACCTCGGGCAGCTCCTTGGCCAGTTCCTCCTGGTAGCGCTGTGGCAGACAGCCCGCCACGATCAGGGTATGGCACCTGGCGTCATGTTTGCGGTCAGCCAGGTCGAGGATGGCGTCCACGCTCTCCTCGCGGGCCTCTCTGATGAACGAACAGGTGTTGACGATGATCACGTCGGCCTCATGCTCGTCGGTGGTGATCTCATACCCCTGTTGCGCCAGGATTCCCAGCATCACCTCGGCATCCACCAGGTTCTTGGGGCAGCCCAGGCTGACCATGCTGACTTTTTGTTGTGCCTCGGCCACCCTGGCCTCCTAATCCCTGAAGTTGGTAAACTGCATCTCCACGCCCAGGTCTTTGCCTTTCAGCAGTTGGATGGTTTCCTGTAGGTCGTCGCGGTTCTTGCCGGTCACCCGCACCTGATCGTCCTGGATCTGGGCCTGCACCTTGAGCTTGCTCTCCTTGATCACGGCGATGATCTCCTTGCCCTTTTCCTTGGAGATGCCCTGCTGGATGGTGATGATCTGGCGCACCATGCCGCCGGAGGCGGCTTCCGCCTTGCCGTACTGCAGTGCCTTGATGGAGATGTTTCGTTTGAGAACCTTGGACTGCAGGACGTCAATCACCGCCTTGAGTTTGTAATCGTCGTCGGCCAGTACCTTTATGCTGTCCTTCTCTTGGCTGATCTCACTCTTGGAGCCTTTAAAGTCGTAACGCTGGCCGATCTCTTTCACGGCCTGGTTCACGGCGTTGTCGACCTCCTGCATATCCACCTTGGATACGATGTCAAACGACGGCATTTGGTCTCCTCCTACGGTTTAATGATCTCAACGCCGCGGGGCACGTTGAAGCTGAATCGGGCGGCCGAAAGGCCACTGTTGACCTTCACGCGGCTGTAGTCGATGCGGGTCTGGTTGCCGGAACCGTCCACCACCACCGAGGAGAGGATCGGGAAGGTGCCGTGCACTGCCTTGTCGGCCTGGTAGCGGCTGACCGCCGAGCCGTCGATGGTCAACAGCAACCGGGACAGGGTCGGTGTGGGGTGTTTGGGGACCAGAACCAGGTGATAGTTCCCCTGGCGGTCCCGGGGTTCCTTGGCCAGGCTGGTGGCAAAATCCTTGGAGACGTTGCCCAGGCCGGTCAGGTAGGACAGGGCGATGCCGCCTCCCCCCTTGAACATCCCGGCCAGGGAGGTGACCAGCACCTGCCGGTTGTCCGGCTGATAAAACCAGACCTGCCTGCCGTTGGAGACGATCAGCTGTCGGGGTACGGCGTAGTCAAAACGGAACTGGGTGGCTGTAGCGCCTGGGCGACGCAGGGACAGCGTGCCGTGCCCTTTTTGGGGTTTGGGGAAGCCGGCCAGCGTGGTGCTTTGCGAGAAGGTGGCCTGCAGGTCCTTAAGTCCTGCATAGCCAGCCTCCAGGGTGCCGACCACCTCGGAGAGACCGGCCCCGCCGGCGAGGGCAGGTGTGGCCAGACAGCAGAGACAGAGCAGGAACAGGAGTAGTATGCGCATGGTGCAGCCTTTCTTAGCCCTTCAGCTTGTTGAGCAGCAGTTCGTTCACCACCGCCGGGTTGGCCGTGCCTTTCATGGCCCTCATCACCTGGCCCACGAAGAAGCCGAACACCTTTTCCTTGCCGCTGCGGTACTCCTCAACCTGCCCCTGGTTGGCGGCCAGGATCTGGTCGATGGCCGCCTCGATGGCGCCGGTGTCGGAGACCTGGGCCATCCCCTGCTCCTCGACGATGGCGGCCGGTTCCTTGCCGCTCTGCCACATCGCTTCAAAGACCTTCTTGGCGATGTTGTTGGAGATGGCACCTTTGTCGATCAGGTGCAACAGGTCGGCCAGACGGCGGGGCGGCACCGGGCAGCTGTTGATGGCGAGGCCGCGGTCATTCAGGGTGCGGGTTACCTCGCCCATCACCCAGTTGGCGGCGGCCTTGGGGTTGTGGGCAACGGCAGCGGTCTCCTCGAAATACGCTGCCAGGGAGCGAGAGGAGGTCAGTACCTCGGCGTCATACTCCGATAGCCCAAGCTCGGTTATGAAGCGCTGGCGCTTGACGTCCGGCAGTTCCGGTAGCTCTTTTTTAGTGCGCTCCACCCACTCGGCGGAGATCACCAGCGGCACCAGGTCGGGGTCGGGGAAGTAGCGGTAGTCGTGGGCCTCTTCCTTGCCCCGCATGGAACGGGTGGTGCCGGTGGCGGGATCGAACAGGCGGGTCTCCTGCACCACCGTGCCGCCGTCCGACAAGAGGTCGATCTGGCGAGTGATCTCGTACTCAATGGCCGCCTTCACGAACTTGAAGGAGTTGACGTTCTTGATCTCGGCCCGGGTGCCGAAGGTGGCGGAGCCGACCGGCATCACCGAGACGTTGGCATCGCAGCGGAAGGAGCCCTCCTCCATGTTGCCGTCGCAGATGCCCAGGTAGGTCACGATCTGGTGGAGTTGTTTCAGGTAGGCCACCGCCTCGTCGGCGGAGCGGAAGTCCGGCTCGGAGACCACCTCCAGAAGCGGCGTTCCGGCCCGGTTCAGGTCCACCCCGGAGCCGTTGCCCAAGCCGTGGACCAGCTTGCCGGCATCCTCCTCCATATGGATACGGGTGATACCGATCCGTTTGGGCGGTTGTCCCTCTACCTGTATATCCAGCCAGCCCTTTTCGCAGATCGGCTGCTCGAACTGACTGATCTGATACCCCTTGGGAAGATCGGGGTAGAAGTAGTTCTTGCGGGCGAAGATGCTCTTGTGGGCGATGGCGCAGTTGGTGGCCAGGCCGGCCATGATGGCCGACTCCACCACCTGGCGGTTCAGCACCGGCAGGGCGCCGGGCAGTCCCAGGCAGACCGGGCAGGTGTGAGCGTTCGGCTCGGCACCGAACCGGGTGGAACAGCCGCAAAAGATCTTGCTCCGGGTGTTCAGTTGAACGTGGACTTCAAGGCCGATAACGGGTTGGTAGTTCATAGTGCTGCCTTCTGTCTGTGCCAGTCGGTGGTCTGTTCAAAACTGTAGGCGGCCCGCAGGATCGTCTCCTCGCCGAACGGCTTGCCGATCAGTTGCAGGCCGATCGGCAGGCCGGCTGCAGAGGGCTGGGCCGGGAGCGAGATGCCGCAGATGCCGGCCAGGTTGACCGGGATGGTGAAGATGTCGGACAGGTACATCTGCAGCGGGTCGGCCGTTTTTTCGCCGATCTTGAAGGCCGGGGTGGGGGCCACCGGGGTCAGCAGGATGTCGACCTGCTTGAACGCCTCGCTGAAGTCGCGCTGGATCAGGGTACGGACCTTCTGTGCCTTCAGGTAGTAGGCGTCGTAGTAGCCGGAGGAGAGGGCGTAGGTGCCCAGCATGATGCGGCGTTTGACCTCGGCACCGAACCCTGCGGCCCGGGACCGCATCATCATCTCGATCAGCCCTTCGGTTTCCGTGGCGCGGTGACCGAAGCGGACCCCTTCGTAGCGGGCCAGGTTGGAGCTGGCCTCAGCGGTGGCGATCAGGTAGTAGCAGGCCACGGCGTAGTTGGTGTGGGGGAGCGACACCTCAATAAATTCTGCACCTTGGCCCTTGAGGTGGGCGATGGCGTTGTCCATCGCACGCTGCACGTCCGGGTCGAGTCCGTCGATGAAGTACTCTCTGGGCAGGCCGATCTTCATCCCTTTGACGTCATTTTTCAGGCTGGTGCTGTAATCCGGCACCTGCTGCTCGACACTGGTGGAGTCTTTGGGGTCGTGGCCGGCGATGGCCTGCAAGAGCAGCGCTGCATCGGTCACGTCGCGGGTGACCGGCCCCACCTGATCCAGCGAGGAGGCATAGGCGATCACGCCGTAGCGGGAGACCCGGCCGTAGGTCGGTTTGAGGCCGACGCAGCCGCAGTGGGAGGCAGGTTGGCGGATCGAGCCGCCGGTGTCGGTACCCAGGGTGGCAGTGGCCTGTTGGGCCGCAATGGAGGCTGCCGAGCCGCCGGAGGAACCGCCGGGGGTCCGCTCGGTGTCCCAGGGGTTGCGGGTGGCGCCGAAGGCGCTGCTTTCGCAGGAAGACCCCATGGCAAACTCGTCCTGGTTCAGTTTGCCCAGCAGCACGGCGCCCTGGGACTTGAGGCGGGCCCAGGCGGTGGCGTCGTAGGGGGCGATGAAGTTTTCCAACATCTTGGAGGCACAGGTGGTGCGTAGCCCTTCGGTCAGGAAGATATCCTTGAGGGCCAGCGGGATGCCGGTCAACGTTTGGCAATCACCGTTGGCGATCCGTTGGTCGGCCGCCTCAGCGGCAGCCAGAGCCTGGTCGGCGGCCACGGTGATAAAGGCGTTGATGCGGTTTTCAGTGGTCTCAATCCGCTTCAGCAGGGCCCGGGTGGTCTCCACGGAGGAAACTTGGCGGTTTTTCAGCAGCTGGTGGAGTTGCTGGATGGTCAGGGTGTGCAGTTCCATGGTCGTCTGGTCCTATTCGATCACCGGCGGGACCCGGAAGAAGGTCTCCACCCGGTCGGGGGCGTTGCTTAAGGCCTGGTCAGTGCCGATTGAAGGCTGGACGGCATCGGAGCGAAAGGCGTTCTGCACCGGAACAGCGTGGGCGGTGGGGATGATGCCGTCGGTGTCCAGCTCGTTCAGGGTCTCCACGTAGCACAAGATGGCTGACATCTGGCTGCTGAAGAGTTCGTTCTCGGCGTCACTCAGCGCCAGCCGAGCCAGGCGGGCGACATGTTCGATCTCGAGTTGGGTAATGCCCATGATGGTTCGCATATCCTTTTCTTGAAAAAGCGTTGCTACAGCCCTCGCTTCAGGTTGGCGAGCATCTTTCTTAGCATAAAAGCACGTTTGCTGGCAACTCTGTTCAGGAATACCCCTATAATTTTTGCTTGACACTGGAGGATTGTCTGTCGTAATGTGCACCTCTTCGTATAACCAATTCGGTCTAGCAGGATGGACCGACGTGAGGATCGCAATGAAAACCGAGGTTGCAAAAAAAGAGCAGGTTACCCATCAGTGGTTTGTGGTGGACGCGGAAAACGTGGTGCTGGGACGTCTGGCCACCCAGATCGCCAACGTGCTGCGCGGCAAGCATAAGCCGATCTTTACCCCCAGCGTCGACACCGGCGATTTCGTGATCGTGTTGAACGCCGATAAGATCACCCTGACCGGTAACAAGCTGACCGGTAAAGTTTATTATAGCCACACCAGTTTCCCTGGCGGCCTCAAAGAGGCAACCGCGGGTGAAATGTTGGCCAAAAAACCGGAAGAGCTGATCCGTAAGGCGGTCAAGGGGATGCTCCCCAAGAATAAACTGTCCCGTCATATGCTGAAGAAACTCAAGGTGTACACCGGTTCAACCCATCCCCATGAGGCACAGCAGCCCAAGGCGCTGGCCCTGTAAGCACCGATTCAACGTTTACGTTTCGAGGAGATAGTAACATGGCAGCTGTCAGTTTTTACGGTACCGGCAAGCGGAAGAGCTCCGTCGCCCGCGTTTGGCTTAAGCCCGGCGCTGGTCGGATTGTGGTCAACAACAAGACTCTTGATGAGTACTTTGGCCGCGAGACCTCCAAGATGGTGGTTCGTCAGCCGCTGGAGCTGACCGAAAACGTCGGCAAGTTCGATGTCTTCGTCAATGTCTGTGGCGGTGGTGACTCCGGTCAGGCCGGCGCCATCAAGCATGGCATCACCAAGGCCCTGCTGGAGGCCGATCCAGAACTGCGGGGCAACCTGAAGAAGGCTGGTTTCATCACCCGTGATTCGCGCGTGAAAGAGCGTAAGAAGTACGGTCGCAGAGCAGCTCGCGCCCGCTTCCAGTTCTCCAAGCGTTAATTTAACTGCCGGTACGACGGCATCATCATGGTTGAGAGGGAGGGTCCGTCAGGGCGTTCCCTTTCGCCATTTCTGGAGGATACCATGATTACTGTCGCCATCGTCGGAGCGAGCGGCTACACCGGGCTTGAGTTGATCAGGCTGCTGGACCGTCACCCCGAGGTTGTGATTACCAGCGTCACCTCTGAGCAGAGTGCCGGTAAAAAGATATCCGATCTGTTCCCGACCTTGCGGGGGCGCTGCGACCTGCTGCTGGAACCGCTGGATCCGGCTGCTATTGCCGCCAAGGCGGAATTGATCTTTACGGCCTTGCCGCACCAGGCTGCCATGGCGGTGGTGCCGGCCTTTCTGGCCGCAGGTAAAAAGCTGATCGACCTCTCGGCCGATTACCGGTTGCACGATCCGGCGGTCTATGGCGCTTGGTACGAACCGCACAGGAACCCCGAGCTGTTGCAGGCTGCAATTTACGGCCTGCCGGAGCTGCGGCGGGAGGCGATCCGCCAGGCCTGTCTGGTGGCAAACCCCGGCTGCTATCCAACCAGCATCATTTTGGGACTGAAGCCGCTTCTGGATGCCGGTCTGATCGACCCGGCAACCATCATTACCGACTCCGGCTCCGGCGTCAGCGGCGCCGGCCGGTCGGCCAAGGTGGATTCCCTGTACTGTGAGGTCAATGACGGCTTTAAGGCCTATGGTGTGGGGGGGGCTCACCGGCACATTCCCGAGATCGAACAGGAACTGTCCGAGCTGGCGGGGCAGGCGGTGACCATCACCTTTACCCCGCATCTGGTACCGATGGACCGCGGTATCCTTTCCACCATCTATGCCACACCGATCAGGGCGGTCACCACGGACGAACTGGTGTCCCTGTATGCTGCTGCCTACGGCAATGAGCCGTTCGTGCGGCCATTGCCCAAGGGGCAGTTCCCTTCCACCGCCTTTGTCCGTGGCTCCAATTTCTGCGATATCGGCGTGACCGTTGACAGCCGTACCAACCGGGTGATTGTGGTCTCGGCCATCGACAATCTGGTCAAGGGAGCATCGGGCCAGGCGATCCAGAACATGAACCTGTTGTGCGGGTTTCCTGAGACCCAGGGGTTGGAAGGTGTGGCGCTCTACCCTTGACGCTTCCGCTTCCTACAACGCTTGACGAGGCCCGTCGCCGTGGCTGGGATCAGCTGGACATCATCCTGGTGAGCGGCGATGCCTATATCGACCATCCGGCCTTCGGTGTGCCGCTTCTGGCCCGCTGGCTGGAGTCCCACGGCTTTCGGGTCGGTATCATTGCACAGCCAGACTGGCGTTCCAAGGAGCCGTTCATGGTGCTGGGGCGTCCGCGGCTGTTTTTTGGCGTCTCCGCCGGTGCCATGGATTCGATGGTCGCCCACTATACCCCGTTGAAAAAACTGCGTCACGATGATGCCTATACGCCGGGCAATCGGCACGGTGCCCGTCCCAACCGCGCCTGCATCATCTACACCTCCCGTATCAAGGAGGCCTACAAGGAGGTGCCGGTGGTGCTGGGCGGCATCGAGGCCTCACTACGCCGTCTGGCCCATTACGACTTCTGGGAGGACAAGCTGCGGCGTTCCCTTCTGCTGGACGCCAAGGCCGACCTGTTGATCTACGGCATGGGAGAGTTGACGCTACTGGCGTTGGCGCAGCGGCTGCGTGATGGTGAATCCATTACCGGCATTCGCGACCTGCGGGGCAGTTGCTATCTCAGCCGGCAGGCACCTGATGCCGCTGTGCACCTGCCGTCCTGGGACCAGTTGTCAACGGACAAGGTCGCCTTTGCCGAGGCGCATCGCCTGTTGGAGCATGAACAGAACCCCTACTGTGGCCGAATCTTGGCGCAGCGGTACGGGGATCGCCAGCTGGTGTGCAATCCGCCTGCCTTACCGCTGAGTGCTAAGGAACTGGATGCCATTTATGCTGTTCCGTTCAGCCGCGAGCCCCACCCTTGTTACCGGGAACAGATTCCCGCCTTCGAGCAGATCAAACGCTCAATCACCACCCACCGCGGCTGTTTCGGCGGCTGTTCCTTCTGTGCCATCACCATGCATCAAGGGAAGTTTGTGCAATCCCGCAGTCTTTCCTCGGTGCAGCAGGAGGTGGGGCGTCTGGTTGAAAAAGGGTGGTTCAAAGGGCAGATTAGTGACGTGGGCGGCCCGACGGCCAACATGTACGGCCTTTCCTGCCATGCGGCAGATCGCGGCCATGGGTGCCGGCGGCCCAGTTGCCTCTATCCCGCAATCTGCCAGAACTTAAGCTGCGGTGACGCCCAGGGGGCTGGGTTGTTGCGGAAGGTGCGCAGCATGGCTGGCGTACGCCAGGTGGCGGTTTCTTCAGGAATCCGGTATGACCTGCTGGAACATCAACCTGACTACTTCAGGGAGCTCGTGTCCCATCATGTGGGTGGTCTGTTGAAAGTGGCGCCGGAACATCTGGTCAGTGCGGTGACGGCCTTGATGCGGAAACCTGATGGGGCCATATTTGAACGGTTTTTAGCCCGTTTCCGTGATGAGAGCGCTAAAGCAGGCAAGCGCCAAGGGGTGGTGCCCTATCTGATGGCCGGCCATCCAGGTTGCACTATCGAATCCATGGCCGAGTTGGCCTTGGCGCTTCGACGGCTTCGGCTTACAGTGGAGCAGGTGCAGGAATTCACGCCGACGCCGGGCACAGCAGCCAGTTGCATGTACTACACTGGGATCGATCCATCCAGCGGCAAGCAGGTCTATGTGGCCCGCAGCGATCGTGAACGGCGCTTGCAGAAAGCGCTCCTGCTCTGTCATCTGCCCGATGAACGGGCGCAGGTACGCAAAGCGCTGCAAGGGCTGGGGCGTGTCGACCTGCTGCGACGTCTTGAGACACTTCTTGCTGGTGCGCCGTTAGCCGTGGCGGGGTCGTCGCGTACCAGGCCGCCAGCCACAGCGAAAGCGCCCCGCTGAATAATCAGCGGGGCGTTTACAGTTGTCTCTGAAGGAAGAAGGATTACTTCGTCTTCAGAACGTTGGCTGCCTGCAGACCTTTGGGGCCTTGCACGATGTCGAAGGTAACCGTTTCACCTTCGGCCAGGGATTTGAAGCCCTCGCTCTGGATAGCCGAGAAGTGAACGAAAACATCCTCGCCACCTTCTTGCTCAATGAAGCCGAACCCTTTGGTGTCATTGAACCACTTGACCTTGCCTTGAGCCATCTTTACTTCCTCCTTCGTGGGTTACCCGGTCATGCCGGATGCTGAATGATGCCTAAGTTTCCGGAACCGGTCAGGAGTAACGCCCAGGCAGGCAGTCCAGCGGTGCTACGTGTGAGTGGTTGCAACACGTCCGAAACTTAATGCAGCGTCCCTGTAGCATAGCCAATAATGGGCTGTCAAGCATAATTGCTGCACAATTATTGCATCTTAATTTCGTTATGCTTGGTTTGGAGTTTCTTCACCAGCTCGGGATAGCCGTTTGCATTGATGATTTTGTTAAACTGGGTGCGGTAGTTGGAGACCAGGCTCACCCCTTCGATGACCACGTCATAGACCATCCATTTGCCGTTGGATTCTTTCAGCAGGCGGTAGTCGAGGGAGAACTCGTCATGCTTTGGGGTGATGATCTTGGAATGCACCTCGGCATAGTTGCCTTCGATGGATTCCTTGGTGTAGAGGATCTTTTCGTTGTTGTAGGATTCGATCTTTCCGGCATAGGAATTTTCCAGCAGGGAGGAGAACAGGTCGACAAACTGTTTCCGTTCGGCAGGTGTGCGTTGGTTCCAGTATCTGCCTAAGGAACGTTTGGCCATTTCCTGCTGGTCGAAGATGCTGCTTAACACCCTCTTGATGGCGGCCCGGCGCTTATGCTCGTTGCTGGGCTTTTTCAACTCGCTGTTGGTGACAATCTTGATGATATCATCGACGGTCTGTTTCACCTCGGTGGTGATCGACGCAAAAGCGGCGTTAGCAACGAACAGGCAGCAAAAGACGATGATACTGATCCGTTTCAACATGGTACCTCATCCTCCTGATAGGACTTACTTAGTTTGATAACATCGGCTGTTCGCCGATGGCGTACTCCAAAGTGGCCTTGGCCATTTCATAGTTGTAGATGGCTTGGTAGTAATCGGCCTTCATCTTGCCATAGACCTCAAGCGCCTCGAATACATCACGTGAGTTGCCGATGCCGAAATCAAAGTTCGCCAGGGCCGCCGCCCCCCATTTTTTGGCGTTTGCAAAGGCGTCCTTCGTCACGGTGGCCACCTGTTCGGCCTCTTTCATATCCAACCAGGCCTTGCGAATCTGTAACGGTATATAGGCCTCGGCATAGCTCTTGGTGCTCTGCAGGCGGTTCAACTGCGCCTGCTCGGCGGCTACTTTGGCGCTGGTGATGCCAAAATCGAAGTGCCACTTCACTCCCAGCGCGAGACCACCGTAGACATGCTGAAAACGGTCAGTGAGATAGGGGTTGTCGATCCGGTCCCGCTTGTCGGCGTACGCCCAGGAGACCACACCCGCCAGGAAGATATCAGGATAGTAGTTGGCCTTGGCGGCATCGACCAGTGCCGTCCTGGCGGCAAGTCCTTCCTTAAGCTGTTTGTATTCGGGACGTTGCAGTCTGGCGCGTTCGATAAAGGTCTCGATATCCCCCGATGGGTCAGGGTCCATAGTCAGATGTTTGCTCGCCAGATCAAGATCGACATCGGCACCGAGCGCCATACGGGTCTTGAGGGCCGCCAGGGCCAGTTGTTCGCCGCGCACCGCCTCTGCCATATGCTTGTTGATGGTGCCAGAGTAGGCATCCAGTTTGTACAGGTCCATCTCGTCGCCGGATGGCGCGTCATGCTTAATCAGTTCCTGGACTTTTTTCTTGCCGGTGGTCATGTAGTCCTGCAGCTCGGACAGAAGGTCCTTCATCTCGCGGGCCAGCAACACACCATAATAATACTTTTTGACCTCAAGGGCGACTTCATTGGCCTTTTGCTGTTTTTTGGCCTTGTCAACCTCAATGCCGTGGGTCGCGGCCTTGATATTTTCACTGATCTTGCCAAAGGTCCACAATGGCTGCGTAACTAACAGGTCGGCGCTGGTGAACCAGGTCATCTCTTTGATGCTGAAAGGTTTATCGGTGTTGATAGTGGGAGACAGATCCTCTCGCTTTGCGCCAGGGGCTGGACCGAAAAGAGCCATGGCGTCGGCCTGGGGATAGCGGTATGCCTTGGCCTCCTGCAGCTTGGTGGTTGTCAGGTCCAGGTCAGCCTGCGCCTCGCCGACCTCTGGTGCGGCCGTTATGGCGGTCTTGATGCAGGTGTTGAGGTCGAAAACCAGCTTCTTTTTGCTGGGATTGCCGGCCAGTGCGTTGCCAGCGGTGGCGAGTGATAAGACCCCGATGACGAGGGTGATGCTCAGATGCCGTTTCATCTGGCTGCTCCTAGTTAACCTTGCCGTGGATAAATTTGCTGATCAGATCCTCAATATCAATGGATGACTCGGTGTCGCGGATCTTGCCGCCATCTTTGAGCGCCAGATCGGAGCCGCCAGGGGCAAGTTTGATGAATTTGTCGCCAATAAGGCCGCTGGTACGGACTGAGGCGATGGTGTCATCGGTCAGTTTGATGCCATCCTTGATCTTCATGAAGACCTGGGCCTGCTCGCTGCCATCCTTGGCAAGGGCTATCCGGTCAACGGCCCCTACCTCAACCCCGGCCACCTCAACACGGGCGCCGTTTTTCAGGCCCGAAACCGAATCGAACAGGGCCGAGATGTGGTAGTAGTTGCCGCCGATCAGTTCCATTTTGCCCAGTCTGATGGAGAGGTACCCTAGGCAGAGGATGCCGACCAGCATGAATATGCCGACGGTCAGTTCGAGTTTTGCGTTGTTCATGGTCATGCCGCTCCGCTATTGATCGGGCCGTCCAGGCTGCCGGTGATGAACTGCCGCACCACCGGGTGATTGGACCCCTGTATCTCGTCTGGTGTGCCGAACTGGAGAATTTCGCCCCGGTAGAGCATGGCCACGTGGTGCGCCACCTCAAAGATGTCCGGGATGTCATGGGAAACGATGACGGCGGTAAAGCCGAACTTGGCCTGGGTCTCCTTGATCAGCTGGTGGATGGCCCGCCGGATCACCGGGTCAAGACCGGTGGTCGGCTCGTCGAACAGCACGATCTGCGGCTCCAGAAGCAGGGCTCGGGCCAGACCGACCCGCTTTTTCATCCCTCCTGACAGCTCGTCCGGATACTTCCGATTGACCTCTTTCAGACCCACCTCGCGCAGAGCCGTCTCAACGCGGGCGTTTATCTCATCACGGCTGAAGGAGGTCTTTTCCTCCAAGGGGAAGGCCACATTTTCATACACTGTCATCGAATCGAACAGGGCGGCGTTTTGAAACACCATGGCGAACTTTTCCCGCACCCGGTTCAGTTCGGTGCGCCCCAAGCCCAGGATGCTCGTCCCGTCCACCAGGACATCGCCCTGATCAGGGGTGAGCAGGCCGATCATGTGCTTGAGCATCACACTCTTGCCCTCACCGCTGGGGCCGATCACGGCGGTAATCTTGCCGTTCGGCACACTCAGGTTGAGGCCGTTCAGGACGGTCTGGCTGCCAAAGGCCTTATATAGATTGGTCAGTTCGATCATAGCAGTATCGAGGTCAGGAAGTAGTCCCAGACCAGAATCAGGACCGAGGTCAGCACCACCGACTCGGTGGTGGCCTTGGAGACCCCTTCAGCGCCGTGGCCGGCGTAGTAGCCCTTGTAACAGCCGATCCAGGCGATAATGACGCCGAAGGAGTAGGACTTGACCATGCCGGACCAGACATCCTTCCAGAGTACGGAACGGTACATCTCGCCGAAATAGGCGCCGGGGTTCACCCCCAGCAGTTTGACTCCCACCAGCCAGCCACCGTAGATCCCTACAACATCGAATATGGCGCACAGGAGGGGGACGGAGAGCATGGCGGCGATGAATTTTGGTGATACCAGGTACTTGAACGGATCCAACGCCATGGTCTCCAGGGCATCGATCTGCTCACTGATTCGCATGATGCCGATCTCGGCGGTGATGGCGCTTCCCGCCCGGCCGGTCACCATCAAGGCGGAGAGTACCGGGCCCAGTTCACGGATCAGTGAGAGCGCCACGGCGGTGCCGAGTAGCCCTTCCGAACCGAATTTGGCAAGGGTGTAGTAGCCTTGCAGGCCAAGCACCATGCCGGTAAAAGCGGCGGTTAACACGATCACGAACAGCGACTTGGCGCCGATGAAGCTGATCTGCTTCAGGACGTGTACCGGCCGGCCCGGCTGGCGTAGGAGGGCATAACCGGCATGGAGCAGGAACTGCCCCATCCGTCCAAGTTCATGCAGAACGGCCAGGCCGTGTCGTCCTATGGCGCGTATGAATTGAGTCACGGGCGATCCGCTGATGATTTATTCAGATAATACGATCAACCGCATGACTATACTGGTTGTGGGGAAAAAAGTAAAGCATCTGATTGGTTAAGACGATCGAGGGTTTAATGAAGTGGCGAGAGGCGTCCGCCGGTCCGTACGGCAAAGCGGGCTCCACGCCAGGTGACGTGATTGCCGAGGAAGGCGAGCAACCAGGTGGCGAAGGCCAGCAGGTCACGCAGCGGCAGTAACCAGCCCCAGGCCGGCAGGAGCCGGTCCTGTACCCAGCAGCGGCTGAAGCAGGTGGTGACGGCCAGGCGGATTAGATACAACAGGCAGATGGCGCCGAAGGCGGCAGGAAATTGGCCGGTCAGTAGGGCCAGCAGGATGGCGAGGCCCGGCAGGGTGATGCCGGAGGCGAGATACCCCCCGGGTCGACTGACCCGCATGGTGCGGGACCAGCGTAGCTGGCGCGATAGGATGTCGGCCAACGTCTCCGGTTTGAGCATGCTCTCCACCACCTGTTTGTCCAGGGCCAGCCGCCACCCGGCGCGATGTATCTGGTTGCCCAGTTGGTAGTCGTCCGCCAGGAAATCGACCAAGGCGGGCAGGCCGCCGATGGCTTCCAAAGCCTGGCGGCGAAAGGTCATGGCCGCCCCCAGGGCAAAGGAAAGACCTTCAAGCTGCCGAGCCACCAAGACGTTGGGGGTCATCTCGCCGGTGAAGGCCAGTGCCTCCAGGGCGGTGACCGGCCCGTAGACCCTGCTGGAGCGGTAGGGGGAACTGACCAGCCCCAGCTGCGGGTCGGAAAAGTGCGAGCTCACCGACTGCAGAAAGGTCGGCTCGACGCGGATATCGCTGTCGCAAATGATCAGGAGGTCGTGTTTTGCCTGGGGAAAGGCGTTGATCAGATTGGAGACCTTGTAGTTGGGGCCGTGAATGGTCGAGTCGATATGCAGGCTGATGTCCTGTGTCGGGAAGTCGGCCATCAGGCGCTGGATCACGGCGATCACCGGGTCGTCGGCCGTGGCCACGGCAAAAACAAGCTGCACCGGTCCTGCATACTGCTGGCGGCAGAAGGAGGCGAAATTTTCGTAGCTGCCTTCGTCCATACCCTTGACCGGTTTGAGGATGGTGATTGCTGGTTGTGGCCCGTGTGCTGCGGCGGTTGGCCGGTGGAAAAAACTGCGCCCGCACCACAGCGACAGCAGGCTGTACGCCGAAGCCGGCAGGACTGCCAGAAAAGGGAGCAGGTTACGCAGCATGGCGGCTGATCGCCTTCTGAACCAACAGGCAAAAAGGGGCGCTCTGGTCCACATTCAGTTGCCCCATGCGCCAGACATGAAACCGCTGTGCGTCGAGAGCGGTCGCCCAGGTCAGCACCGTCTCAGTTTCGCGGTCGCCGCCGGCATGGCCGGGGTAGCAGGTGATCAGCAGTAGCCCGCCTTCATCGAGGATCTGCAGGGCGCCTTCGAGGGCTGGAAGTGTGGTGGCCGGTTCGGTTATGATGGCGCGGTCGCCACCCGGCAGCCAGCCCAGATTGAAAATCACGGCGCACACGAGTGACGGCACCAGTGTCGCTAGGGTTTCATGGCCACAGGCAAGTAGGGTAACCCGATCGGCCAGCCCGGCCGCATCGAGACGCTGGTGGGTGCGCTCCAGTGCCTCGGACTGGATGTCAAAGGCCCAGACCTGGCCGGTCTCGCCCACCAACTCAGCCAGCAGTAGCGTATCCTTGCCGTTACCGCAGGTGGCGTCCACGACCCGGTCGCCAGCCTTGACAACCTGGCGCAGCAACAGGTGGGCCAGCGGTACCGGGCCACGCAAGGGTGGCATATCCGTTTGGCGGGGATGCATGGCCGGTAGAGTAGCAAATGGGGCCTTGGTCTGCCAACCCGTTTGTTTGCATTGCCCTGCAAGGCGTGCTAGGAAGGCTCTGTGATAGTAACTCTGACCATACCTGCCGGTTTGGCCGGGCGGCGGCTTGACGAGGCCTTGGCCCTTTTGGCGCAGATCAGCAAGGGCGAGGCTCGGCGGATCATCGACCGAGGCGGCTGTGCGGTCAATCAGGCCATGGTGCGGGTCGCCTCCCGTGCCGTAAAGCAGGATGACCTGCTCACGGTGGGGGTAATGCAGCCGGGCGAGTTCCGTGAACTGGTCGTGGGGCTGGAGGTGATCGTCTATCAGGACCGCGACCTGCTGGCGGTCAACAAGCCGTCCGGCGTAGCCAGCCAGCGCACACCGTATCAGTTGAAGGGGACCCTTGAGTACTGGGTAGGTGAGGAGTTTGCACGTCAGGGACTCAAGGAGCCGGTGCGGATCGTGCATCGCCTCGATCGCGGCACCTCCGGGCTGATGCTGTTTCCGAAACACCGACAGGCCGCAGCCTGGCTCTCGGAACTGTTCAAGCAGGGGACCATCCACAAGCGGTACCTCGCCCTGGTAACCGGCGTGCCGACCTCCGTCGACTGGGGTGCCGACGGACCGATCGGCAAAGTGGCCAGTGCCCGCTATGGTATCGTACCCGGTGGTCGACCGGCCCATACGCTCTTTCGTTGCCTTGCCGTCTGTGGGGGGCGGGCGTTGGTGGAGGCCCAACCGTTGACCGGGCGGACCCATCAGATTCGGGTGCACCTGGCGGCCGAGGGGTTGCCGATTGTCGGGGATACCACCTATGGTGGGGCCGTTGCGCCACGGCTCTTGCTGCATTGCACAGGACTTGATTTTGTGGGCCGTGATGGGCGGCCGATGGCGCTTTCGGCGCCTGCGGACGAGGCCTTTGTCACACTGTGCGGCGACTGTTGGCCGACCACGCCGGTTACCTGAAAAGTTTATTTACACCACAAGGAGCTTTGTGGTAGCGTTGCTGCCTCGCGGAGTGCGGTTACTTTCTAATTTTCCTTAGGCTGAACAACTGGTTATGTCAAAGATCATCTGTATTGCCAATCAAAAAGGGGGGGTGGGTAAGACCACGACTGCCGTCAATCTGGCAGCGGCCTTGGCCGCCAGTGAGCGCCCTACCTTGCTGGTGGATATCGATCCCCAGGGGAACGCCACCAGTGGCGTCGGCCTGGACAAGTCCCGGCTCGCGCATTCGATCTATGACCTGTTAATCAACCAGATTGAGCCGGAGGCCCTGGTCGTCGATACGGGGCACCCCTACCTGCATATCCTGCCGGCCACGTCTGATCTGGCCGGCGCTGAACTGGAGCTTGCCGCCGAGGAGGGCCGGGAGCAACGTCTCAAACACGCGTTGGCCGCCTTGGCGGAGCGTTACCGCTATATTCTGGTGGACTGCCCGCCGTCGCTCAACCTGTTGACCGTTAATGCCATGACAGCGGCCGATTCGGTGCTGATCCCGCTGCAGTGCGAGTTTTACGCCATGGAAGGATTGTCCCAGATCCTGCATACCATCAACTTGGTGAAGCGGGGGCTTAACCCGTTGCTGCAGATCGAGGGTATCCTGCTGACCATGTTCGACAGCCGGGGTAACCTTGGCCGGGATGTGGCTGCGGAGATTCGTACCCATTTCCCGCAGGAGCTGTTCGAGACGGTGGTGCCGCGCAATATAAGGCTTGCCGAGGCCCCCAGCCATGGCAGGCCGGTGATCTACTACGACATTACCTCCAAAGGGGCCGCAGCATACCTGCAGCTGGCGCGGGAGATGATTCAGCGGGAGGAAACCCCTAGTGCTTAAAAAGAGTGGATTGGGCAAGGGTATGGCGGCCCTGCTGCCGGTTGCCGCAATGGCGGAGGACAAAAATTACTTCCTCTGTCCGATTGAGAAGATACGGCCGAATCCGAACCAACCCCGCAAACAGTTCGCCCCGGAGAAGCTTGAAGAACTGGCCGCCTCCATAAAGGAGAAGGGGATCATACAACCGCTGGTGGTCACGCAGAAAGATGGTCACTATGAGATCATCGCCGGTGAACGCCGTTGGCGCGCCTCACAGAAGGCCGGTCTGCGGGAACTGCCGGTAGTGATTCGTGAGGCCAGCGACGAAGCGGTCATGGAGCTGGCGCTGATCGAGAATATCCAGCGGGAGGACCTGAACGCCATCGAAGAGGCTCAGGCCTACAAGGCGCTGGTGGAGCAGTTCGGCATCTCCCAGGATGAGGTGGCCAGACGGGTCGGCAAGAACCGCACCACCATCACCAACTCCCTGCGCCTGCTGAAATTACCGTCGGATATCCAGCAGGACGTGGTCGAGGAGCGGATGTCCATGGGGCATGCCCGGGCCTTGCTGGGGTTGGAGAGCGATACATTGCTTCAGAAGGCCCGCCATGAGATACTGCAGCGCATGTTGTCGGTCAGGGCGGCGGAAGAGCTGGTTAACCGGCTTAAGCGCACACCCAAGCCTGAAACCAACAAGCCGGCCCGGCAGCCTGATCTGTTGATGGTCGCCTTGGAGGACCAGCTGCAGCAGCAGTTCCAGGCACGGGTTGCCATCCGACGGGGGTCCGCCGGTAAAGGGGCGGTAGAGATCCATTTCAACACCACGGATGAGCTGACAAGGATTATTGACCTGCTGCAGTCCTGATGCCCGTCCCGCTGCGCCATTGCATCTTTTCCGTTGACAGAACGTATACGGCTGTGATAGCTAACCAACGTTTTGCATTCGGCTTTTGCCGGATGTTTTGTTTGTGGGATACAGTATACAAAAAAGCTGCCGGTGAAGGGGTAGATCGTGATCAATCTTGATCTTGCATTTTTCATCCAGATTATCAACTTCGGTATCTTGGTGCTGGTGCTAAACGTATTTTTATACAAGCCGCTCCGTGCCATGCTGGCAAAGCGCCGCGCAGATATCGCGTCATCCCGTGAACGGGCGCACGCTGTTGATCAGCAGGTGCAAGAAAAGATGACCCAATATGAGGCCAGCCTGCGCGATGCCAAGGCGGAAGCTGGTGCCAAGCGGGCAGAGTCGGTGAAGCAGGCCCAGGTGGAGGAAGCGTCGCTTCTTGATAAGGCTCGTTCTGAGGCCGCTGCGTCGCTGGCAATGATCCGCGAGCGGATTGCCAAGGAGTCGGCTGAGGCCCGTACCATGCTGCAACAACAGGCGCAATCGCTTTCCAATGATATCTGTGAAAAAATTCTGGGGAGGAGCTTGTAAGATGGTGGTGTTCAGTGGACGTCGTTCGAAGCTGATCCTCTCCGGCCTACTGGCGGTGGGCGTGCTTGCGTTTGCCGCTATGGCGCTGGCCTCTGGAGGCGGTGGCGAGCACCATGCCGATAGTGGCGCGCTGATGAAGGATTTCGCCTGGCGCGTGCTTAACTTTGCCGTTCTGGCAGGAATCCTCGTCTGGGCGTTAAAGAAGGCGAATCTCAAAGGTTCGCTGGCTGATCGTCAGGCGCTGATCGAGAAGAGCCTGCGTGAGGCCCAGGAGGCCCGTGAGGCTGCCGAGGCCAAGCTTGCAGAGTACACCGGAAAGCTGGCCAAGGCCAATCAGGAAGTGGACGAACTACGGGCGGCCATGTTGCAGGAGGCTGAGGCCGAAAAGCAGCGTATCGTGGCCGAGGCCAAGTTGTCGGCGGCGAAGATCGCTGAGCAGACGACACAGGCGGCCGACCAGGAGGTGCTGAAGGCTCGTACTGAGTTGCGTGCCGAAGCGGCCCGCCTCGCGGTCGAATTGGCTGCCGGCAAGCTCACCGGGGCAATTCAGAAGGCTGATCATGACCGTTTGGTGCAAGATTATCTTGGGAAGGTGGGACAACTGTGATCAATAACGCCATTGCCAGACGGTATGCCAAGGCGCTGGTCCAGCTTGGTTCGGAAAGTGGCCTGATCGAGCGCTTCAGCCAGGAGTTGAAGGTCGTTGATGGGCTGGTCTCTGGTAACGCCGAGTTGCGGGCCGCTTTGGGTAATCCGGCTTTTACCGCTGAGCAGAAGAAGCAGATCATGAAGGAGTTGGTGGTTAAGCTGGGAAGTTCTGAGCTGGTAGCCAACTTTCTGCTGCTGCTGGTGGACAAAAACCGGGTGGTTTTTCTGCCCCAGATTGTTCAAACGTATGAGAAGCTGGCAGACGAGCAGTCCGGTATTGTGCGTCCGCAGATCACCAGTGCCTTTGCCTTGGATGATGCACAAGTGGCTGCCATCAAGACCGCGCTTGAGCAAAAGACCGGCAAGAAGGTTCTGCCGCAGGTTGGAGTGGATTCGTCCCTGATCGGTGGTGTCGTCACCCAGATCGGTGACATCGCCTACGATAGCAGCGTCAAGACTCAATTAGCACAGATTCACGATATACTACAGAAGGGGTAAGCGCTTCTATGGAACTGAGAGCCGAAGAAATCAGCGAGATTATCAGGAAGCAGATCAAGGAGTACGGCAAAGAGGTCGAAGTGGCCGAAACCGGTACCATCATCTCTATCGGTGACGGTATTGCCCGTATTCACGGTCTGTCTGGCGCCATGGCAGGTGAGTTGCTGGAGTTTCCCGGCGGCGTATCGGGCATGGTTCTCAACCTTGAGGAAGATAACGTCGGTGCCGCCATTCTCGGTGAATTTGCCGAGATCAAGGAAGGCGATACGGTCAAGCGTACCGGACGGATTACCGAGGTTCCTGTCGGTGACGCCCTGGTTGGCCGCGTGGTGAACGCGATCGGCCAGCCGATTGACGGCAAAGGCCCGATCAACACCAGCACCTACAGCAAGGTGGAGATCAAGGCCCCCGGCATCGTCAGCCGTAAATCGGTTCACCAGCCGATGGCTACCGGCCTGAAGGCGATCGACTCCATGGTTCCGATCGGGCGCGGTCAGCGGGAGCTGATCATTGGCGACCGTCAGACCGGCAAGACCGCTGTTGCCGTCGATACGATCATCAACCAGAAGGGCGGCGACGTGATTTGTATCTACGTTGCTATCGGCCAGAAGCGTTCTACGGTTGCTCAGGTAGTTTCCAAGCTGCAGGAGCACGGCGCCATGGATTATACCATCGTGGTTGCTGCCACCGCTTCCGAGTCCGCTCCGCTGCAGTTCATCGCGCCTTACACCGGCGTCACCATGGGCGAGTACTTCCGCGACAACAAGAAGCACGCCTTGATCATCTATGACGACCTTTCCAAGCAGGCGGTTGCCTATCGTCAGCTTTCCCTGCTGCTCCGTCGTCCCCCTGGGCGTGAAGCGTATCCCGGCGACGTTTTCTACCTCCATAGCCGTCTGCTGGAGCGTGCCTGTAAATTGTCCGATGAGTGCGGCGCTGGTTCTCTGACCGCCCTGCCGATCATCGAGACCCAGGCCGGCGACGTGTCTGCCTACATCCCGACCAACGTCATCTCGATCACCGACGGTCAGATCTATCTTGAATCCGACCTGTTCTTCTCCGGTGTTCGTCCGGCGATCAACGTCGGTCTGTCGGTTTCGCGGGTCGGTGGTTCTGCACAGACCAAGTCGATGAAGCAGGTCGCCGGTACCCTCCGTCTGAACCTGGCTCAATATCGCGAAATGGCAGCCTTTGCCCAATTCGGTTCCGACCTGGACAAGGCCACCCAGATGCAGCTGGCCCGTGGTGAGCGTCTGGTTGAAATTCTCAAACAGCCCCAGTATCGCCCGATTCCGAACGAAAAACAGGTTCTGGTAATCTTTGCCGCTAACAATGGCTATGTTGATGACTATCCGGTCTCCGCGCTCAAGCGTTACGAAACCGAAATGTACGCCTTCTTCGATAACCGTCAGGCCGAGATACTGTCCGAACTGCGCGACAAGAAGGCCATCGACGATGATCTGAAGGCCAAGCTGGTGAGTGCGCTGGAGCAGTTTAAGAAGGAATTTACCGCTTAAACAAGGACGGTTTGAGACATGGCGAGCCTTAAGAGCATTAAAAAACGGATTGTATCCGTAAAAAATACGCGCCAGATAACCAAGGCCATGAAGATGGTTTCGGCTGCCAAGCTCCGTCGTGCGCAGGAAAACGTGGTGGCAGCCCGCCCTTACGCCCAGAAGATGGGTGAAGTGCTTCAGTCCTTGGCTTCAAATTTGGAAGGCGATCAACACCCCCTCTTGGAAAAGCGGGATGCTAAAAAGCTGCTCCTGATCGTTGTCACCTCCGATAGGGGACTGTGTGGCGGTTTTAACACCAACCTGTGCAAGGCAGGTGAACGTTACATCAAGGAAAAGCAGGCAGAATTCGAGCAGATTTCTGTTTTGACGGTTGGTCGCAAAGGGCATGAATTTCTGAAAAACCGTCACACGGTCTATAAAAACTTCCCTAACATCCTGGCCAAGCCGAATTATCAGGCTGCAGCACTGCTGGCACAAGACGTTATTGAAGGCTACCTGGCAGAAGAATATGACCAGGTCGTGATGCTGTTCAACTCCTTCCGTACGGTTATGTCGCAGGATATTACCTTTCAACAGCTGCTGCCGATCGTTCCCGAAGAAAAGGCAACCGTTGACGAGGCAGGTGTCGAGTATATCTATGAGCCGTCGGTCGGCGACCTGCTCGCCGATATTTTGCCGAAGAATATCGAAGTCCAGATCTTCAAGGCGATGCTCGAATCCGTGGCTGGCGAGCATGGTGCTCGTATGACCGCCATGGACAGCGCATCGAAAAACGCCTCTGAGATGATCGGCAAGCTGACCCTCCAGTACAACCGTGCGCGGCAGGCAGCTATTACGACCGAGTTGATGGAGATCATCTCCGGCGCTGAATCAATCAAGGGATAACCAAAGAAACGAATCACTATATGAGGCCCTAAGGCCGCAGGAGGACATGGTTCCATGAGTCAGAATATCGGTAAAATTTCACAGGTTATCGGCGCAGTTATTGACGTCGAATTTGAGCCCGGTAAGTTGCCGGAGATCTACCACGCTCTTCGGGTGACCAATCCGGCCATTGATGACCGTGAGAACAACCTGGTGCTTGAGGTTGCCCAACACCTGGGTGAGAACTCCGTGCGGACCATCGCCATGGACTCCACCGATGGTCTGAAGCGCGGCCAGGCAGTTATTGATACTGGCAAGCAGATTTGCGCACCGGTGGGCCGCAAGACCCTGGGCCGGATCATGAACGTTATCGGTGAGCCGGTTGACGAAATGGGTCCGATCGGCAATGACAAAGAATACGCCATTCACCGTGAGGCGCCTTCCTTCGAGAATCAGTCCACCAAGGTTGAGGCCTTCACCACCGGCATCAAGGTTGTTGACCTGCTGGCTCCCTACGCCCGGGGCGGTAAGATCGGCCTGTTCGGCGGCGCCGGCGTTGGCAAGACCGTTCTGATCATGGAGCTGATCAACAACATCGCCAAGCAGCACGGCGGTTATTCAGTGTTCGCTG
This sequence comes from Deltaproteobacteria bacterium, assembly GCA_021782545.1. Taxonomy (GTDB): domain Bacteria; phylum Desulfobacterota; class Desulfuromonadia; order Geobacterales; family Pseudopelobacteraceae; genus Trichlorobacter. Next base: position 3,099 of record JAJXUW010000022.1, on the reverse strand, counting down.
GTGTTGGCGAGCGGACCCGCGAAGGTAACGACCTCTGGATGGAGATGAAGGAGTCCGGCGTTTTGGACAAAGCGGCGCTGGTGTACGGCCAGATGAACGAGCCTCCCGGGGCCCGTGCACGGGTTGCGCTGACCGCCCTCTCCGTTGCTGAATACTTCCGTGATGAAGAGAACCAGGACGTGCTGTTGTTCATCGACAACATATTCCGCTTCACCCAGGCAGGTTCCGAAGTTTCCGCGTTGTTGGGCCGGATTCCTTCCGCCGTGGGTTACCAGCCGACCTTGGCAACCGAGATGGGCGAGCTGCAGGAGCGGATCACCTCCACCAAGAAGGGTTCCATCACTTCGGTGCAGGCGATCTACGTGCCTGCCGACGACTTGACCGACCCGGCACCGGCCACCGCCTTCGCCCACTTGGACGCCACCACCGTTCTCTCCCGCCAGATTGCCGAGTTGGGTATCTACCCGGCCGTGGACCCGTTGGACTCCACCTCGCGGATTCTCGATCCCCAGGTGATCGGCGAGGAGCACTACGCCGTCGCCCGTTCGGTTCAGTACGTGCTGCAGAAGTACAAGGATCTGCAGGACATCATCGCCATCCTCGGTATGGACGAACTGTCCGAAGAGGACAAGCTGGTGGTTGCCCGCGCCCGTAAGATTCAGCGCTTCCTTTCCCAGCCGTTCCACGTTGCCGAGGCCTTTACCGGTTCTCCCGGCAAGTACGTCGAACTGAAGGACACCATCAAAGGCTTCCAGGAGATCGTTGCCGGCAAGCATGACAACCTTCCTGAGCAGGCCTTCTATATGGTCGGTTCCATTGAAGAGGCGATTGAAAAGGCCGCTAAGCTGGCAGCTGTTTAATATCATTACCTGGCAGGACAGTCTTCTGTCCCTACGGAGCTCCATACAATGGCTGAAAAGATGAAGCTTGAAATAGTGACACCATATAACAAGGTGCTTGACGAACTGGTCGATGAAGTTACGGCGACCGGGAAGCTGGGCGAATTTGGCGTGCTGCCGGGACACGCACCGTTCCTGACCTCACTTAACATTGGGGAGCTCTACTATAAAAAAGATGGAGTCGCTGTTTGCATGGCCCTCAACTGGGGTTACTTTGAGATTCAGGAAGACCGGATCATTGTGCTGGTTGAGACTGCCGAGCGGTCTGACGAGATCGACCTGGAGCGCGCCAAGGCGGCTCTTGGCCGGGCCGAGGCCAAGCTGAAGGAGCTGTCCCCTGAGGATAAAAACTTCAAGATCTACGAGGCCGCACTGGAACGTGCCCTGGTCCGGATGCAGGTGGCCGGCAAGGCTGCCCGCAAGTAGTAATTTCTACCAAAGTAGGCTATACAGGGAGCGGCAGAGATGCCGCTCCTTTTTTTATGAACATGAAACGCTACTCAACCTTTACCGAAGAACTGCGCCGCCGTTTCGGCTGCCGTGTCCAGCGGATTTCGCTGGACGCCGGCTTCAGCTGCCCCAACCGTGACGGTCGTATCGGCGTTGGCGGTTGTCGTTTTTGCAATGAACGCGGTGCCGCTGCTGTCGGCGTGCCGGTGGAACTGCCGCTTGCAGAGCAGTTGCAGCAGAGCAAGGCATACCTGCGGCACAAGTTCAAGGCCGAAAAATTCATAGGGTACTTTCAGGCCTATACGAATACCTATGCCACGGTTGAACATCTGCGGAGCTTGTATGACGCGGTTCTGCAGGATCCAGAGGTGGTCGGACTGATTATCGGTACCCGTCCGGACTGTCTGCCGGAAGCGGTGCTCGAGTTATTGGCGGAGTTGCACCAAAAAACGTACCTCTGGCTGGAATTGGGGATGCAGACCATGCATGACCGCACCTTGGCAGCCATCAATCGTGGTCACACGCACCGCTCTTTTGTTGATGCGGTCTGGCGCTGCCAGGCACAGGGGCTGCGGGTGTGTGCCCATCTGATCTTGGGGCTGCCGGGTGAGACGCGGGAGGAGATGTTGAATTCGGTGCAGGAACTGAACCGTCTGGGGGTTGACGGTGTCAAGCTGCACCACCTGCACGTCCTGAGAGGAAGCCTGCTTGAAGAGGATTATCGTCGGGGGACGTTGCACTTGCTTGAACGGGACGAGTACGTGCAACTGGTTTGTGATGCCTTGGAACTACTTGACCCTCGTATTATAATCCATCGTCTGATGGGAGACGGCCGTTCAGAACTGGTGGCTCCTGACTGGTCGCGTCGTAAGCTGGAGGTGTTGAACCTGATCGATGCGGAACTGGAAAAAAGAGACAGCCGGCAGGGAAGCCGGCTGTCAGAAGTGCACCACTAGACGACAGTAGGTTATGCCTGCTTGTCGTCGTCCTTGCGCGGCTTGATCTCAATCTCATCTTTGCCTTCTGAGGCCTTCTTGAAGTTTCTGATGCTCTTGCCAAAGGCCGAGCCGATCTCTGGAAGCCGACCCGCACCGAAAATCACCAGTACGATCACCAAAATTACTATCAGCTCCGGCATGCCGAATCCGAACATGTACACCCTCCCATTCAGGTTTCGAAAATTATTGCGCTAAGCGGCCAAAAAATCAAGGTAAACAATAACGGCCGTCTGTTCATTGCGCGTGGGTGAGCAAGGTGGTAAATCGTGCGGCAGCTGGTGACAGGGAACAGCCGCGTTTCCAGGCAAGATAAAAAGCACGCTCAATATGTACGCCAGTGATCGGTACCTCAACCAGGGTGCCCGATGCTAATTCAGGCTCGACGGCCAGCGCGGAAATAAAGGCGTAGTTGCCGCTGCCAAGTACAGCGCGGCGCAAGGCCTCGCTGCTGCCGAATTGTGCGGACACGGTGAGTGACGTCGGTTCCAGGCCGGCCCGGCGTAGTGCGGCATCTGTCGCCTGGCGGGTTCCAGAGCCTGATTCTCTGATAATCAGCCGGCAATCGGGAAGCTGGTGAAGCTGCAGCTGGCGTTTTATCGCGACATCGGGGCGCGCAGTCAGGATAATCCGGTCGGTTGCCACCACCTGTGCAAAAAGTTCCGGTTGTTCGGGGCGGCTGCCGACGACCGCCAACTCTACCTGGTCATTTAGCAGCATCTGGATGACATCCTGCGAATCTCCCTGTCTTACTT
>JAJXUW010000021.1 GCA_021782545.1 Deltaproteobacteria bacterium | reverse complement strand
CGTATGGCCTGTAACACCTGTGCCCGGAGTATCAGGGGCGATTGGTGCATGTTAGCCTTTCACACGAGTTGAGTACTCACCGCTGCGGGTATCGATCACGATCAGTTCATTTTCCTCTATAAAGGGGGGCACCCGCAGGATATAACCGGTTTCCAGTGTGGCCGGTTTGGAGTCGCTGCCGGAGGTGTCGCCCTTAACCCAGGGGTCGGTTTGTACCACCCGTAGGTTCACAAAGTTAGGCAGGGTGACCCCGATCGGTTTATCACCGAACAGCAGGACCACTACCTTGGTGTTTTCCAGCAGGAAATTCTTGGCGTCGCCAACACTATCCTCTTCCATCACGACCTGTTCGTAGGACTCCTGGTCCATAAAGGTATAGTGCGTGCCCTCCTTGTAGAGGTACTCCATATCCCGCTCCTCCATACTGGCCGGCTCAAAATTCTCGCCAGAGCGATAGGTACGGTCAAGGGTTGCCCCGCTAATCATGTTTTTCATTTTGCACTTGTACAACGCCTGGCCTTTGCCTGGTTTGACAAAGTCGAACGAGGTCACCAGATAAGGATCACCGTCAACAATAAGCTTGGTCCCTTTTTTAAGGTCAGCAACAGATAGCATATAGAGTTTTCTCCTTATATCAAGACGTTAGTAACAGAAAACTCATGCATCACAAAAACTAACTGAGCATGAGTCTGTGTATTGATGTAGCTACAACCTATTTGGCGCGATAGGTAATCCTGCCGCGGCTGAGATCGTACGGGGAAAGCTCCACGGTAACCTTGTCGCCAGGCAAAATTTTAATAAAGTACTTACGCATCTTGCCGGAGATATGGGCAAGCACGACATGATCATTTTCCAGCTTTACCCGGAACATGGCATTCGGCAGCGGTTCAATCACCGTACCTTCAACTTCAATGGCTTCTTCTTTGCTCATAGAGCACCTGACTCCTTACCGTAACGTCCCATAAGATATATTCCCGACGGGTATTCTCAGTCATCACGCATAGCTTCCCCAACCCGGTGCAAATGACGACGAAGAGACGCCATTATAGCCAGTTTGACAGACAACCGTCTATCTATTTTTTTGAGGAATCCCCCTTTCTGTCCGTTTTTGTCTTAATCCTGCGGAACCTGCCTCCTGCACGTAGCACGCTGGAAACATTGTCATAGGTAGCCCAAGGGTAGCCCTGTGCCTTGAGCGCCCTGTTAGTCAGCTTGAGCGCCTCTTTTGGCGGGTGGCCCTGTTTTACCAACGAGTCAAAAGTTTCAATGATAACTTGCTGATATTTGGCCACATACTTCTGACGCTGGGTTATCTCGTCAAGATCAATGGCCTTGCTTTCGGCAACCTTGATACGGCGCTTGTTTTCGATAAACCCGAACAGCTCCCCCTGACTGGTCAGCATAGCCGCAAATGCACTAACCATTCCCTCAGGCATAGCCACCGAAAACACCGCTACGCCGTCACGGACACTTGTTACCTGATAATCAACCAGGCACCCGGAGAGCAGCGGATTGAACATTCTCCCAGCGTCATAGAGTACCGCCCCGTATTCGACAGGGGAGGGTTCCCATCGTAAGGGTGAATTCTGGCAGGCCCCCGTCATGGCCGGGACCCTGCCAGCGAGGTAAGCTTGCGACGCTGCCGCAAAAATCCGACCGACAACGAGCGGACTACCTCCGAAATGTGAAAGCGCTCTTCAATAGCGATTTCCTCCAACTCCTTGAACTGCTCCTCAGTAAACCGCACCGTGACGCGGCGGGTTAGATTCAGGGTATACCTCGACATGGCTAGCCTCCTTTCAAGGCCTGCACTGGACAAGGGACCGCAGCCACGCTTCAATAGTTTCACGATGATACCGTACAGCCCCGCCCATTTCGATACGACCCGGCAACGTCCCTGCGCGTTCCATCCGGTTGACCGTTGAGCGGGAGACATTGAGCAGCCTGCACGTTTCCGCGACTGTAAGCAGAAGGCCGTCAGCAATCTTTGTGGCCTTGACCTTCTTAACCCTCGGGGTTGTCACCGGTGGGGTATCCAGATCGTCAGGGAGCGCTGTCTTGTCAAGAGCGGCATTTCTCTCGGCAATCATGGCAAGAGCCTTGTTTACCACAGAGTCTTCCCGCTGCTGGGGGGTACGGTGAACTCGTTTTTGTTTCTTGTTGCGCGCCATATAGTAACCTCGTCTAGCTGTTTCTTAATTAATCTCTGCGTGTCAGAGTGTATCAAACAGTTCCAACATTGTCAAATTGTGTCTGGCTGTGTCTCTGTGTGCGGCAGCACGCGGAGACGCCAATTCACAACCAACTGATTCTACGAGTATTCTGCTGTTATCTTGTAATTTCAGACCCCATGTTATTGAATGGGGTCTGTGATGCCGGTATGAAACATCCCGGCGCCTGTCGGCGGAAGGTTTCTGTCTGTCTGGCTGGAACGTCGGCTTTAGAAGGGGTGGTGGATTGGTGTGCGCTGATCTGCTGCGCGTGCCGTGCGGGACTGTGGGGGCGTCGTGGGATTGTTCAACAGGCAAAGGCGCAACGTTCGCTACGCTCACTCTGTGCCGCAGGAACAACGGCGCGGCACACTGCCTTAAACCGGACACCTCGGGGGCGTACTGCCACCCCCTCAGATGTCCGACAAAAATCGCCCATAAGATATATTATGTAAAGTTGCTTGTGGACCTTCAAATTGCAGCGGGCTTTAATAAATACAATCTTTTACTGGATTCTGCAAGAGAAAACCGGCGCCATCTTCAGGCCTCCACTGCTATTGATACTGGATGTAGATCGGTTTGGGATTCAACTTTAAAAGATCCTGAGGTGTCATCATCGGATTGCCCTTCTTGGTATCATTGTGATAGAACAGTTTAAATCCGGTGAATTGCACCGGCTCGGCCACGATATAGTCCTTGTAAGAATCCCTCTTCAACCACGGCGCCCCCCATCCATCCATATGCATCACTATCTGTACCTCTGGCCGCAGCACTATCTTATTGGCATTGGTAACGCCATTGCGGGTAAAACGGTGTACGGTCAATATTTTGGGTGGTAAATGGTACTTCTGCACAAGATCTTTCAGGTAATTGCTGACATAATTGATATCAGCAGCATCATAGGTGCCGATCTTCGTGCCCGGTTTGGCCTTGCTGGCGATCAGGTTAAATTCAGGGTCCATCCCCAAATGCACATCAGGGTTCTTAAGTATCGATTCAAAGCGGGGCAGTAATGCGCGAATGTCGTCGTGTCCTGATTGTATGTCGATAAACAGGATCGCTCCGATCTCTTTGGCCCAGCCATACACCTGGTTTACCATCGCATCAGGCATCACCATGCGGTATTTGCCGGATTTTCCCGGATCTCCCTGCGCTACTACGGCGATCAGGTGCAGGGCCGGTTGTACCGGTGTATGCGGATCAGCCTTTTCCCATCTGGCCACCTCCGCCTTTAACCGTCGCAACATCTCGTCTTTGGGGTACTCGCCCAGCACCCCCATTCGCTTGGAGAGGGGGTTGCCATAATAGGCCACAATCCGCTTGTACGGCAAAATAGCGCCTGGCAGCGGCGCCGGATACTTCTTGGGCCATCCTTTGTGAGCAGCAAATTCAGGATCTTCGCCTGCATTATATTTAATCTTGACCCTGCCTTTGGCGGTGCTGATGTTCTGAAACGGCGCCAATTCGGTTCCCATGGTGCTACTGTGCCGGGCAAACGGTTGCGGCGTTAATGTCTTGGCAGCAGAAGATGAACGTTCCAACACGGGGGCGGTCTGGTTGGCGCGGGTCGGTGCCTTCAAGATGCTGGTAAGGTCTTTACAGCCGACAAGCGAAAACAACACGGCTACTACTGCGAACGAGGTTGCGACGCGTTGCAGCGAAAAGGACGGCAGGTTGTACAGGTGAGGCACAGACAGACTCCAAAAGAGATATACGGGTGATGAATAAAAAACGAAACGCTTAACGCGGTCTACTCATGGTTGTTTATAGCACAGCACAGCTTGTACGGGCAATTGAAGAAAAACGTCCCCTTATTCGTAGCCCAACTCCCGCAACATGGCGGTCCGTTCGGTCCAACGTTCCTGTACCTGGACGAACAGTTCGAGAAACACCCGCGTTCCCAGCAGCCGCTCGATATCGCGGCGGGCCTGTTCGCCAATTTTTTTGAGCATACTGCCTTTTTTGCCGATGATAATCCCTTTGTGGGAATCCCGTTCCACCATGATGGTGGCGGTGATGGCCACCACCCCGCTCTCCCGCTCCTGAAAGGCGTCCACCACCACGGCGGTGCCGTAGGGGATCTCCTTGGTCGTCAGACGGAAGACCTTCTCGCGGATCAGCTCGGCAACAATGAACTTCTCCGGCAGGTCGGTCAGGATGTCATCCGGGAAGAACGGCTCCCCTGTCGGCAGGCGTTCCCGCACCAACCCCACCAGCCGCTCAATGTTGCTGCCGGTCTGGGCCGAAATCGGGATAATCTCCGAGAATGCATACAGCTTGGTGTACCCCTCGATCACACTGAACAGTTTTTCCTTTGCCTCAAGCTGGTCGATCTTGTTCAGCACCAGCCAGACCGGCGCCCCGGCCTTGGTACAGATCTCCCGCACAAACGGCTCGTCGATCTTTTGCGCGGCGTCCACCACCAGCAGCAGCAGGTCGATGCCGGTGACAGCGGTCATGGCTGCATCCACCATGGCGCGGTTGATCCGGTTACGGGCGCTGTGGATACCGGGGGTATCCACGAACACGATCTGGCTACCCTCATCGGACAGGATGCCGCGGATCACGTTGCGAGTGGTCTGGGGCTTGTTCGAGACCGCCACAATCTTCTCGCCCAGGATGCGGTTCAAGAGGGTGGACTTGCCCACGTTGGGCCGGCCGATGATCGAGACAAAGCCGGATTTGTACGTTTGGTCTGCCATTAGTTTTTTGCTCCCCAGGTATCCTTCAACGTCACCACCCGGTTAAAGATCGGCTTGCCCGGCCGAGCGTCCTTTTCATCGGCGCAGAAGTAGCCCAACCTCTCGAACTGGAAGCTCTGGCCCGGAACAGCCTGAAGCAGCGACGGCTCCACCCGGCACTGCGGCAGCAGTGAAAGAGACTCCGGGTTCAAGAACTGCTTGTAATCCGCTCCGCCTCGATCCGGGTTGGCGTCGCTGAACAGCCGGTCGAACAGACGTGTTTCCACCATGCCCGCATGGGGGGCCGACAGCCAGTGGATGACGCCCTTTATCTTACGGCCGTCAGAGGTGAAGGGGCCGTTGGTTGAGCCGGGATCATACTCGCCATGCAGCTCGATCACCCGGCCCTGCTCGTCCTTGACCACGCCGGTGCATTTTACCACATAGGCGTACTTGAGCTTGACCTCGCCACCGATGGTCAGGCGGTGGAACCCCTTGGGCGGCTCCTCCATAAAATCATCGCTCTCGATCAGAATTTCACGCGAGAATGGTAGCTTACGGCTCCCCAGTTCCGGCTTGGCGGGGTGATTGGGCACCTCAAATTCCTCCACCTGCCCTTCAGGATAGTTGTCAATCACCAGCTTGATCGGATGCAGTACCGCCAGGGCCCGCGGGGCATGCTCGTTCAGATCCTCCCGCACGCATTCTTCCAGCAGCTCGTAGCCGATCCAGGCATCGCTGCGCCCCACGCCGATCCGGTCGCAGAAGGTGCGGATGGCGGCCGGGGTAAAACCACGACGCTTCAACCCCATAATGGTCGGCATGCGCGGGTCGTCCCAGCCATTGACCAAGCCGGTCTGTACCAGCTCCTGTAGCTTGCGTTTGCTCATCACGGTGTAGGAGAGGTTCAGGCGGGCGAACTCGTACTGGTGCGGCTTGGAGGGTACCGGCAGGTTCTCCAAGAACCACTCGTACAACGGACGGTGCGACTCGAACTCCAGGGTGCAGATCGAGTGGGTGATCCCCTCGATGGCATCCGACTGGCCGTGGGTAAAGTCGTACATCGGGTAGATACACCACTTGTCACCCACATGGGGGTGGCTGGTGTGTAGAATGCGGTATAGCACCGGATCACGCAGGTTCATGTTGGGCGAGGCCATGTCGATCCTGGCCCGCAACACCTTGGCACCGTCGCCAAACTCACCGGCCCGCATCCGGCGAAACTGGTCGAGATTTTCCTCAACCGAGCGGCCACGGAAGGGGGATTCCGTACCTGCTTCCGTCAGGGTACCGCGATGTTGCTTCATCTGCTCCGGCGACTGTTCATCCACATAGGCCTTGCCCTGCTCAATTAGATATTCGGCCCACTGGTAGAGCTGTTCGAAATAGTCCGAGGCGTGGTAGAGGTGCCCGCCCCAGTCAAACCCCAACCAGTGCACGCTCTCCTTGATCGAGTCGATATACTCGGTCTCTTCTTTGACCGGGTTGGTGTCGTCGAAACGCAGATGACACTCCCCGCCGAAGTCGCGGGCCAGGCCGAAGTTGAGGCAGATCGACTTGGCGTGGCCGATATGCAGGTAGCCATTAGGCTCAGGTGGAAAACGGGTCACCACGGTCTGGTGCTTGCCACTCTGCAGATCGTCGGCAACGATAGTGCGCAGGAAATTGGCCGGTGTGTTGCTCGGTTCAGTGTTCATGGGTGCCTCTCAGATGTAAACAGATTACAGCAGTTCCCCCAGCAGGGAGTTGGCATAGCCTTCAACGATTTTCACCGCAACCAGTGTGCCGATCAGTTCAGGGGTGCCGGCAAGGTTGACGATCCTGCCTGAGTCGATCCGACCGGTCACCTGCCCTTCTCGTTTGGCCAAACCTTCCACCAGCACCTGCTGGACTGTGCCGACGTAGGCCTCGTTATGGGCCCGACTGTGCTGCAGCTGCAGCTTCTGCAGGCGATCCAGCCGCTCAAGCTTTACCTGTTTGGGCAGCTCGTCAGCCAGTTCGGCCGCCTTGGTGCCGGGGCGCGGCGAATAGATAAAGGAAAACAGGTCTAAGTAGTTGACCGTCTCCATCAACGAGAGTGTATCCTCGAACTCGACCTCGGTCTCTCCCGGAAAACCGACAATCATGTCACCGGTCAGCTTGATGCTAGGCCGGACGGCCTTGAGCTTGTAAACTGTTTCCAGGTAGCGTTCCCGGCTATAGCCCCGGTTCATGGCCGCCAGAATACGGTTGCTGCCCGACTGGGCCGGCAGATGCAAGGCGCCGCACAGTTTGGGCAGGTCGGCGTAGCAGGCGATCAGCTGGTCGGACATATCCTTGGGATGGGAAGTCATGAAACGGATGCGGCTGATCCCCTCCACCTCGGCCACGGCCCGCAGCAGCTCATGGAAGGGCGGCTCCCCCTCCCCTTTCAGGCCGTAGGAGTTGACGTTCTGGCCCAGCAGGACCACTTCTTTGACGCCCTGGTCGGGCAGCTCGCGCACCTCCTGCATAACATCAGCAAAACGGCGGCTGATCTCGCGGCCCCGCACATAGGGCACGATACAGTAAGCACAGAAGTTATCGCAGCCCTGCATCACGGTCACAAAGGCGGAAGAACGGTTAACCCCGGCAATGGACGGAAACAGGTCCTGCCGTTCGCTGTTATCCAGAAAATCGGTCTCGCTGCGCCGATGTCCGGCCTCGGCATCCCGCACCATAGCCTGCAGCAGGTGCAGGTTGTGGGTGCCGATCACCATATCTAGCCAGGGGTAGTCGGCCAACAGCCGGTTCCCCTCCTGCTGGGCCACGCAGCCGGCAATGCCGATCAGTACGCCTGGTCGTTTTTTCTTGAGGTTGCGCAGGTTGGCCAGGTGCTGATGCACCTTGTCCTCGGCACCGCCCCGCACCGTGCAGGTATTGAACAGCAGCAGGTCCCCCTCCCGCAGGTGGCTGGTGGTGGTATACCCCAGCTCTGCCAGCATAGCGACAATCCGCTCCGAGTCGCTGACGTTCATCTGACAGCCAAAGGTGGCTATGTACAGTTTTTTGGTCGGCATTGAATCGTTTTTTATACCCGCTTTCGATTGTCCTCGTCAATTGCTAACTCCCGCCACCCCTTGCATTTCAGCCAATTCCGCCCTATAGTTGCCCGCCCCTTGAAATTGCGATCAAGGATGATTACTACTTACGATATATCTTGTTCAGGAGGAGTCTTCGTATCATGTCCAAGGCTACCAAGCAGTTCCAGACCGAAGTCAAGCAGTTGCTGGATCTCGTCATCCACTCCCTCTACTCAAACCGCGACATCTTTCTGCGGGAGCTGATCTCCAACGCCTCCGACGCCATCGACAAGGCCCGCTTTGAGGCCCAGTCCAATGAGTCGATCCTGGAGGGAAACAGCGACTGGAAGATCAAGCTGATACCCAACAAGGACAACGGCACCCTCACCATCCGCGATAACGGCATCGGCATGAGTATGGCCGAGGTGGAGGAAAACATCGGCACTATTGCCAAGTCCGGCACCAAGTCGTTCGTGCAGGCCATGAAAGACGCGGCAGCAGCCGAACAACCGGAGCTGATCGGCCAGTTCGGAGTCGGTTTCTACGCCTCCTTCATGGTGGCAGACAAGGTGACGCTGACCACCCGCAGGGCCGGCGATGCTGCCCATGGTACGCTGTGGGAATCAGTCGGCGACGGTTCCTACACCATCGAGAACTGCAACAAGGAGACCCGTGGCACCGAGATCGTACTGCACCTCAAAGAGGAGTTCACGGAGTACCTGGATGAGTGGAAGATCCGCTCCATCGTCAAGAAGTACTCAGACTTCATCCAGTACCCGGTCTGTATGGATATCACCCGCAGCGAGGTGCCCCGCGACCCGGACGGCAAGGAGATCGAAGGGGCCGGCACCATCGAGAAGACCGAAGAGCAGACCTTAAACTCGATGAAGGCGATCTGGGCCCGTGCCAAGAGCGAGGTCAGCGAGGAAGAATACCGGGAATTCTACAAACATGTCTCCCATGACTTCGAGGATCCCTTCAGGACGATCCACTTCGCGGCCGAAGGCACCAGCGAGTTCAAGGCGTTGCTCTACCTGCCGGCCAAAAAACCGTTCGACCTGTTCATGGCCGAGCGCAAGCGCGGCATCCAGCTGTATGTGAGGCGGGTCTTTATTACCGAAAAGTGCGATGCCCTGCTGCCCGACTACCTGCGCTTCGTGCGCGGGGTGGTGGACTCCTCCGACCTGCCGCTGAACGTCTCCCGGGAGATCCTGCAGGAGGATGTGCAGATCAAGCGGATCCAGAAGAGCCTGGTCAATAAAGTCCTCTCGACCCTGTCCGACCTGAAGGAGAAGGAGTACGACGAGTACCTGAAGTTCTGGACCGAATTCGGCCCGGTGCTGAAGGAGGGGCTGCACTTCGACTTCGCCAACAAGGAGAAGCTGCAGGAGCTGCTCCTGTTCCAGAGCAGCAAGACGCAAACCGGTGAATTTGTCTCCCTCAAGCAGTATGTCGAGCGGATGCCGGAGACACAGAAAGAGATCTACTACATCACCGGCGAGGACCGCGAGGCGCTGGAGCAGTCGCCACTCCTGGAGGCGTTTAATGCCAAGGGGTTCGAGGTGCTGTTCCTGACCGACCCGGTGGACGAATGGGTGGTGCAGTCGCTGCACGACTACCAGGAAAAGGGCTTGAAGGCCGTTGACCGGGGCGATCTGGATCTGGACAGCGAGGACGAGAAAAAAGAGAAGGAAAAGAAACAGGAGGAGGCCAAGCAGGAGTTCGGCAGCCTGCTGGAGCTGATCAAAAACCGCCTGGAGAGCAAAATCAAAGAGGTGCGCTTTTCCAACCGCCTGACCGACAGCGCCTGCTGCCTGGTGGCCGACGACTACGGCATGAACGCCAACATGGAGCGGATCATGCGGGCCATGAACCAGGCTGTGCCCGAGTCCAAGCGCGTGTTAGAGCTGAACCCCGATCACCCGATCGTACGAGTGATGGGTGACATGTATAAAACCAGTTCGGCCGACGCCCGGCTGTTGGACTACGCCGACCTGCTTTACGATCAGGCCCTTTTGACTGAAGGCTCGGCGATCAAGGACCCGCTCAAGTTTACCAAGCTGGTCAGCGAACTGATGGTCAAGGCGACCAAGTAAAACGCATTGATCTAAAAACAAAACGTAAAGGGGGGGCAGGCAGTTAACGCCTGTCCCCTTTTAGCTAGACACCGTCCGGAAGTTTTGACCGCATCATCTTCCTTCGATTCAACCTGCGTCCATCCACAACGAACGTCCCATCGCCAACGGCGTGAACGGTTCGTTTCTCTGTGCGTGACTCGTCAAAACAGGCAGCGACGCCTTCAAGCACCACGATATTGTGCTTTTCGACGATATCGATAACCTTACACTCAATATTTGCAAGGCACTGCTTGATCAAGGGCGCCCTGACATGGCTTCCCTTGACAGGTGTCAGCCCGAACCGTGCAAATTTGTCTGTGTCGGAACCGGAACAGGTGCCCACCCCAACGATCGTGTCCAGCAGGTCAACGGCGGGAATTGCAATGACGCATTCCCTTGATGATTGGAGTGCGGCATAGGAGTAGTTCCATGGCCCGGTGGTCAGGGCAAAACGCGGCGTAAAGTCCATCACCATGGTCCAGGAGATCGTCATGATGTTGTGCCGCTTGCCATCACTCGTCGCCACAAAGACAACGGGGCCCGGCTCCAACAGCGTGAACGCCTTTTCGATCGGCATTGTTTCCATGAGGGGACCTTCGTGTAAAACCGTAAGCCAACCCGAGTTGATTGAGCTTTTATCCAAATCGATACACCAGCCGACCATCCTGATACAGCTCGATCGGGCCATCCTGGGAGACCTTAATTACCTTGCCGAAACAGGAAGCGGCAATGGCGGCAGTGGTGCGGCCGCCGCCGGTGACCATCTCGCGGGCATGGGAGGTGTCGATGATGAAACCGGTCTCCAGCAGCTTGCCGTGGGTGTCCAGCACCGTCATGCCGTCGGAGGAGAGAATCCGTAGCAGTGTGCCGGACTGTTTCAGTTCCGCAATGCTTTGCCCCCTCACCCGGCTGATCAGGAGTCGCCCGATCGGATCATCGCCGCCTACCGAGCCTTTCTTCAGCGGCGCAAGCTGGCGGGCTGTACCGGCATGGATCAGGATCACCGTACCATGACGCAGTTTCGAAACCGCATACACGGTCCAGAGCAGGTCGTCCACCGTTTCCTGGCCCATCCCCTCCCCCAGGAACGAACGGAAAATATCGGGATCAAAGATCGCCCAGACCCCTTTGCGCCGCACCAGCAGTTTGGCCGGGCTGATCAGCACCTCGATTTCAGACACCTCGTTGACCGTGATTGCAAAAGCGCCGCTGCCGGCCCGCCGTACCAGCGAGAACATCTCCCGCTGGGTCAGACGCTCGATATCGGTCTGCACCGCGTTGGCTGAAGTCCGCAGGATACCGCTCACCTGCATCTGGATGGTGGCGACAAAAAACAGGTTGTTGCCGTCGATAAAACGGTAGGTCAACGGATTGTCCAGAAAGGTCGGCGTCACGTTCTGGTGAGGCTGCAGTGGTATCAGGGTGTGGCCGCGTGCCTTCAGGGTCTTACGCAGGGCCGGTTCGGTGGTGCGGTGCACCAGAAAGCCGGTGGTGGCCGGCTTGCCTTCATAGCGTTGGTACGACAGGTTTTTGAGCAGCTGAATCAGTTGCTGGATCGGCCAGAACCCTTTGCTGCGATCACCGCGCAGAAACCGTGCCACGGTGATATCCATAATCGAGGCCAACAGCGCGGTACGAAAGTGTGCGGCATAGCCTTCCAGCTTAAAACCGCTGTACAACCCCGAAAAAGCGGTCAATAGCTCATGGCAGAAGCGCGTTTCGGTCTTGGTGAAGGGCAGCCCCGATCGCTGGGCCGTAAACAGATAGCGTGTGCCTTCGATGTCAATGGGTTCCACTAGGTTGCCGGCGCCGCCCTGAGGTTGCTGCTGGTCATCGGCCTCAGCGGTCAGATCCACCTCCGCACCCCCCAACAGGCTACTGATGGCGGGTCTGATGGCATCAAAGACGTGTAGTGGCATCGCATAGGCTCCTGCTGCGGATAGGGTGTGAGTTGTCATCGCTGGCGGGATACGGGTACAGTATAGCAGCGGCAGTTGTTCTGTCCAGTGCCGCGACAACCGGTTTTCGGCTTTCCATACCAGTCCGTTTGCAGTATAGATAGGCCTTAAACGATACTTAGTTAAGGTCCGGGCATTCGTGAAGATCCTGTTTATACATCCCTATGGCAGCAATTTTCTGGCCGGCAAGCCGGATATCACCACCATCTTCAACGTGATGCCGCCGCTGGGGCTGCTCTCCATTATGGCCTGGCTCGAGCAACACGGCGTACCCTCCGAAATCATCGACTGCTATGCCACCCCGATGCCGCAAGACGCGTTGGTTGCGGAGATCATCCGCCGCAGCCCTGATCTGGTGGCCTTCTCCTGCACCACCTCTTCGTTTTTAGAGGGCAACCGGATCGCCGAGGCACTCAAACAGCGTGACAGCCGGATCACCGTTGTGTTCGGCGGCGCCCACGCCTGCACCATGGGACCTGCGCTCCTGGACCGTTTTCCGGCTATCGACTATTTGGTGCTGGGCGAAGGCGAACAGACCATGCTGGAGTTGGTACAAGCCGGTTGCCGCACCCCGGCCGCCATTCCCGGCCTTGCCTATCGTAACGAACAGGGTGGTGGCGTTGCCTCGGCCCCGCGCGAACTGATTGCCGACCTGGATCGGCTTCCCTTTCCGGCCTACCACCTGCTACCCGGCTTCCCCCACAAATACAAGCTGCCGCTGTTCAGTGCTCCCAAATTCCCCAATACCAGCATTATTTCAAGCCGTGGCTGCCCCTACCAGTGTTCCTACTGCGACCGCTCGGTCTTTTCTCGCGGTTTTCGCTTCAACTCGCCCGCGTACATCCTAGAACATGTGGCCATGCTCAAACGTACGTACGGTATCCGCCATGTCTTTTTCTACGACGACCTGTTCACCTTTGACCGCAAGCGGGTGGCCGAATTTTGTGAACTAAAGGAAAAGAAGGGGATTGATGTCGGCTACAACTGTATCGCCCGACTGGAGCATGTCGATGCCGAACTGTTGCACCTCTTGAAACAGTCCGGTTGCTGGCAGGTAAATTTCGGCATTGAATCGGGCGACCCGGAGATTCTCAAAAAACACCGCAAATTCTATGGGCTCGATGAGGTGGGGCGCAAACTGCAGATGGTTAAAGACAGCGGCATGCGGGTCAAGGGGTTGTTCATGGTGGGGCTGCCGGGAGAGGACGAGACAGCCATCCGACGCACCATCGACTACGCGGTCAGCCTGCCGCTGGATGAGATCAACGTCACCAAGTTTACCCCCTTCCCCGGTGCGCCGGTCTACAAGACCATCGGGCAGTTTGGGGAGTTCAACGAAGATTGGGAGTTGATGAACTGTATGAATTTCGTCTTCATCCCCCAGGGTATGACCAAACAACAGCTGGAAGGGCTGTATGATGAGTTCATCAGCCGTTTCTACCGTCGCACCCGCATACACTGGGGCTATACCCAGATGCTCTGGAAGTCACCCCACAGCGTGCTGGACTTTCTCAAAAACCTGCCAGCCATCATCCGTTTTGAAAGACAGCAAAAATGGTGAAGGGCCTTGTGCAAGTCCCTCTCACCGGTCACTTTTTAAACGCATCACGAAGGTCGTGACCCGATTTTTTAAACCCCTCTTTTACCTCGGTTCCAAACTGCTTGCTGTCCTGCTTGATAACCTGCCCGGCCTGTTTGAAGGCATCGCCGGTTTCACGGCCGCTCTTTTTCACTTCCTCCTTAAAACTCTTGCCGGCCTGCTTAACGGCATCCTTTGTCTCAACTGCCGACTGTTTGACCTCTTCCGTAAACTGGTTGGCCCAAACAACGCCCGCCGTCAAAACCACTATCAGTACCCCTCCTGCCAGGATGCGAATGACCGACATAGGTGCTATTCTCCTGTTCTCTGATATTGTGCGGCAGCCGGCAGCAGCACCAGCGCCGCAAATGCCGTAAACCCGATCCCGAAGTTGGTTGCCCACCCTATGGACGACATGGCACCATAATCGGTAAAGGCCAACGACCCAAAACCGGCGATGGTGGTGAGAGCAGACAACAACACCGAACGCCCCGACTGGATAAAGGCCCGCTCTTGCTTTTCCCGTGAGGCCGCGGCGCAGCGATGCTGGATATGCAGCCCATAATCGCTGCCCATGCCGATAATGGTCACCAGCACCATGATATTCATAAAATTGAGCCGCATCCCCACCAGGGCCATGGTACCCAGCATGGCAAGGGTGCCAAACAGCACCGGTCCCAATGAGGCATAGATCCCCGCCAGGTTTCTGAAATGGGTCAACAACAGCAGCAGCACCAGCATACCCCCCAAAATGACACTGCTGATGGCATTCTTTCGTACCGTCTCCAACAGCTCATGACTGACAAGATCGGTGCCGGTGATCCGAGCGTACGGGACGGCCTCTCGCAGCTGCCGTACAAAGGCCAGCTGCCCAAGCTGCCCAGGCCTGAAATAGAGGTACGTCAAGGCGTGCCAGCCGTTGTGATCCTGCACCAAATGACGATCTATGACCCCACGCAGCGGTGAAACGGACAACTGCCGGATGACCACTGCCTCGTCCAGAACCCTGGTGAAACTTCCGTCTCGTAGGTGCTGCAGATACGGTTCAAACGAAGCGGCGCTGAAACCTTTGGCCACCATGGTCGTCTGCAGGGTGGTGGGGAGCGTGGCGACCGATGGCAGCATGGCCAGTATCTGCCGTTGTTCGGCCTGTCGGTTGATGATCTGGCCAAGGCCTGACCAGGATTGCAACCTGCCCTGCCCCGCCAGCAGCGCCGCAAGAGATTCAACCGGCAGATCACGTTGCAGGGCCTCGTTCTGGGTGGCACCATCCACGGCGACCAGCAGGCTTTTGGGCGCCAGATTCAAATGTTTTTCAACCAGATCTTGGGCCTTGAACGCCTCAGAGTGCTGCGGTTGCAGATTTCGTAAATCGCCGTCGAAGGATATGGTTGCGCTTGCCAGACCGACGAGCACCAGCGATACGGCAGTTGCCAGCATAAGCCCACGTCGCCAGCGTCCGGTAAACCGCCACAGCCACCGCATTCCCAGAGTCGGCAAGGGACGGTAGACCCTGTCGGGTGCATCGGTGGCCCGCAAGAGCAGCGGCATGAGCAACAGGGTGGCATACAGTGAATAGATGACCCCCAGCCCAACCAGCACTCCCAGCTCCGACAAGGCCCGTACATCCGCATATCCCAACACCAGAAACGGCATGGCCGTGGTCATGGTGGCGGTAAACAACCCCTGGCCCGTGTCAACTATCGCCAGGCTGATCGCCTCGTCCGTTGGCACACCAGCAGTCCGCTCGGTGGAAAAACGGTCGTACAGGTGAATCGAATAGTCGGTGCCTAACCCGATGATCAACGCCATGAAGGCAAAGGAAATGATATGGATGCTGGAGAGGAACAGACCAGCCGTGCCCAGGGCCAGCAACACGCCCATGGCAAGAATCAGCGGGATCATCAGGGTGGGCCAGAACCGGCGATAGACCGCATAAAAAATGCCCAGCACCACGACCAGCGACGAGAGGATGCAGGAAAGGACGTTGGATTTCATGGCCGATTCGTCGAGGACCGCACTGATATGTGCACCAGCACACAAGACCTGGACCTTCAACCCCTGACGGGCCAGATTGATGCCAGCCACCAGTTTACGGGCAAAATCCATGTCCTGCACCGGCCTGGCCGGCTCGCCAATCATGATCAGCACCCGGCCATCGCGCGACAGGAAATACGGTGAGGAGGGATCCATGTTCAGGGCCTGGCTGCCCGCCTTGAGGCGTGGCAGGAACAGTTCCCGCAGCCCGAGCGGATCAGCCGTCGACAAGACCACCCCGCTGGCACCGATCGAGCCGGCCAACTGAGCGGTCAAACGATCAAGCGCCTGACTCACCCCCTGAGGAGTCAGGCGTGCAGCCAAAGCGGACCCATCCTGCAACGGCACGAATGCTGCCGGATGAGCGGCGGCAAAGGCCACCAGCCCAGCAAAGCGCTGGGCCTCTGATGGCTCATAGATACGGTATGTCACCCGTTTGAAGGCTGGTGCCCCATCCACCTGCATGGCGTGCAGCCTCCCTGCGAGCCGTTCTGCCTCCTCGGGCAATACGGCCGGGTCGCCCTCCAGCAGAAAAAAGGCTTCCCGCGAGCCGCCCGACCACGTCAGGGAATCCAGCAGAAGCCGCATTGCCGGACGATCGGCAGGAAACAGCCGGAAGATGTCGGTCTCAAAACGGAGATGAACGAGTGACCAGGCCGAGAGTAGTGCCAAGAGCAGGGAGACAACCACCACCAAACGGGGTGAGGTGCGGGTGATCCGGTCAATCCATACCAGATGGCGGACGGTCAACCGGTTGGTTCGGTCAAACAGGCTGTTCAATCCAAACGAACGCATAGGATCAGGGGGCTTTCAACTCCGACAGCGGCAATACACGCATCCCCTGCAGCGGTATGCTGAACACCTTGTCTTCAAGGGGTGTGTTTACTTCAGGGTCTTCCAGGGTCAGGCGGATCCGGGCGCCATCGGCGTTCTCCATCTGGAGTTCCAGCGGAATCTGCACACCGGCCAGCACCGTACGGTTGCGGTACCGTACCCGTTCACCGCTCGGCAGATCCTTTTCCACCACCTGCCCATCCCGCATACTGATACGCTCCATGGCCCCCCGGGATGTGGCATGCTCGACCTCGCCATTATAAGGGGCACCGGCCGGCGGGTCAGACTCCAGTACCCAACGCAACAAGGCCAGCCCCCGTTGACCACTGGCTGAGGCGGGCAGCTCATCAATCCGCCCCTGATAGGCCACACCACTGGCTGGATAGGACAAGGTGAGACGGTCTCCCATCACTTGCGCCTCCATCACCGTGGTACCGAACGGGGAAAGCATGATCAGGCGCAACTGATCAGGCCGCCGATAGACCATCACGCCACGGCCGGACAGATTCCTCTCAGTGGAGTGCAGCGAAAGGGTAACGGTGGAGCTGATGGTATCAACTACCGCACCGGGTACCATCGGGGAGTTCTGCAGCACGGGATGAGTCGTTGTACAGGCCGCAAGCAAAAGAAACAGCAGGTATGGTAGCAGGCGTGGCATCTGTTTTTACTCCAAACGGAAATCGGCGTCGGTCAGGCCGACGTTCTTGCGGATCTTGCGAAAGGTCATCACGGTACGGTCGCCTGTCCGTTCCTCGATTGTGAGTTTACGCACCGTGCCGTCATGTTGCAGTACAATGGCCAATTCCTTAAGCTGGCCACCCTTGGCGGGCCTGATGACCACATTGGTTACCGGCCCGAGCTGCTCAGCCCGCACGGTCATCCCCGGAGGCAGACTGGTCACCGGTCGGGCAACGGCCCCAAACCAGTGGGCCAACCCCTGATCCGGCGGCAGCACGATCCGCTGCAGTTCTCCCTGCCCGCCCAGACGCTGTTCTAGCACCGTATCCTTTAACAGCACACTACCACTGTAGGGGGGGGACAGCGTCATAAAAAAACGGTCGGGCTTTTTAAAACGGATCATACCGTGCATCACCAGCTTTTTTTTCATGATGGAGAGCTGTTTCTCCTGCGTCAGTTCGGCAGTAAAATCGCTCAAACCGGCAAACGAGCGTCGCAGGGCTTCCAGACCTTCCACCGGCGTCAGGCTGCGGGCCTCTGCCGTAAGGCCTGTTGTCAGAAACAGCAGGATAACAACGGCCATCTGCATTAACTGTTTCATAGTGGACCGATTCCCAAGGTAAGGGTGACGTTCAGCAGTTCTTCACCGGCAACCCGCACGGTCCCCTCCACCAGGCAGAGACGACCAAACGACTTGACAATCTTGGCCGAGACCTCAAGGGTCTCACCTAACTGTGGTGACCTGCCGAAACTGGCGTGTTCGATGGCGGCCAAAAACCCCCCATCGCCCTGTCGTTCAACGGTGGCAATCCCCGATAATTGCGCCACCACCTCAACCAGCAGGGTCTGCGGGAATGCCGATAACGAACCGCTGGTGCGGTACCGGGCACGTGCGCTATGGCCCGGTTGTTGTTCCAGCACCCGGTCCAACATCAGAAACGGGAAGCGGTGCGGCAGATATGCGCCGGGGTCAGGATTTAGCAGAATAACCGCCTTTGAGGGTAATGGCAAACAAAGGTCCCTCCGGCGAGGCCGATAACTGGGCCCCCTCTTCTCCCGGCTCCAGAAGAGCCGTCAAGACAGCCAGCGTTACCCCTCCCATAGCCAACGAACGGCCGATCGTACGGCCGGGAAAGACAATCTGAGGGGCCTGGACCGCTCTTAAAAGCGGCTGAACAGCCTCCTCCGCTCCTGATACGGCGATCCGATGAAAAGAACGGGGGCCCGGCAGCAGCCGGTCAACGCCCTGTTGCCCGGCACCGGGTAACAGCATGCCGATCGTCGAAATACGGCCGAGACGTCCCTTGACCGTTGCCCCGCGTGCCGCAGCATGGTCATCTCGTTCGAGGACAAGGATACCGGCCCCCTCTCCGAACCCTCCCGCATGGCTGTGCAACTGCCCCATGGCGGCAAATCCCTTCATCATCAGCGGCGTCAGTTCATCCACACCACCGGCCAGCATCACATCGGCCCTGCCTTCTTCAATATAACGGCAGGCCGCCAGGATGGCGGACTCGGCCGAACAGAAACGCTGCACAAAGGTGATGTTAGGCCCCTTGATGCCGTACTCGATCGAGGCGTTACTTGCGGGTGCGTTGGCCACCGTGTTGGGGAACAGAAGCGGCGAGAGACCGGCTGCGCCCTGTTGAAAATAACCGGTCAGAAATTCCGCAGAATTGGCAATACCCCCAAAGCCACATCCCAAGGCAATACCGATCCGTTCCGCAGGAAGACTGCCCTTTACAATGCCGGCATCGGCCAGCGCCAGCCCCGCAGACGCCACCGCAAACTGGCTGCACCGATCCAGTTTTCGGGCCTTAAGCGGTGGCATGAAATCGGAGGCCTTGAACTGCTCGGCACGTCCCCACACAAGCCCCGCAGCATCATCAGCCATGTCCCTGGGCACCGGCTGCAGGCAGCTGCGCCCCTCCTTCAGGGCCGCAAGCACCGCTGGCACTCCGACACCAGCCGCGGTAACGGCACCGCTGCCGGTAACCGCAATCGGGCAGGAGAAGGTGTCCATCAGCATTCCTCCCCCGAAAGATCGGCTGCGCCCAACACCAGCGAGGTAATGTTACCTCCGAAGGCGAAGGAGTTTGACATCGCGACCAGGGCATCCGAACGACGGCTGGCGTCATGACAGTAATCCAGATCGCATTCTGGATCTCGCCCCCGAAAATGCAGGGTACGGGGGATGGTTTTGGCATTCAGGGCCAGCAGCGTGGCCACCGCCTCGATGGAACCGGCCGCTCCCAGACAATGGCCGGTGATCGGCTTGGTGGAGACCAGCGGGACGCTGACTGGTTGATCACCAAATACCCTTTTAACCACCTGTGACTCCACCGCATCGTTCAACGGGGTGCCGGTGCCGTGGGCATTGACCCACCCCACCCGCTCCCGCGCCACCCCAGCCATCGCCAGGGCGTTCAGCATTACCCGGGAGGCTGGTTCGCCGCTCGGTTCAGGTGCGGTCATGTGATGGGCTTCGCCAGACAAGGCATAGCCCAGCACATACCCCAGGATCTCGGCTCCACGTCCTCTGGCAGCCTCTTCAGCCTCCAACACCACAAAAGCGGCCCCTTCCCCTAGGGTAATACCTTGTCGTCCAAGACTAAAGGGCGCACAGGGCTGTGGATCGACCACCTTGAGGGCGTTGAAACCGGCAAAGGTCAATAACGCCAACGAATCGGCCCCGCCGCACAGCATTGCCTTCTGACGACCAGAGCGGATCAGATCGGCCCCCCAACCGATGGCGGTGGCCGACGACGAGCAGGCGGTGGTGATGCTCCCCTGGTAACCGGCCAGCCGATAGGCCTGGGCCAGCTCGGTGGCGGCCTTATCAGGCAGCACACCCCGCAGCAGCCCGGGACGGGGGCGCTCATTGTGCAGGTCCGCTGCCAACCATTGTTCAGCCTGCAACATACCGGCGGCACCGCCCCCAACGCAGACGCCGATCTCGTAGGGATCGTACGTGCCGATCAATCCGCTGCCGGTGAGCGCCTCATCGGCAGCCAGCAGGGCGAACTGGTCGGTGCGGGACAGGCGGGACTGTTTACGGCGGGAAAAATAGGTTTGCGGATCGTAACCCGTTACCTGGGCACCGATCTTGGCAGGAAAAGCTGAGACATCAAACAGGTCGATCGGTCCGACCCCGCTCTTACCCAGCAGAATCGCATCTTGAAAGGCCGGGATACTGGTGGCTGCACCGCAAAAAACACCGGCGCCGGTAATGGCGATGCGTGCGGCGGTCACAATATTCCCCCATCAGCCACCAGACACTGACCGGTAATATACGAGGCTTGCGATGAGGCAAGAAAAATCACGGCAGCCGCCACCTCATCCGGTTGGCCGATCCGCCCCAATGCCGAAGCGCTGATGATGCGGTCGACCTGTTCCTGTTTCAGGCCGGCGGTCATGTCGGTAGCGATGAGACCGGCAACTACTGCATTGACGCGAATACCCATCGGCCCAAGCTCGCGGGCCAGCGCCTTGGTAAAGCTGATGGCCGCCCCCTTTGATGCCGCATAGTTGGTCTGGCCACTGGCACCAGCCACCCCGGATATGGAAGAAATAGTCACAATGGCGCCGCGACGCCGGGCGAGCATCTTGCGTACCCCCCACTTGCAGCAGTGAAACAGGGGATAGAGATTGGTATGGATCACGCTGTCCCAGTCATCCTCGGACATCATTGCCAGATAGCCGTCACGAATGATGCCGGCGTTATTCACTAGGACATCCAGATAACCGTTTTCAGCCGTCGCGGCATCGATCAAGGCGCCTGCACCGGCGCTGGTGCTGACATCGGCCTGTATGACGCTGATGCTGCCAGCCAGTAAAGCGGCCTCCTGCTGCAGCGCTGCCGCCGCCGAGACGTTTTCACGATAGGCGGCGTAGACCTTGGCCCCTGCCGCAGCAAATGCAAGCGAGACCGCACGACCAATCCCCCGTGTGCCGCCGGTGACAACCACCACGGCATCCTGAAACTCCATGGCAACTCCTGCAAAAATTGTTGACGTGGTGCTACTATAAACGAACTGCGTCACGCTTGTCCAGAAACAGAGAGCCTACCGCATAGCAACGGTCCCGCTCTATCGGTGTTTGACTTGCCTGCGGCTTGATCGTATAGAACAGTATAACGTCACCTAAAGGAAGGACAGCGTCATGTCAAAACTGCACCGTGAGGCACAATGGTTGCGGATGATGTGGGGCGGTTTCTGGAGCTCACGCATCATCATCACCGCCAACAACCTCCAGCTGTTTGATCACCTTACCGAACCGAGGGAGGCCAGCACCCTAGCCGCGCTGATCAAGGCCGATCCACGGGCCACCGAAGTGTTACTAGACGCCCTGACCGCCCTGCGTCTGGTCAGAAAACAAAACGGACGCTATCGCAACGCGTCATTAAGCGCCAAGTTCCTGGTCAGAGGCACCCCGCACTACCAGGGCGATATCCTCAGGCATGCCGACAATCTCTGGCAGGGCTGGTCGCAACTGGATACGGTAGTCAAAACCGGCAAGCCGGCCAGCGAGGTGGCCTTCGATCATCGGGCCTTCATCATGGGGATGCACAACATCGCCGATCTGATCGCACCTGAGGTGGTAAAGGTGATTAACCTGCAGGGGGTGGATAGGGCCCTTGACCTGGGAGGCGGCCCCGGCACCTACGCTCTGGAGATGCGGCGTCAGGGGGCGACCCGTGTGACCCACTTCGACCTGCCGGCTACCTCCGCCATCGCACGGAAGATGGTTAAACAGGCCGGTCTGGACGGCATTGTGTTCAGATCGGGGGATGTACTTACAGACGAGCTTGGCGAAGGGTACGATCTGATCCTGCTCAGCCAGTTCATCCACGCCTTCTCAGCGGAACAGACCTTACGGGTATTCCAGAAGGCCTGCCGTGCACTCACGCCGGGCGGCAGGATCGTGGTGCAGGAATTCCCCCTCAACCCCTCCCATACCTCGCCGACACAAGGGGCGCTGTTCAGCGTCAACATGCTGGTCAACACCGCCGGTGGGCGTTGTTATCCGGCCCAGGAGATCCGCACCCTGCTGAAACAGGCCGGTTGTGTCAGGGCCTCCAGCCGGACCGTTGCCGGCAACAGCCTGACCATCGCCCATCGGCCAAAGGCCAAGCGCTAATCCACATCAAACTGTTGCAGCGGTTTATGAAAAACACCCTGCGGCGCAAGCAGGCTCTGAAACAACACGAACTCCCGCACCGAAAGATGGGGGAGTTCGCCGTTTTGAGGGGTAGCGAGGAACCGTGCCACCGCACCCGGGGCTGGCTGCTTAAGCCGTGCCAGGGTGATGTGGGCGTTGAATGGACGTTCTTCAAGCGGGAGACCACACGAGGTCACGGCCCTGTTGATCTGTTCAGCCAGCTGCAGCAAGGCCGGCTGCTGTTCGAACCCGATCCAGAGCACCCGCGGGTTATGATGGGACGGAAAGCACCCCAGCCGGTCAAAGCTCAGTTCAAACGGCGCCTGTTGCACCCGGGCTAGGGCGCTACAGAGCGGTTCCAGCATAGCTGCCGGCACCTCCCCCAGAAAGGCCAGGGTCAGGTGGAGTTGTTCGGCCGGTATCCAGCGCGCACCGGACAGTTCCGTACGTAGCCCGGCCAGTTTAGCCCTGACCTGGTCCGGCAGTTCTATGGCCACAAACAGCCGCATCACTCACCCGCCGCCTTCAGATGGCAGAAGACCGGCTTCAAGATTTGCTCCACCTCCAGCAAATCAGAGATGATGTTGTCGGTAGTAGTTGGCATGACGATACGCATACCCTTAAAAATGAAAAACCCCAAGGATACAAATCCAAGGGGCTGAGAAATGTTACGGCAAAATAGGTTATTTAACGGCAGCGTTCAAGTCGGCCAAGAGCTGCTCCGGATCAAGGCCGTGGTTGATGGCGCCCAGCTCAATCGGCTCGCTTTGGGCACCCAGACAACCAGCGCAGGCCAGGTTGTACTTTTTCAAAACCTTGGCAGTCTCCGGATAGCGCTTCAACATCTCCAGAAAGATAGTGTCTTTGGTGATTTTAGCCATTTTTTTCGCCATAGCTGAACCCCTGCCTTAATACTTAATGTCGATGATCTCGTATTCCTTGGTGCCTGCCGGCACGGTAATCCTGACGGAATCGTCAAGCTTGTGGCCAATCAACGATTTACCCACCGGCGACGTACAGGATATCTTGCCCTGTTTGATGTCGGCCTCGTCCTCTCCCACGATCTTGTAGGTAATCTCTTCTTCCGTGGCAGTGTCATACAGGGTAATGGTCGCACCAAAGACAACTTTATCAGGACTAAGACCCGTTAAATCGACCACATGCGCCCTGGCCAATTTATCCTGCAATTCAAGTATCCGGCCTTCGATGAAACCTTGGCGGTTTTTGGCGGCGTCGTACTCGGCATTTTCCGACAGATCGCCATGGCTACGAGCCTCGGCAATATCCTGGATCACCTTGGGCCGCTCTTCACGAATCAGACGTTTCAGTTCCTCCTGCAACGCCTCATGGCTCTCTTTGGTTAACGGAATGGTGTTCGACATCGTTTCCAGCAACTCCTAACGAAGATAATCCTGCAGCGGCTTCACCTGCAGTTCCTGTTCCTTCAGCACAATAATTGCATCCACAGCGGCATTGGCACCAGCGGTGGTGGTGTAGTAGGCGATACTATGCATCAACGACTCCCGGCGGATGGAGAAGGAGTCAGCCACGGCCTGAGCGCCTTGGGTGGTGTTGATTACCAACTGCACCTCACCGTTTTTTATGGCGTCGACGATGTGGGGACGGCCATCCTTGACCTTGTTGATCCGCTTGACCGGAATCCCCTTCTCTTCCAGAAAAACAGCAGTGCCTGCTGTTGCCAGCAGGCCGAAACCAGCCTTATACAGCTTTTTAGCCACGTTTACAACATGTTTCTTGTCGTCGTCCCGCACGCTGATAAAGGCGTTGCCGACCATCGGCAACTTGACGTTGGCCCCGACCTGTGACTTGGCAAAGGCCTCGGCAAAGCTGTCGCCGATCCCCATCACCTCACCGGTGGACTTCATCTCCGGACCGAGGATGGTATCCACCCCGGGGAATTTAACGAAGGGGAAAACCGCCTCCTTGACCGAATAATAGCTCGGCACAATATCCCCGGAAACCCCCAACACGGGCAACGTCTGGCCTGCCATAACCCTGGCGGCTATTTTGGCGAGCTGTCTGCCGGTGGCCTTGGAAACAAACGGTACGGTGCGGGATGCCCGCGGATTGACCTCCAGCACGTAGATCGTCCCGTCCTTCACCGCGTACTGAACGTTCATCAAGCCCTTGACGTTCAGCTCCAGCGCCATCACCTCGGTCTGACGCCTGATTTCTGCCACCAGCGAGGGGTTGAGGGAATACGGCGGCAACGAGCAGGCCGAATCGCCGGAATGGATGCCTGCCTCCTCGATATGCTCCATGATCCCGCCGATCACCACCTGCGTTCCATCGCACAGGGCGTCAACGTCCACCTCAATGGCATTATCAAGAAATTTGTCTATCAGGATCGGGTGTTCCGGCGAGGCCTGCACGGCTGTGGTCATATACCGCTGCAGGTTTTCGTCATCGTACACGATCTCCATGGCGCGACCTCCCAACACGTAGGAAGGACGCACCACCACCGGGTAGCCGATCCGGTTGGCCGCAGCAAGCGCCTCTGTGGTGGAACGGGCCGTGCCGTTGGCCGGCTGCAGCAGGTTGAGCTTATGCAGCATCTCCTGGAACCGCTCCCTATCCTCGGCCCGGTCGATGGCGTCCGGTGTGGTGCCGATGATCGGCACCCCTGCCTTTTCCAGGGCCACTGCCAGCTTGAGCGGGGTCTGGCCACCAAACTGGACGATCACACCGGCTGGTTTCTCCTTGGCCACGATCTCCAGCACATCCTCCAGGGTGAGCGGATCGAAGTACAGGCGGTCGGAGGTATCGTAATCGGTGGAGACCGTCTCAGGGTTGCAGTTGACCATGATGGTTTCAAAGCCGTCTTCGGCCAGGGCAAACACGCCATGCACGCAGCAGTAGTCGAACTCGATCCCCTGTCCGATCCGGTTGGGCCCACCGCCAAGGATCATGATCTTCGTGCGGTCGGTGATGTCTGCCTCGCACTCCTGTTCGTAAGTGGAATAGAGGTACGGCGTATAGGCCACGAACTCGGCAGCGCAGGTGTCGACCCGCTTGTACACGGGCCGGATGTTCAGCCTCCAGCGCAGCTCCCGTACGGCGTCCTCGCTGCTTTTCCACAGCTTGGCCAGCATCTTGTCCGAGAAGCCGTACTGCTTGGCTTCAAAGAGTTGGTTGGCAGTGACATTGTCAGGATCAAGCGCTTTGAGCTCGCTCTCCTTCTCGATGATCTGACGGATGCAGTGCAGAAACCAAGGGTCGAAGAAGGTGTGGCCTTGGATCTCCTCCACGCTCATGCCGCTACGCAGGGCATCCCCCAGATACCAGACCCGCTCGGCATTGGGAGTCTTTAGTTTTTCCAGCAGCAGGTACTGCTCATGCTCGCTCAAGGCACGACGCGTCTCGGCCGCCAAGTCAAACAACTTGGAATCCAGACCGCAGACACCGATCTCCAGTGAACGCAGCGCCTTCTGGAACGACTCCTTGAAGGTACGGCCGATGGCCATCACTTCGCCAACTGACTTCATCTGGGTGGTCAGAGTGGCATCGGCAGCCGGGAACTTTTCAAAGGTGAAGCGCGGGATCTTGGTCACCACATAATCGATGGTCGGCTCGAAGCAGGCCGGGGTTTCGCGGGTGATGTCGTTGGTAATCTCGTCCAGGGTGTAGCCCACGGCCAGTTTGGCCGCGATCTTGGCGATCGGAAAAC
>JAJXUW010000106.1 GCA_021782545.1 Deltaproteobacteria bacterium | reverse complement strand
GCGGGTGATCCGTTTCAGGCGTAATTTCGGCCAGACCGCCGCCATGGCGGCCGGTTTCGAGGCCGCTCGCGGTGCGGTGATCGTCCCGATGGACGGCGACCTGCAGAACGATCCGGCCGATATCCCGCTGCTTCTGGAGAAGATCAGAGAGGGGTACGACGTGGTCTCCGGCTGGCGTCGGGATCGCCAGGACGCCTTCCTGAACCGCACCCTGCCGTCGCGCATCGCCAACGGCCTCATCTCCCGCATGACCGGCGTCCACCTGCACGATTACGGCTGCACCCTCAAGGCCTATCGCCGCGAGGTGCTGGAGGGGATCGGTTTGTACGGTGAAATGCACCGTTTTGTGCCGGCCCTGGCCTCCCGGGTGGGGGCGCGGGTGGCTGAACTGCCGGTGCGGCATCACCCGCGTCTGCACGGGCAGAGCAAATACGGCATCTCCCGCACCATGCGGGTGGTATTGGATCTCATCACGGTGAAATTTCTGCTCTCCTACGCCACCAAGCCGATCCAGCTGTTCGGCAAGTGGGGCATCTACTCCCTGCTGCTGGCGCTACTCACCGGTGCTACCACCCTGTACATGAAGCTGTTTGCCCATACCAGCATGAACCGTAATCCACTTCTGATCCTGACCGCCTTTCTTCTGTTCATGGGGGTGCAGTTCATCACCCTGGGGCTGTTGGGGGAGCTAAACGCCCGGACCTGGTACGAATCCCAGGGCAAGCCGGTCTACACGGTACGGGAACGCCTGAATGAGCCGGAGTGAGGAACCGCACAACGAGGCAGGGCAGGGGAGTGGCGAGAAGGCCGCTGCTGCTGCGTCTGCTCCGCTCAAGATCCTGATGATCGCCCCGACCCCCTATTTTTCCGACCGGGGCTGCCATGTCAGGATCTTTGAGGAGGCCCGTTCGCTCATGGCGCTGGGGCATCAGGTCAGGATCGTCACCTATCATCTGGGGCGGGATATCGAGCCGGTGCCGGTGGACCGGAGTATCGGGGTGCCTTGGTACGAAAAACGGGAGGCAGGCCCCTCCTGGCACAAGCCGTATCTTGACCTGCTGCTCCTGGGCAGGGCCGTGGCCGTTGCGCGCCGTTTCCGCCCCGATCTCATCCATGCCCATCTGCATGAGGGGGCCCTGGTGGGGTGGCTGGTGGCCCGGCTGCAGCGGGTGCCGCTGCTGTTTGACTATCAGGGCAGTCTGACCGGCGAATCGCTCAACCACGGTTTTTTCACGGCTGGTTCGCTGCTGCACCGTCTGTTTACGAGGCTGGAACGGCGGATCAACCGGTTGGCCGATCTGGTGCTCACCAGCTCTACGCCGGGGCGGGACGAACTGGTGGCCGCGGGGGTACCGGCTCAGCGGGTGGTGGCCTTTCCCGATGGCGTGGATACGAAGCTTTTCCGGCCGCTTGACCGCAGCGAGGCGCGTAACCGGCTCGGCATCAGCGAGGAACTGCCGCTGGTGGTCTACTTGGGGCTTATGAACCGCTACCAGGGCACCGACCTCTTGCTTAAGGCAGCAGCCCTGTTGAAGGAGCGCCGCTGCACCTTCCACCTGCTACTGATGGGGTTCCCCGATGAACCGTACCGTCAGGCGGCGCAGGATCTCAAGCTGGCCGGTTTCGTCACCTTTACCGGGAAGGTTGCGTATGCCGACGCACCCCTGCTGCTCTCGGCCGGCGATCTGGCCGTGGCGCCCAAGCTTTCCGCCACCGAGGCAAACGGCAAGCTGTTGAACTATATGGCATGCGGGCTGCCCACCGTCTGTTTTGACAGCCCGGTTAACCGGGAACTGCTAGGTGATGACGGCATCTATGTCGAGCCGGGCAGCGTCGATGGCCTTGCCCGCTGCATCGAAGAGACCCTGGCCGATAAAGATGAGTTGCAGAAGCGGGGGCACGCGCTTCGGCTCCGTGCCCGTGAGCAGCACGCCTGGAAACAGCGGGCCGCCGACCTTGCGGTGCTCTACCGGCGGTTGTTGGCTGTTGCAAAATAATGCCGCTTGGAGTAATGTTCAGCCCATGAACAAAAAGAGTGCCACGTCGCTTGATGACTACACGGTCTTTCGTCTGCTGTGTGAACTGCGCAGCGGGGATGTCGCCTCGCAGCGCGACCTTGCGCGGCGTCTTGACAGCGCCTTGGGGCTGGTGAACGGCTATCTCAGGGTCTGCAGCGACAACGGCTGGGTGAAGGCCCAGGTGGTGACCGCCAATCGCAACAGTTATGACCTTACCACCAGGGGGGAGATGGAGCGCCAGCGACTGGCGTTGCTGCACGCCCGCTATCTGGACGACCTGCTGTCTGTGGTGCAGGAGGAATATCGGCAGATAGCCGAGCGACTGCAGGAAGAGGGCGTGGAGCGGGTGGCCTTCTGCGGCATCGACGGTGTTGCCGGCGTTGCCTGGCTTACCCTGCAACAGGCCGGTCTGGAACTGTCAGGCGCCATGGATACCGTCGGTGTTGGCGAACGGTTTATGGGATGCGAGGTGGTCTCGCTTGCCTATGCCCTGTTGGGAGAGACGCACCGGATCGTCATTTCATCGTGCAAGCGGGCCGCGGACCTGAAGGCCGCCTTGCTGGAGCTCGGAGCCGATCCTGCGGCGATACTTGTCCCTGCCCGTTTTCTGGAGCAGCAGCATGCCGTCTGATGTGGCATACATGGGAAGCGGCCGCCGCCCCTGAGAGGTCCCACCATGGCCGCAGCCATTCTTACCTACCTCCCCCGCAGCATGCGTGATCGTCTGGCAGCTGCAACGCAGACTCCCGGCTTCAACAACACGCTCTGGCTGTTCAGTGACCGTCTGATCCGCATGGGAGTCGGACTGGTGGTCGGCGTCTGGGTGGCGCGCTATCTCGGGCCAGCGGGCTATGGCCTGCTCAGTTTTACCGGTTCCTTTGTCATGCTGTTCTCGGCTATCGCCCTGTTTGGTCTGGAATCACTGGTGGTGCGCGAGCTGGTGACCGAACCTGACGGTAGTCCGTGTATTCTGGGGACCACTTTTGTGCTCCGCCTGGCAAGTGGCGCCATCGCCTACCTGCTGGCCGTGGGAACGATCATCGTAGTGCGGCCAGCCGATCGAACCTCGCTGCTTCTGGTCGCCCTGTTGGGCAGCTCACTGCTGTTTCAGGCAACGGAGGTGATCGACCTCTGGTTCCAGTCACAGGTCTCCTCACGCTATAGCGTTATGGCGCGCATCGCCGCATTTATCACCGCATCGCTGGCAAAGATCGCCTGCGTGATGGCCGGCGCGTCGCTTGCGGCGGTTGGTCTCGCCACGGCGTTTGAGGCGTTGGTGACCGCCTGCCTCATGGTACTGGTCTATCGCATCCGCGGCGGGCGAGTGACCTCTTGGCGGTGGGATGGCGCACAATTCCGCGCCCTGGCAGGCAGTGCGGTACCGATGGTCCTTTCGGGAATTGTCTTGATGATCTATTTGCGGGTTGATCAGGTCATGCTGGGTGCGTTGGCGCCAGAGGCGCAGGTCGGCTATTATGCCGCCGCAGTGCGCATCTCAGAGGTCTGGTACTTCGTGCCTGCGGCGATTGTTTCATCGGTATTTCCGCGCATTGTCGAACTGCGGGCTGGCGATGAGACCCAGTTTCAGCTGAAGCTGCAACGTCTGTACAACCTGCTGGCCTTTTTAGGGTATGCCGTGGCGGTACCGGTCACCCTGCTGGCCCCGTGGCTGGTGCGCCTCCTGTTCGGGAGTGCCTATCAGCCGGCCGCACCGCTGTTGGCCGTGCTGATCTGGGCAGGCCTGTTTGCCAACCTTACGGTGGCCCGCAATGCGCATTTTATCGCACTGGACTGGGGACGGGCCCAGCTTTGGACCGCATCGGCCGGCGCCATCGCCAATATCCTGCTCAACCTGCTGTTGATACCACGGTATGGTGCCATGGGGGCCGCCGCGGCGACCTGTCTGTCATACTGGGTAGCTGCCCATGGTGCCTGCTATGCCTCTCGTTCGCTCAGGCCTACCGCCGCCATGATGGTGCGGGCCCTCACGATGCCGCGTTGGTGGTAGGTACGACGGCGTCATGAAACGGTCGGGTAGACGAATACTGTTCCTCTTTGGCAGTCTGGAGATGGGAGGGGCCGAACGGCAGGGGTTGCTGCTGGCCCGCCATCTGCAGGAAAAGGAGGGGGCCGCGGTACAGGTGTGGGGATTAGGGGCGGTCCGGGGTGCCGTTGCCGATCAGTGCGAGCGCTGGGGTATCCCCTGGCGTGCGGTGCCGCTGCATTGGGGGCTGCGCCGGAGACTGCCCCATTTGCTGCGGCTTTTTTGGTTTCTGCGGGCAGAACGCCCTGATATCCTGCTCTCCTACACCACGGTGCCGAACCTGGCGGCGGCCCTGCTGTGGCGCCGGTGCGGCGTCAGGCTCTGCATCTGGAACCAGGCAGATGCCGGGCTCTGCCTGCCGCCTACGCTGCTGCACCGGCTGGCTATCGGTCGCGTACGTCATCTTGTCGCCAATGCCGAGGGGGGCAGACAGTACCTGTTGGAGACGTTCGGGGTGGCCCCCTCCCAGGTTCATCTGATCCGCAACGGTGTCAGCCTGACAGCGCCTCTGGACGACCGCCGGACCTGGCGACAACGGCTGGGGGTTGCTGACGACACCGTAGTCGCCGTCATGGTGGCAAACTTGAGCAGGTACAAGGATCACGCCACCTTGTTGCAGGCCTGGCAACACCTGCTGGCCCGTGGTAATCCCGCTCAACCACCGCTTCTGGCGTTGGCCGGACGATGTGACGATCAGGCGGATGCGTTACGCCGCCAGGCCGTGCAGCTGGGGATCGAACGCCGGGTACGTTTCCTGGGGACGGTGGCGGATGTCTCCGGTCTGCTGGCAGCCGCCGATCTGTGTGTCCATTCCTCACGCAGCGAAGGGATTCCCAACGCCGTATTGGAGGCGATGGCGAGTGGTCTGCCGGTGGTCGGCAGTGCTATCCCCGGCATGCATGAGGCGGTGGGGGATGAGGGCAGCGCGTTTCTCGCCCCACCCGGTCAGCCCGCGTTGCTGGCCGACCAGCTGGAACGGCTGCTGGGGGATCAGGCCCTGCGTCGTGCTCAGGGGGAGGTACTGCGCAGACGCGCGGAAAATCTGTTCGGCCTTGACCGTATGTGTCGCGAGACCGTCGCCTTGCTGGAACAGTGCCTGGGGGAACCGTTATGAACCGGCTGCGCAGGTTGGTACTCTACGCCGTTGTCGCCTGTGGCCGTCTCATCGGCCGGCTGCTGCCGCTCCATAACCCGTCTGGTCTGTTCTTTTTCTTTCCCTTCTATCACACCGGCGGTGCTGAAAAGGTCCATGCCGACATTGTAAACTGTTTTACGGATGAACAGCCCTGGGTCTTCTTCACCAAAAGGTCGTGCAACCGGACATTTTGGAAACAGTTTACAGGCGCTGCCCGTTGTTTTGACTGCGGCCGGCTGCTCAAGTACAGCTATCCTATAAGCGTCG
>JAJXUW010000105.1 GCA_021782545.1 Deltaproteobacteria bacterium | reverse complement strand
TGCTTGTGTTAAGTGGTGCCCAGGACTGGACTCGAACCAGCACACCCTTGCGAGCACAAGAACCTGAATCTTGCGTGTCTACCAATTCCACCACCTGGGCACGGAGGGATTTATCTACCACCCCTTGGGCAGGAAATCAAGTAAAAAGTTTTAGCCCTTACCTGGAGCGATCTGACATTTCCTGTCAGGTTGGCATGGTACGCTCGACGGCATACCAACTGGAGGTAACAAACCATGGAGGCGATTGTACTGTTAGGCGGTGTCATTGTAGGAACCGCGGCCTGCTGGACCATATCTGACCTGCTGCAGGACCGCGGCATTGAGCCGAAACCCTTCGGCCGTTCTGCCTGCAGAACGGCAGGACGATTCATTGCCAGGACGCCTCAGACGTGTTCCGATTTGAGATCCCGCGACATAAGCTCCAGCACCGCCTGCCGCGCCGGCTTGTCGCGATGCAGAATGCTGTAGACTTCCACGGTTATCGGCATATCCACGTGCAACCGGTCGGCCAGGGCATGGACCGACTCCGCGCTCTTGACCCCTTCGGCCACCATCCGCATCTCGGCCAGGATATCGGACAGCTTTTGGCCCTGGCCCAGCTTCACTCCCACGGTGCGGTTGCGGGAGAGGTCACCGGTGCAGGTCAGCACCAGATCGCCCATGCCGGCCAGGCCGGCAAAGGTGGCGTCCTGCGCCCCTAACGCCCGTCCCAAACGGCGCATCTCGGCCAAGCCGCGGGTGATCAGAGCGGCACGGGTGTTGTGACCGAATCCCAGACCGTCGGCGATCCCTGCGGCAATGGCGATCACGTTCTTGACCGCGCCCCCCAATTCCACCCCCACCGGGTCCTCACTGGAATAGACCCGGAACACTGGGTTGCTGAACGCCGCCTGCACCTGTTGTGCCGCCGACTGGTTACTTGAGCCGGCCACGATCAGTGACGGCAATCCGGCAGCCACCTCCTTGGCAAAGGTGGGGCCCGAGAGGGCAACATACCGGTTGAGGGCATCCTCTCCCACCGTCTGGGCCACAATCTGCGAAACGGTGCAGAGGGTCCCGAGTTCAATCCCCTTGGAGGCGTTCACCAGCAGAACTCTTTCTGTCAAGGCGCCAGTCAGCTGCTGCAGAATCCCGCGCAGCACCTGGGTAGGAGTAACCAGTAAGACCAATTCGCGTCCCGCGACCGCCGCCGTCAGGTCGTTGCTGAAGGTCATGGCAGGGTGTAGTTCGACCCCCGGCAAAAACAGGTGATTGACCCTGGCAGCCTGCATACCGGCCACCAGTTCCGGTTCATAGGCCCACAGGCAGACGTCATGGCCGTTTCCGGCCAAAAGCTGCGCCAGGGCCGTACCCCAGCTTCCGGCACCGATCACCGCGATCTTCATTCCCACTCCTCGTCATCGTACAGCTGCTGCCTGCGCGGGTCAAAGCCCTCGTCGAGGGACTGCCGGGCCATCTCGATACTATCCAACGCCAAGCGCCGGATAAAGGGGTGCCCTGACAAGGGGACCGGCGCCCCAACCAACGCCATGGCAACCGCCAGAACCCGCTGCAAAAGCTCTGTTGCCGTATTGCACTGCTGCATCAAATCCGCAGAGAGTAACAGACGTCGAACGATCCCCAGTTTATTGGGCTCCACCAATTCAGTGCAAAACCGCTCAAGAAGGGGTTCCAACGCCTCGTGCCCCTTGTCCGGCAGGGGTCCTTTGCCTGCCGAATCGGCCAGTTCATACACCAGTGGGTCAGAATAGAGCCACCCTTCGAAAAACGGTTCATCCAGAAGGGTCTCGCTCCCGCTCAGTCTGGAGGGCAGTCGCTCCACTAGGCCGTCCAAAAGTTCCGCCGGGAAGCTGGGCAGGTACTGTTCTGGCCGGAGATCCAGCGGTCCAAACAGATGGCGGCCGGCGTACAGGTCGGGCGGCAGGTAGAAGTTCTGCTCGATGCTTTGCTTGGCTGCGTCCCGAAGCAGGTTCAGCAGGTACGGCAACCCAACCGCAAACATCCCCTCATCGGCATTAATTTCATCCAGGTAGTCATCATGCTCCTTGGAGTCCAGGAAACGGGCCTGCACCGCATGCAGCACCCCTTCACCATCACCGGTCTGCACCACCAGCGCTGCCAGCGAGCCGTCGGCAAGCCTCCAGGAAAACCATAGCGTGCGCGCCCCGTAGCAGTCAACCGGCGACGACTGGGCGGTAATCAGCTCGGTGCCCGCGGAAAAGGTGGCCGGCAACGGTTCGGTCTCCCGGATGCCCAAGAAGCCGAGACGGCGTATGCTGCGCTCGATCCGTTCCTCAAGCCCCGCAACCACCAGAAACTTCAGTTGCTGCAGCACCGCCAGGGCACAGCCGTGACGCAGGCTGCCCAACGCCTCCACCGCCAGACCGGCCACTTCGGCATAGTCGAAGTAAGCCAGCATGCGCAGGATCGCCGCGGCCTCGGCCCCATGATCGGCACGACCGCCCAGACGGCGTATCAGTTGGCTGCGCAGCCCCTCATCCGCATCAAGAAACCGGTCCATAAAACGGACCAGCCCCCAGACGCCGTCGGTGAGGCAGGTATCGAGGAAATCGCTGAGTGAGCTTGCGGTCAGATCGGTACGACTAAAGGGCGGTACCGAGACATCCACGCCGTAATCCTGCAGGATCTCCAGCAGCGGTACCCGGCCTTCCTCGCCCAAATCGCGCCGCTTGAGGGTCAACGCCACCAGCTGGTCCAGCCAGGTGGCGGCATCGAAGAAGTCCAGCATGCAGGTATACCGGTAGAGCTGTTCGCGGTCCTGCTCGTGCCACAGCCGCCGCACCAGCGGGGGCAGGGCGCGACGGCCCGCCTTCTGCAGACGGCGGCCGATCCGCTCCAACTGGTCGCGGGTCAGACTATCCCGCTTGAGAAAATCAAGCAGCCGCACGATTCGCCGCCGTTCCCGATGGGAACTATCAAAATTGACAACCCTGGGCATGGTGTGATTCGTCCGCTATGCCGGACCCTCGTCACCCTCGTCGTCATCCTGTTCTGCCAGTTTTGCCACCGCCACAATCTTTTCCTGCTCCTCGGTCACCATCAGACGCACCCCTTGCGTGTTGCGGCCGATTACCGAGAAGCCGGAAACCGGCACCCGCAGAATCTTGCCCTGGTCGGTGATCACCATCAGCTCGTTGTCGTCGGCCACCTGCATCACATCCACCACCATGCCGTTACGGTCGCTGGTCTTGATGGTGATCAGTCCCTTGCCGCCGCGGCTCTGACCGCGATACTCGTCCAGATCGGTCCGCTTGCCGTAACCGTTCTCGGTGACGGTGAAGATGGTGGAACCGGTGGCGGTGGGGTCCACCACCTCCATGCCGATCACCACATCGCCGCCCTCAAGGTTCATGCCGCGCACGCCGCGGGTCACCCGGCCCATGGGACGGGCGTCTTCCTCGCTGAAACGGATCGCCTTGCCGTTGCGGGAGGCCAGGAAGATATCCTTGCCGCCATCGGTCAGGGCCACGGCGATCAGCTTGTCCCCCTCGTCCAGGTTGACGGCATTGATGCCGCTGGTGCGGATGTTACCGTACTCCACCAGCGGGGTCTTTTTGACCACGCCGTTCTGGGTGGCCATGAACAGGAACAGGTCCTCGCGGTCCAGATCTTTCACCGGCAGGATGGTGGTCACCTTCTCGCCGTCCTGTACATTGACCAGGTTGACCACCGCCTTGCCTTTGGTGGTGCGGCTTCCTTCAGGTATCTCGTACACCTTGATCCGGTAGACCCGTCCCATATCGGTGAAGAACAGCAGGTAGTCCTTGGTGGAGGCGATGAACAGCTGCTCCACGAAATCCTCGTCCTTGGTCTTCATGCCGGTCTTGCCCTTGCCACCCCGGCGCTGGGCGCGGTACAGGTCCACGGCACTGCGCTTGATGTAGCCGGAGTGGGAGACCGTGACCACCATCTCGGCATCCTCAATGGTGTCTTCCAGGGATATTTCGGCGGTGCGGTCGATGATCTCGCTGCGGCGCCTGTCGCCGAACCGCTCCTTGATCTCGGCAAGTTCGCCCACGATGATCTTCATGATCTCCTCGTCGGAGCCGAGGATCTCCTTCAGGCGGGCGATCAGTTTGAGGATCTCGTCATACTCCTGCAGGATCTTGTCGCGTTCCAGGCCGGTCAGGCGTTGCAGCCGCATATCAAGGATGGCCTGGGCCTGGAGATCCGACAGCTTGACGCCGCCCTCGTAGCCGGCCGGTGCCGGGAGATCGAGGCGTTTGAGATAGAGCGGGTCCGCAAAGGCGCCATCCATCAATCCCTGCTTGGCCTCAGGCGGCGTTTTGGATGCGCGGATCAGTTCGATCACCGCATCCAGCCAGTCCAGGGCTATCTTCAGACCTTCCAAGATATGGGCTCGTGCCTCGGCCTTCTTCAGTTCGAACAGGGTGCGGCGGGTGACCACCTCACGACGGTGTTCGATGAAACAGTGCATCATCTCCACCAGTGACAGCACCTTGGGACGGTTGTGGACGATGGCCAGCATGTTGATGCCGAAGGAGGTCTGCATCTGGGTATGCTTGTAGAGCTGGTTCAGCAGCACCTCGGCGTTCTCGTCCTTTTTCAGGTCAATCACGATCCGCATGCCGTCGCGGTCCGATTCGTCCCGCAGGTCGCTGATTCCCTCGATCCTCTTCTCCTTCACCAGTTCGGCGATGCTGGTGATCAGGCGGGCCTTGTTGACCTGGTAGGGGATCTCGGTCACCACGATCGACTGGCGGTCCTGCTTCTTGCTGGTTTCCACATGGGCCCTGGCCCGGATCTGGATCACGCCCCGGCCGGTGGCGTAGGCATCCAGAATACCCTGGCGGCCGTAGATGGTGCCGCCGGTGGGAAAATCGGGGCCCGGCACCAGCGCCAGCAATTCCTCAAAGGAGAGGGCCGGGTTGTGGATCAGGGCGATAATGGCCTCGATCACCTCGCCCAGGTTGTGGGGCGGGATGTTGGTGGCCATCCCCACCGCGATACCGGCCGACCCGTTCACCAGCAGGTTGGGGAACTTGGACGGCAGCACCGCCGGCTCGGAGAGCGACTCGTCGTAGTTGGGGGTAAACGGGACGGTCTCCTTTTCCAGATCGGCCAACAGCTCGTGGGTGAGCTGCTTCATCCGGATCTCGGTATACCGCATGGCGGCCGGGCTGTCACCGTCCACCGAACCGAAGTTGCCCTGGCCGTCCACCAGCAGGTAGCGTAGCGAAAAGTCCTGGGCCATCCGCACAATGGTGTCATACACGGCGGTATCGCCGTGGGGGTGATATTTACCGATGACATCACCGACCACCCGGGCCGATTTCTTGTACGGCTTGTTGTAGTCGTTGCCCATGTCGTGCATGGCATACAGGCAGCGCCGGTGCACCGGCTTGAGGCCGTCGCGCACATCGGGCAGGGCCCGGCCGATGATGACCGACATGGCGTAGTCCATGTAGGACCGTTTCATTTCATCTTCGATGTTGACCGCTATCTTCTGGGTTGCTTGTTCCTGCATGAGCTGTCTGTCCT
>JAJXUW010000104.1 GCA_021782545.1 Deltaproteobacteria bacterium | reverse complement strand
GACGTTGCCGGGAAACGAGTAGTGCAGCAGCAATTTGATCACATCCGGTGCAACGTTCCTGACTTTCTTGTTATAGGCAAGGTTGAACCGTTGCAGCGCCATGTCGACGAGCAGGGGGATATCATCAAGGCGTTCCCGCAGTGGCGGTATGTTCAAGGTGACGATGTTGATCCTGAAGTAGAGATCTTGACGAAAGGTTCCGTTCGCCACCATCTCTTCAAGGTTGCGGTGGGTGGCGGTAATGAAACGGACATCCGCCTTGATGGGGGATCGCGCCCCCAAGGGCTGGAATTCGTGGTTTTCCAGCACCCGCAGCAGCTTGACCTGGAGCTGCAGCGGCAGGTCACCCACTTCATCCAGAAAGAAGGTGCCTCCCTGGCAGAGCTCCAGGCGACCGGGCCGGTTTTCCGTTGCTCCGGTAAAGGCGCCCTTACGTACCCCGAAGATTTCTGATTCCAGCAAGGTTTCGGGCAGGGCGCCGCAGTTGACGATTACCAGCGGGCCGTTACGGCGTGGCGAGAGTTCATGGATCGCCCGGGCAAACAGTTCCTTGCCGGTGCCTGATTCGCCATGCAGGAACACGGTTGCATCGCTGGCCGCGATGTCTCCCATGACGTCAAACAGGCGGCGCATCACCGGATTGCGGCTGACGAGGCTCCGGAAGGTGTATTTCTGCTGCATTTCTTCCTTGATGCTGGCAATGGGAGTCAGGTCGCGAACGGTTTCGATGCCGCCCATCACATTGCCTGCGCAGTCGTATAAGGTTGAGGCACTGACTGAAATCAGCTTCTTTCTGCCCTTGAGGTCGGTGATCTCTACTTCTCGTTGGATCGACTGGCCCGTGGCGATGGCCTCCACCATCGGGCAGGCGCCGCTGCACGCCTCGGAACGGAAAATTTCATAGCACGGCTTGCCGATGGCCTCATCGTGGGAAACCCCGGTGATCTCTTCGGCCGCCTTGTTGAAATGGGTGATGATCAACCCTTCGTCAACGGTAAACAGGCCGTCTGCCACACTATCCATGATGGCATAGATGCGGCGGAGGCTGCGCATGGTCTCCACACCGCCGATCGGGTTGCCGTCCCCATCGTAGAGGATCGAGGCGCTGACCGAGATCGGTACCAGATCGCCGAGGCTGTTTTGTATGCTGATTTCCCGATTGAGAACCGGTTTTTTCTTCTGTAGGGCTTCCCGGACAGGGCAGGCGCTGAAACAGACGGCCGTACGGAATACCGAGTGGCAAGGGTGACCAATGGCCTGGTCGCGCGGTATACCGGTGATCTGCTCGGCGGCGCGGTTGTAGGCCAGGATTTTCATGTCGTTGTCAACGGTGAACACACCATCTGCCACCGAATCGATGATGTGTGAGAAATATTCCAGCTGCTTGCAATCGTTTTTATCGTTCATTACCTCTCCCTCCGGGACAGGCGGGGAAACTACCATCAGGATTTAGTCGTGCAGCGCAGTTGATGTTCTGTCCGGTTGCGGGTGATACGCATCAGCATTACGCCGGTCATCGACAGCAGGACACCAGCGATGACCAAGGTAAACGCGGTTATCGTTTCTGCGGCCGGTCCGATAAGGAGTATGCCGATGCCGCTGAAGGTGCTCAAACCGCCACAAATATACAGGACTAAGGCGAGGATGGGAACTGTTTGTACGTTTTTCATGGATTAATTCCTCTTGGGTGGAAATGAAAAAAGGGGGGCAGTCAACCTGCCCCCCAGAGACAACCTGTTATCTTAGAAAGGCATACAACATCGCCACGGCTAGGGACAGGCCGGTGAAAACCGCCAGGAAGCCGAAGGCCTTGAAGAGGAAGTCATACCAGACACTGCTTGGTTTATCGCAGACGAAGTTTTCGGTAATGCCTTGATCTTCGTAGCG
Organism: Deltaproteobacteria bacterium; assembly: GCA_021782545.1. GTDB lineage: Bacteria > Desulfobacterota > Desulfuromonadia > Geobacterales > Pseudopelobacteraceae > Trichlorobacter. The sequence continues at coordinate 3,811 of JAJXUW010000104.1, read as the reverse complement.
CTTCCATTGGTCTCCACGTTCTTCAATGAACTCTTCCTTCGACATCTGGCCATTGAAGATGACAAAGTCCATCGGGAACTTTTCGGGACGCCCGTGGGTGTTAAAGAAGTGCACGGTAAAGATGAAGCCGGTGGCCAGCAGGGCCTCATCGGAGTGGACAATGGTTGCCACGTTGAACATCCAGCCCGGCAGGAACTGGCCGAAAAACTCGGGGAACCAGAGCATCAGGCCGGAACCGCCGATGGCAAACATACCCCAGAAAACGGCGATAAAGTCGAATTTTTCCCAGTAGGTCCAGCGGTCAAAGGTCGGTTTGGGGCCCTTAAAGAAGAACCACTTGACCATGCCAATAACATCTTTGATATCGCGGAAGTTGGGCATCAGCGAATCAGGGCCGAACATACGTTGCAGGAAGTTGCCACGGATATCCCTGCGCAGGAACAGGAAGTCGATGCTCATCCAGAGCGCACCAAGGAAGTAGTAGAAGGTCAGGATGGCGCAACCGCGGTGAATCAGGCCGGCGTATTCGATACCGCCGTAGAAAGACATCAGGGTTTTTGCCCAGGGCTGGTCGGAGAACTTGAGCGGCAGACCAGTCAGTGACAAGCCCAGGAAGCTGACGATCACGGTGAAGTGCAGGAAGATATGACGTTTTTTGAAGCGGTAGTACAGTTTGTGCGGATCTTCGACGTGGTGGACATGGCCTTCGAATAGGGCCTTTTGCTTTTCACGGTTTTCCACAAAACCACGGAACATCCAGAGCAGGGTATGGAGCCAGAATACGGCAAAGGTACCGACCAAAAGGCCGGTCATGGCCTTGAAGGTCCAGAAGAGGAGGGGGTAGTTCTCGCGGTCGGAGTGGCTGCCGTGGGCGTAGAACTTGGCAAACAGCGCCGTGGCCTTGGTGTGGCACTGGGCGCAGGTCTTGGCCGCATTGGCGGGGTTCACGCTTGATGCAGGGTCCGCTGCGGGCAGTACGTTGTGAGCGGTGTGGCAATCGGAGCATCCGGCGGCCTTTTTCAGCATCCCCAGGCGATACCCCTTGCCGTGATAGCTTTCCAGGTAGGTTTCTGCCGCAGCGGGATTGACATGGTTGCGTTCCATCATCTTTTCATCGCTGTGACACTTGATGCAGGCGTCGACGTGGAACATGCGGCCTGCAACCGTTGAGACCGGCTGAATCTTTTTGATGTTGTGCAGACCGTGGCAGTTGGAGCAGTCAGGTGCATCCTTGCTCCCTTTCATCACCGCCTTGCCGTGCACCGAGGTAAGAAAATCCTTCTCATTGGGGTGGCACTGCAGGCAGGCCGCCATGATCGCCTTTTTGTCATCCTTTTTGGAGGTCATGCTGTGGATGTCGTTGTGGCAGGATGCGCAGGTGAGCCCTTTATCGGCATGAACGCTCGTGGCAAACTCTTTGGCCTCATTACCGTGGCAACGGGCGCAGTTGACCTTTTCAACCTTGACGGCGCCGGTCATGTGGCGTTTTAGGTCGGCGCTCTGCAGGTGACAGCTGGTGCAGCCGTTCTTGCCGTGCGGTGAGGCGCCGAAGGTGCCGAGATTGATCTTGTTGCCGTGGCAACCGAGACAATTCTCGGGATCGTAGGCCATGCTGTTGGTCTCGGCATGGGTAATTGCCGGAGCAGACAGTAGTCCCATGAGGACGCAAAGAATCAGAAACGGGTAGACAAGGTGTCGCATGTGTTTAGTTCTCCTGATGGGTAGTGTGATCGATCAGCAATTGACAGCAAAGGTCTGCAGCGTCGGGGCGCTGACGCACCTTGAAACGGAATTCCATTTCCCGCAGGAACAGGGGGAAGTTATGGCGGAATCCCCCCTGATAACGTGTCAGGCCTTTTTTGGCAAACTGCCAAAAAAGGCGCGGGAGATCTGATGATGCAGGTAGTGCATGGAGATACAGGTAGATCTGGTCCAACAGGTGCCGCGTGATGCTCTCCGGGGTGCGGCCATAGAGCCATCCTGCGATCTCTGCGGCCTGGGGGAGGGCAATCTGCTCCGTATTCTCATCAGCAAATAAAAGCGAGATCGTTTCAGCTGATACGGCTATAGCGCAGACCGGCTGGGCTTGGTTGCCACAGCTTGTTCGTGATCCGTCGCGTTCAAACAGGCCTGGCGGCACGCGGTCGGTGCCAAAGTGCGCCATTGCCGATTCCTCGCAGCAACGCGCCATCCCTTCACGTGCACGGAGAAAATACCGTTGTACGGTCTTGATATTTAGATTCAGTGTCGAGGCCACGGAGATGGTGGGTGTCATCTCCCAAAAATACCTCCCGATAACCCGGATGGTCTCTTCAGGCAAGTGGGAGTGCCGGGGGATCGGGGTGAATTTGTGTGCACATTGGGCGCACTTGAGGCGGCCATCCACAAGGTGATAGGTCTTGCCCGTACCACAGAAGGGGCAGAAGGTTGTTGTGGTGGCTGAAACGGTCATGATTCCGTCCGGTTTGGTGGTGTAGTCCGAAAATCTGGTGTAGCTGTTCAACAGGCACAAAAAGACAGGAAGGAGTTCCTTCCTGTCTTTTCTGGATGGCTATAAGGTGATTAGCTTACCAGTCTGAGCGCTATGTGTGAGAGGGCTGGCCAGGCTACTGCTAGCCCAGCTCCTGCGGCGAAAACTCCGGCCACAGCCAATACCTTGCCGATGTATTTGCGATCATCAAGATCGGAATAACTAACTTTTGCCTTCATGGTGCAACTCCTTTCTAACGGGTTATTATGTTGTTTGGTTGTTAGCTGAAAATACTGATGACGGCGCTAACGGCGCTGGCTGCCGACCAGGTAACGAAACCTGCCAGGAAGATGGTGATGCCGGCGAATACTGCAAGGCTGCCGCGTGCGGTGGTTTCTGCTACCAGGGTTGAGAAATTGTTTTTCGCTTTCATGGGTACGTCTCCTTTCATTCCTTTGTTTGATGTGGTGATCTGGGTACGTCTGCTTTGGTACTAAATCAGATTAAGTTGTTTAAGTATCCTTCTTGCAGCCTCGCTACCTTCGCTGAAAACCTTGATGCCGGCGTTGATCAGGGTATCCAGCAATGTTTCATCCGGCTTGCTGCTGCACACCACCTGGCGGACACCGATCTCCTGCAGCCAGGTGGGCAGGAAAGGGGTCTGTTTTGCATCCCATATCCCCAGGCTGATCGGCTGGGTCTGGGTGGGGTGCTGGACGTCATGTTCAACAATGAAAAAGATCCGTTCAAATCCGCTGGCTGGGTGGGTCAGGCTTCCGTAGTACGGTATTGCAATCTTGCCGGTGGTCATTGCATCCTCAGGTTTGTCATGCGTTTGTTTGCTTTTCTCTATTCCACAGAGCGTGCCAATTAATGTTAAAAAAAATAAATTTTTTTATTTTTAAATAATTACAGCTCGTTGGAGTGTTTTGAACTTGGGTGGTGTTGGAGTGCAACGCAGTGATTTGTGGTGTTGCATGTGCAACGCTGCTGGCGTGGTACTATTTTAATTGTCTGAATTTATTTACTGTATCCTTAAATGCAACATCACGGCAACGTGTTGCATGGTATTGCAACAATGTGGCGAGGCCACGAATACCGCCCTCTGTTTTGGACATTGGCGACAGATTGTCGGTAGTCCGATCACTCTCAGCGTAGAGTTATATCCTGTTTACCTGAATAAATAGGGAACGGTTCACAGTGTTGATATAGCACTAGCAGGCTGTTGAAATTGAAGTAGCAAAAACAGCCATTTTTTAGTATATTTCTTCGCACAACATCTCGGTATTACTAAGGAATGTTATGCGCGGAATCGATAGTCGAACAGAATCGCTTTTTGCC